>VBNP01000241.1 GCA_005877965.1 Gammaproteobacteria bacterium | reverse complement strand
TCGATGACGTCGACCCCGCTCAAGTTTGGCGCCATGTCCGACAGCACGACGTCGACCTGCCGTCCCGGCAGCAGCCTGAGGAGCTCATCGAGCACCTCCTGCTCGCGGACGTCGCCCTGCACGAACTCGACCCCGGCAAGCTCGGGCATGGCGAGCACGTCCGTGGCGATGACCCGGCCGTTGCGCCCCACCCGCCTGCGGGCGTACTGACTCCACGCTCCCGGGGCGGCTCCCAGATCAAGGCAGGTCTGTCCGGGCTTCAGCAGCCGCTCGCGGCGGTCGATTTCCTCGAGCTTGAACACCGCGCGCGAGCGCCAGCCCGCGCTCTGGGCGCGTTGCACGAACGGATCGGAGAAGTGCTCCTTTAGCCACCTGTCGCTGCTCCTGGTACGCCGGCTCATCGATTTAGTTTGCCCGTGCGCGGCATAAGTTCCTCCTACACAATGAGCCGATGGACAAGTGCGCGCACCCCGCCGGCGCCGCGGGCGCTCCCGGGCTCTCCGAGCGCCAGCGCAGACATCTGCGCGCTCTGGCGCATGCCCTGAAGCCCGTGATCCGTCTCGGCAGCGCCGGGCTCACGGCGGCGGTCGCGCGCGAGACCGAGCGCGCCCTGCGCGACCACGAGCTCATCAAGGTGAAGGCGCCCGGCGGCGATCGCGCAGCGCGGGATGAAGTGTTCGTCGCGCTCGCGCGCCACACCGGCAGCATTCTCGTACAGCGCATCGGCAACGTCGCGGTACTCTACCGCCCGCGGCCCGAACTGCCCGGCATACTCATCCCCGACACCTGAGCGCGCGCCTGGGTTGCGGCGCCGGAGGCCGGTGCGCGCTACTCGAAGCGCACCGCGACGATCTCGTACGAGCGCGTACCCCCCGGGGCGGCCACGTCCACGACCTCACCCTGCGACTTGCCCACCAGCGCGCGCGCAATGGGCGAGGTCACCGAGATGCGCCCCTGCCGGATATCCGCCTCATCCTCGCCGACCACCTGGTACACCACGCGCGCACCGTCCGCCTGGTCCTCCAGCTCCACCCGCGCACCGAAGACCACCTTGCCGGTGTTGGGGAGCCTGTCGGGTTCGATCACCTCGGCGCTGGCGAGCTTGTGCTCGATCTCCTTGATGCGGCCCTCGACGAATCCCTGCTGCTCGCGCGCGGCGTGATACTCGGCGTTCTCGGACAGATCCCCGTGCCCGCGGGCCTCGGCGATCGCCTTGATGATGCTCGGCCGGCTTTCCGACTTCAGCCGCTTGAGCTCCGCGCGCAGCGCCTCGGCGCCGCGCAGCGTCATGGGAGTGCGCTTCATGCGCTCAACGCCTCGTTGTGCAGATCCTGCAGGCGGTTCACTTCGACTTCGTCGAGGTGATCGAGCGCTTCGCAGGTCGCGAGCCCCGCGGCGAGCGTCGTGTAATAAGTGACGCGGCGGTGCACCGCCTCACGGCGAATAGAGTTCGATTCGCGGATGGCCTGCTTGCCCTCGGTCGTGTTGACGATGAGATCGATTTCGTCGTTCTTGATCATGTCCACGATGTGCGGTCGCCCTTCGCGCACTTTGTTCACGCGGCGGCAGGTGACGCCCGCCTCACTCAGCGCGCGCGCGGTGCCCTCGGTCGCCAGCAGCTCGAAACCGCGATCGATGAGCTTGCGGGCCAGCATCACCGCCGGGCCCTTGTCACGATCGCGCACGCTGATGAAGCACACACCGTGGCGCGGCAGGACCACCCCCGAGGCGGTCTGTGCCTTGGCATAAGCCTCACCGAAGGTGCGCCCGGTGCCCATGACCTCACCGGTCGACTTCATTTCCGGACCCAGGATCGGGTCGGCTTCCGGGAACTTGGCGAACGGGAACACCGCCTCCTTCACCGAGAAATACCCGGGCACGCGCTCCACGGCACCCACCAGCTGGCGGAGCTTGCGCCCGGTCATCACCCGCGCCGCGATCTTGGCGAGCGGCAGCCCGGTCGCCTTGGAGACGAATGGCACGGTGCGCGAGGCGCGCGGGTTGACCTCGAGGACGTAGATCACGCCGCTCTGGATCGCAAACTGCACGTTCATGAGCCCGACCACGTTCAGCGCGCGCGCCAGCTTGCGCGTCTGATCGCGCAGGTCGGACTGCATCTCGCGTGTGAGGCTGTTGGGCGGGAGCGAGCAGCCCGAATCACCCGAGTGCACGCCGGCCTGCTCGATGTGCTCCATGATGCCGCCGATCAGCACGTCCTCACCGTCGCACACCGCGTCCACGTCCACCTCGATGGCGACGTCCAGGAAGCGATCGAGCAGCACCGGGCTGTCGTTCGACACCCGCATCGCGTGTGTCATGTAGGCCCGCAGGTCGTCCTCGTTGAACACCACCTCCATGGCGCGTCCCCCGAGCACGTACGACGGGCGCACGATGAGGGGAAAGCCGACCTCGCGCGCCACGCGCACCGCCTGGTCCTCGGTGCGCGCCGTGGCGTTCGCCGGCTGCTTCAGCCCGAGATTGCGCACCAGTGTCTGGAAACGCTCGCGGTCCTCGGCGATGTCGATCGAGTCGGGCGAGGTGCCGACGATCGGCGCACCGGCCGCCTCCAGCGCCCGCGAGAGCTTGAGCGGGGTCTGGCCGCCGAACTGCACGATGACCCCTGCGGGCCGCTCCTTGGCGAGGATCTCGAGCACATCCTCGAGGGTGAGGGGCTCGAAGTACAGGCGGTCGGAGGTGTCGTAGTCGGTCGAGACGGTCTCGGGGTTGCAGTTGACCATGATGGTCTCGAAGCCGTCCTCGCGCAGCTGCAGCGCGGCGTGCACGCAGCAATAGTCGAATTCGATGCCCTGGCCGATGCGGTTCGGTCCGCCCCCCAGGATCATGATCTTGCGCTTATCGGTGGGATTCGCCTCGCACTCCTCCTCGTAGGTCGAGTAGAGGTAGGCGGTGGAGGTGGCAAACTCCGCCGCGCAGGTGTCGACGCGCTTGTACACCGGCACGATGCCGAGCTCGTGACGCTTGTCGCGGATCGCCTTCTCCGGCATGTCCAGCAGCCGCGCCAGGCGGGCATCGGAGAAGCCCTTGCGCTTCAGTACCCGCAGGCGCTCGGCGCTGAGCGCTCCGAGGCCGTGTTCGCGCACCTCGGCTTCCTGCCTCACCAGCTCCTCGATCTGCGCCAGGAACCAGGGATCGATGCGGGTGAGCTCGGCCACGCGCGCCACCGCCCAGCCGGCGCGAAACGCGTCCGCCACGTACAGCAGTCGATCGGCCCCGGGCGCACGCAGCTCGTGCGCGAGGCGGTCGCGGCTCTCGTCGGTGAGCGGCATCGACAGCTGCGGGGTGAGTCCGTCGAGGCCCGTCTCGAGCCCGCGCAGCGCCTTCTGCAGCGATTCCTGGAAGGTGCGGCCGATGGCCATGACCTCGCCGACGGATTTCATCTGGGTGGTGAGCCGGTCATTGGCGGCCGGAAACTTCTCGAACGTGAAACGCGGCAACTTCACGACCACGTAGTCGATCGAGGGCTCGAAGGAGGCCGGCGTCGCGCCCGCGGTGATGTCGTTCTTCAGCTCATCGAGCGTGTAACCCACCGCGAGCTTGGCGGCGATCTTGGCGATCGGAAAGCCGGTCGCCTTGGAGGCGAGCGCCGAGGAGCGCGACACGCGCGGATTCATCTCGATCACCAGCAGCCGCCCGTCGGACGGATTCACCGCGAACTGCACGTTCGAGCCGCCGGTATCGACGCCGATCTTGCG
>VBNP01000240.1 GCA_005877965.1 Gammaproteobacteria bacterium | reverse complement strand
CTCGTGCTGATCTGTGGGCTTCCAGCCTCGGGCAAGTCGGCACTCGCTCGTCAGCTCGCACCCAAGATCCCCGCCATCAGGTTGGATAAGGACGGGTGGGCGACTCAACTGGGTGCCGATGTGTGGGATGAAGAATTCCGAGTGCGTCTCGAGCATCAGCTGTGGGTTCTTTCCCAGGACCTCCTCGCCCAGGGCCAGAGCGTGATCTTGGAGTGGGGCCGCTGGGCGCGAGTTGAACGGGATGAGAAACGACTCGGGGCGCGAGCTTTGGGGGTGGGAGTCGAACTGCATTACCTCGATGCGCCCTTGGGGGAGCTAATCGAGCGAGCTGAACGTCGCAATGCGTCGGGCGAGTGGACAGCCTCGCCTATGACACGGGCTCACTTTGAAAGGTGGGCAACGATTTTTCAACCTCCCGACGAGGAGGAGATCCTGTTGTTCGACAAGCCCGTTGCCGAAGGTTGATCTCGTCGAACTTGTCTCGCCCGCTACCAGCAGCTTCACCGAAGTGCCGGTCGACCACATCGCGAGCGCCGTGCAACCGGCGTTGGAGGGCACATTCGACGAGCGAGGTTATGCGTGAGCCAACACGCTCACGCGACCGGGCTCGCCGTTGCACTCGACGACGGTCAGGCCCTGGTCCTCGACTAGACGAGGGAGGGAGTTCGTGTCGTAGAAGCGGACGACGCCGGGCACGAGGTGATAGCACGCTGCGCGCAGCCGCCAGTACAGGTTCTGGGACGTGAGCGACGTGCTGTCGCGGGCGGGAGCGGTGATCAACAGGTGCCCGCCCGGCCGGAGGCAGCGCCGGATCTCGGCGATGAAGGCCGCGGGATGCGGGAGGTGCTGTAGGACGAGGATCGCGAGGACACCTCCGAGCGACGCGTCCGCGAAGCGGAGCGGCGCGCTGACGTCGTGCACGTCGAACGTCGCGTCGACCTCGTCGCGCGCTGCTCGTGTCCGCGCGACCTCAACCATGCGAGGTGACCCGTCGACACCGACGACGTCGTAACCGCGCCGCGCGAGTGCGAGCGCGTGCGCGCCAGGTCCGCAGCCGAGGTCGGCTACAGGTCCGGGCGGTGCAACCACGTTCGCGAGCTCATCGGCGGTCCGCTCGACCAGCTCACCGTGCTCCGGCTCGTCGCGTCGCCGCTCCCAGGCCGCGCTCTCGCGGTCGTACATGAAGCGAAAGAACCAGCGCGGGGCAGGCATGGCGGCGACGCTACGCGTGCGGCTGCCCGCGGTGGTTCCCGATGCGATCCGTGAACTGGTCGTGAGCGGGCAGATGACGCCGAACGGCACGTCGGCGCTTGGCCAGGTCCCCGGGGGTCGGGTATGGCGCAGAGAACGCGCTCCTGAAAGCGGGGCGGAGCGGACGCGGTCACAACCATTTCGCTGTGTGAAATTTCCAGCGTCAGCTCTCGGCCAGGTCCACCCCCGCGGTCGCCATCTCCTCGAGGGCCGCCGCCGTCGACTCGGGGTTCACGCCGGCGGCGAGGTCGGTGAGGACCCGGGCCCGGAAGCCGGCCTTGACGGCATCGAGGGTGGTGGCCCGGACGCAGTAGTCGGTGGCCAGGCCAGCCATGTCCATCTCCTCCACACCCGCCTCGCGGAGCACCTGCTCGAGCGTGCGACCCTCGGCGTCGACGGCCTCGAAGGCGGAGTAGGCGGCCGAGTAGGCGCCCTTGCTGAAGACGTCGTCGAGGCGGTCCACGGTGAAGTCGGGATGGAACTCGGCCCCGGGCGTCCCGACGACACAGTGGGCCGGCCACGAGTCGCGGAAGTCGGGGTGATCGGAGAAGTGTCCCCCCGGCTCGATGTGGTAGTCGCGGCTGGCCACGACCAGGTCGTAGTCGGCGCCGTGGCGAGCGACGTAGCGGCTGATCCGACGGGCGACCTCGGCGCCACCGTCGACGCCCAGCGAGCCGCCCTCGCAGAAGTCGTTCTGGAGGTCGACGATCACCAGCGCCCGCTTTGACCTGTCCATGCCGCCATTATTGGCTGTGGCTGAAGTGCTTGTGGGCACGAGCGGCTGGTCGTACCGGACGTGGGTGGGAGCCTTCTACCCGCTGCGCACCCCGCCCGCCCGCATGTTGGCCGAGTACTCGGTGCGCCTGCCGACGGTCGAGGCCCACAACACCTTCCGTCGCCGTCCCCAGCAATCGATCCTCCAAGGATGGACGGAAAGCGTGCCGCAGGAGTTCCGCTTCGCGGTCAAGGCCCACGTGGGGATCACCCACCGCGCTGACCTCGCCGGCGTCGAGGAACGCGTCGAGGCCTTCTTCTCGGCCGTGGCGCCGCTCGGCTCCCGGTTGGGGCCGGTCCTCTTCCAGCTACCGCACCGGCAGCCTGATGTCGGGCGCCTCGATCGGTTGCTGGCGGCCCTGCCGGCCCAACCGTCGGCGGTTTTCGAGCTGGCACCGGCGTGGCACACACCGGCCATCGTCGACAGGCTCGACAGCAAGGGGGCCTCCTTGGTCACCACCGACCGCGACCGCGACGACGCTGCACCCGTGCTCAGCGACGCCGGTCGCATCGCCTACGTGCGCCTGCGCCGGGCCCGCTACGACGCCGCCGCCCTCGACGGGTGGGCGGCACGACTGGTGTCGCTGGAGAAGCCCACCTTCGTCTACTTCCGCCATGACGGCGATCCCGAGGAGGCGCTCCGGTTGTACGAGGCCGTCCGCGGTTGACTGGAGCGGTGCCAGACGACCACGCCACCGTCACCCGGTTGCTGGGCCGGCCGCCACAGGGCCGGTACGAGGTCGCCGTGCGCGGACCGGACGGAGAACCGGTGGTGATCCGGAACGAGCCCCTCCTCGAAGACGGCACCCCCATGCCCACCCGTTACTGGCTCGTCGACGCCGAGCTCTGCGACGCGGTGAGCAGGCTGGAGTCGGCGGGTGGGGTACGGGCGGCCGAGGCCGCCGTCAGCCCGGCCGAGCTGGCCGCCGCCCACGCCCGATACGCGGCCGAGCGCGACGCCGCTCTGCCTGGCGGCCACACCGGGCCCCGTCCCGCGGGCGGGGTGGGCGGCACCCGCCGGGGCGTCAAGTGCCTGCACGCCCACTACGCCTGGCATCTGGCGGGAGGAGACGACCCCATCGGCCGCTGGGTCGAGGAGCGACTCCGTGGCCGCTGACGGCCCCGTGCTCGCCGCCGTCGACTGCGGCACGAACTCGACCCGGCTTCTCGTCAGCGAGGGCGGCGACCGCACGCTCGAGCGCCTGATGCGCATCACCCGGCTGGGCCAGGCCGTCGACGCCACCGGCGAGCTGGCGCCGGCAGCCGTCGACCGCACCCTGGACGTCCTCCGCGAGTACCGCGGGGTGATGGACGGGCTCGGCGTCGAGCGGGTGCGGATGACGGCGACGTCGGCGGCGCGCGACGCCGCCAACCGGGAGACGTTCTTCGGTGGGGCCGAAGACATCGTGGGCGTGCGACCTGAGCTTTTGTCCGGAGAGGCCGAAGGGCGCCTCTCCTTTCTCGGCGCCACGGCGGCGCTGGATCCCGCCGACGGGCCCTTCCTCGTCGCCGACATCGGCGGGGGGTCGACAGAGTTCGCGGTCGGCACCACGGAGCCGGAGGGGGTGCTCTCGGTCGACATGGGGTGCGTGCGCCTGACCGAGAAGTTCCTGCACCACGACCCTCCCGCGCCCGAAGAGCTCAGCCAGGTCGTCTCCGTGGCCCGCGACCACCTGGAGGACGTGGCCAGAGAGTTGCCGGCCTCGCGTGAGGCCCGGCGGTTCGTCGGACTGGCGGGCACGGTCACAACCGTCGCCGCCGTCGAGCAGGGCCTCCCGCAGTACGACCGTGACCGCATCCACCACTTCGTTCTGACGCGTGCCGCGGCCGAGGACGTCTTCCGCACGCTTGCCACGGAGTCGCGGGCCGAACGGATCCACAACCCCGGGCTCGAGGAGGCGAGGGCCGACGTGATCGTGGGCGGGGCCGCCATCCTCGTCGCCGTCATGCGCTTCTTCGACTTCGCCGAGTGCCTGGTGAGCGAGGCCGACATCCTCGACGGCTTGGTCCTTTCACTTTCGAACAACGAGCACGTGCTGATGGGATCGGGCCCGTCCAACCCCTACCCGGAGGTCATGCAGGCTCTGGCCCGGCCCGTCGTCGGCCATCTCGATCCCGCCTTCCTCGGCCTGCTCGACGAGACCTGCGACCGGCTGCGCAACGTGTTCCAGACCGGCAACGCTCTGACCCTTCCTGTGAGCGGCACGGGCTCGGCCGGTATGGAAGCGGCCTTCGTCAACGTCGTGGGCCCGGGCGACGTCGTCGTCGTGGGCGTCAACGGACTGTTCGGCGAGCGCATGTGTGACGTGGCCTCGCGCTGCGGCGCCGAGGTCGTGCGGGTGGACGCGGAGTGGGGCCGGACGCTCGATCCCCGACGGCTCATCGACGCCCACCCGTCGCCGAAGGTCATCGCAGTCGTCCACGCCGAGACGTCCACCGGTGTTCGGAACGACGTGGCCCCGCTGGGAGCGGCGAAAGGGGACGCCCTTCTCCTCGTCGACTGCGTGACGTCGTTGGGCGGCATCGAGGTCAATATCGACGCCTGGGGTGTCGACATCGCCTATGCCGGCACCCAGAAGTGCCTCAGCGTCCCGCCCGGGCTGGCTCCGCTCACGGTGTCGGATCGGGCGCGGGAGCGCTTCGTGGAGCGGTCGCAGTCGTGGTATCTCGATCTGGGGATGATCGGCGAGTACCTGGGCGCCGCTCGCAAGTACCACCACACGCCACCCATCTCCATGCTGTACGCCCTGCACGCCGGGTTGGGCGTGCTCCTCGAGGAAGGGCTTCAGGCGTCCTGGGCCCGCCACCAGTCTTGTGGGCGCGCCCTCCAGGAGGGCCTCGAGAAGCTGGGCTTCCGGCTCTTCGCCGAGGAGGGCCACCGCCTGCCCGACCTCACGGCGGTGTGGCTGCCCGAGGGCGTCGACGGCGCCTCCGCCCGCCGAGACCTCGTCGACCGCTACTCGCCGGCAGGGTCTGGCGTGTCGGCTGCATGGGCAACACGGCCCGGCCCCGAAACGTGACCCTCTTGCTGGGCGCCCTGGAGGAGCTGCTCTCACGATGAGGGACCCGGCGTGGTTCCCGAGCGATCCGGGCGCCACCAACGTCGGTCGCTTCATGGCCGCCCACGGCATCGACCACTTCGACGAGCTGGTGCGGCGTTCGATCGACGAGCCCGAATGGTTCTGGGACGCGGTCGTGGGCTTTCTCGGCATCGAGTTCGCCACGCCATACGGAAAGGTCCTCGACACCTCTGACGGCATCCCGTGGGCGAAGTGGTTCGTCGGGGGCGCGCTCAACTTCGCTCACGTGTGCGTCGACCGCCATCCCCCCGAGCGTCGGGCGCTGATCTGGGAGGGCGAGGACGGCGAAGTGCGCACGTGGAGCTACGGCGAGCTGCGGGCCCAGGCCGACGGCTTGGCGGCCCTGCTCGCCGAGCGGGGGATCGGCCCGGGC
>VBNP01000017.1:14256-18072 GCA_005877965.1 Gammaproteobacteria bacterium | reverse complement strand
GTCGTGGGCGAGCGCGGCTTCTCGACCATCGAGATGGCGAGCCTGACCGGCAGTGCCTATGCGGTGAATGCGCTGAGCGCGCTGCTCGCCGGGTGGGGCATCGATCGCATCGTCACGCGGCACGACCAGGCGAACCTCGCTTACAAGTCAGTGATGGTCGTCGCTCACGTGGGCTCGGTGGCCTGCATGCTGGGCATCGCGCTCGGGACGCCGACCGAGGCGCTCGCAGGCATCTTTATTTACCAGGTCCTGTCGGGCATGTCCTCGCCGGGCGTATTCGCCATGTCGCAGATCCTCGCGGGTCCCGGTGCCGCCGGCCGCTGGGTGGGAATTCAGAATGCCTGCGGTAATTTCGCCGGTGTGATCGCACCAGCCCTCACCGGGCTCCTGGTCCAGCAGACGCGGCACTTCACTGCGGCGTTCCTGGTGGCCGCGAGCGTAAGTCTCCTCGGACTCCTCGGCTGGGTATGGATGATCCCGAGGCTGGCGCCGTTGCGCTGGTCGACGGGCGGCACGGAGCCCGAAGCTGTCGCGTCGTGACCTGGCATACTGCCGTCCGCCCGGCGCATGAAGGCAGGAGACCTTGAGTAAGGCAGCAGAGCCGACTGGGTCGCTCAGCGTCGCCCTCGGTCACGCGCAGCGGCTGCTGGAGCGGGATGCCCGCCTCGCCGCGGAGCAGGCTACAGAAATACTGAGGGTGGCGCCCGGGCATCCGCACGCACGCCTCATTCTCGGCGCCGCGCTGCGGATCGCGGGCCAGACGCAGGCCGCGCTCGAGTTGCTCGAGCCCCTGGCGCGTGAGCAGTCCGCGGTCGGCGCCGTGTTCCTCGAGCTCGGAGCCGCCCTCGCCGAATCGGATCGAGGTACGGAGGCGATCACGGCGCTGCGCCGCGCCGTTGCGCTCAAGCCCGACCTCGCGGACGGGTGGCGTCTGCTCGCCGATCAGCTCGATGCTGCCGGCGATGCGGCCGGTGCGGATCAGGCACGGGCGCGCTTCATCAAGGCCGCGACGCACGATCCGCGGTTGTTGGAGGCCGCGGCTGCTCTCGTCGCGAACGATCTCCCGGTCGCCCAGGCGCGCCTCGCAGCGCATCTGCAGCGCTTCCCCACGGATGTCGCAGCGCTGAGGATGCAGGCGGAGGTGTTCGCCCGGCTGCGGCGCATCGTCGATGCACTGCGACTCCTCGAACGCTGTCTCGAGCTGGCGCCGGGCTTCGATGCCGCGCGCCATAACTACGCCATGCTGCTGAACCGAAATGGCCGGGCGCAGACGGCTCTCGAGCATGTCGAGCAGCTGCTCGCCAAGGCGCCGCGCGATCCGGGCTATCGCAATCTGCAGGCCGCCATTCTCGCCAACCTCGGCGACTACACCGGAACCATCCGGGTCTACGAAGAGCTCCTCAAGGAGCACCCTGGCCAGGCGAAGATGTGGATGAGCTATGGTCATGCGCTGAGAACGACCGGCCGGCTCGCCGAAAGCGTTGCCGCCTATCGCCGCGCGATCGCGCTCGCGCCGACACTGGGCGAGGCCTACTGGAGCCTGGCCAACCTGAAGACCCTTCACTTCACGGAGGAGGATGCGCGTGCGATGCGCGCCGCGCTCGGGCACGGGCATCTGGGGGACGAGGACCGACTGCACTTCGAATTCGCCCTCGGCAAGATGCGAGAGGACCAGGCCGTCTACGGGGAGTCGTTTGCGCACTACGCGCGGGGCAATGCACTGCGGCGCAAATCCTATCCCTACAGTGCGGATGAGAACTCGGATTTCATCCGCCGCTCGAAGGCGCTGTTCACCGCCGAGTTTTTCGCTTCGCGCGCAGGTTCCGGCTGCCCGGCGCCGGACCCCATATTCATCATCGGCCTTCCCCGTGCTGGATCGACGCTGCTGGAGCAGATCCTCGCCAGTCACTCGCTCGTCGAAGGCACCATGGAGCTGCCCGATGTTCCGCGCACCGCACACGAGCTCAACACGCGCGGGCGCGAGGCGGGCAAGCCCTTTCCCGAGATACTTGCCGGGCTGAAGCCAACAGAGCTCGACGCGCTGGGCGCCAGCTACCTCGAATCCACGCGCATACAGCGCAAGAGCGGTGCGCTCTTCTTCATCGATAAGAATCCCAACAACTGCCAATATGTGGGCCTGATCCTCCTCATGCTCCCGAACGCCAGGGTCATCGATGCGCGCCGGCATCCGCTCGCCTGTGGCTTCTCCTGCTTCAAGCAGCACTTTGCACGCGGTCAAAGCTTCACGTACGACCTCAAGGATCTCGGCCGCTACTACCGCGACTACGTTGAGCTGATGGCGCACTTCGATCGCGCGCTGCCGGGGAGGATCCACCGTGTCATCTACGAGACCGTCGTGGCCGATACGGAGACCGAGGTGCGCCGCCTGCTCGCTTATTGCCATCTGCCTTTTGAGGAGCAGTGCCTCAGGTTCTACGAGAACGAGCGGGCGGTCCGCACGCCGAGCTCCGAGCAGGTACGCCAGCCCATCTTCCACGAAGCGCTTGAGCACTGGAGAAATTACGAGCCCTGGCTGTTACCTCTGAAGGAGGCCCTCGGGCCGGTCCTCAGCGAGTACCCGGCCGTTCCGGCCGCAATTTGAAAATTCGCACGCGCTTGGCGTAGGCTTACAAGGTCGACGACTTGCGCAAAAACCACAAAAGGGGGATCGATCGATGACTCGCAGCAAACGCCGCAAGTTGATGCGGGAGCTGACCCGGAAGCCCCGCACGATCGTTCGCGGGGGAGTTCCTGTCGCATCAGCCCTACTCGTAGCGATGCCGGCCGCTTTTGCGCAGCAAGCCCCAGCGCCCGCGGCTCCTGCGAGCACCGGGGGCCTCGAAGAGATCATCGTGACCGCGCAGAAGCGCGTCGAGAACCTGCAGGACGTGCCGATCAGCGTGCAGGTGCTCGATACCGCGAAGCTCGAGCAGCTCAACATCGTCAACATCGACGACTACGTGAAGTTCGCGCCCGGCATCGCCTACGTGCGTGGCGAGGGCCAGGGCGGCAACGGTGAGCCCGGCGAATCGCACATCTATATCCGCGGCGTGGTCAGCGGCGGCACGAACCATACGGGCTCTCAGCCGAGCGTGGGCGAGTACCTCGACGAGCAGCCGGTCACGACCATCGACGGCAACGTCGACGTCCACATCTACGACATTCAGCGCATCGAGGTCCTCGAGGGACCGCAGGGCACACTCTACGGCGCGAGCTCCGAGTCGGGCACGGTCCGCATCATCACCAACAAGCCCGATCCGACCAAGGTCCTCGCGGGCTTTGACGTGCAGGGCAACCAGATCCTGAGCCACGGCAATGGCTACGAGGCCGAGGGCTTCGTGAACATTCCGATCACCTCGGACATGGCGGTGCGCCTGGTCGGTTGGGCCGAGCATAACGGCGGATTTATCAGTAACGTCGCGGGCACCAACGCCAATGCGTGCATCACGAACGGCGTGCGAACCTTTCCGACCTGGTCAGGAGCGCCCAGCTCCTATCCGAACGTGACACCCTGTGTTGTTTCAGCCCCGATCGGGGCGGGGGCGATCACGAATGCGGCGTACGTGAAGAAGGACTACAACACGGTCGATACCAAAGGCGGCCGGGGCGCGCTGCGGTGGAATCTCGGGGATTGGTCGATCACGCCGACCTTTATGGCCGAGGATGTCACCACGGAAGGCTTCTTCGCCTACGACCCTGCGGTCAGCGACCTTCAGCTGGTGCACTTCGCCCCGGAGAACTCGTCGGATACCTGGTATCAAAGCGCGCTCACTATCGAAGGCAAGTTCAGCAACTTAGACCTCGTGTACTCGGGGG
>VBNP01000017.1:0-14248 GCA_005877965.1 Gammaproteobacteria bacterium | reverse complement strand
CAGCGATTACTCAGAGTTCTACGACCGAGCTTATGGTTCGGGGTACTACTGGACAGGGAACGGAACCACCCCGCAGAACACCGGCCCGATCATGGGGCAGGAACTCGTCAACAGCCGGCACGACTACGAGAAGTGGAGCCATGAACTGCGGCTCACCACCCCGGCCAAATACCCTCTCAAGGGAACCTTTGGCGTCTTCGTCCAGCGCCAGCTGCACAACATCTTCGAGCAGTACACCATGCCCGGTTACGGGTTCGTGAACCCGTATGGCTCACCGATGAATCCGGCAGGCCTGGCGAACGCGCTCTCGATACCGACCCTGTTCCAGACGATCTGGCTCACCGACGAGACTCGTGTCGATCGGGACCAGGCGGCATTCGCGCAGGCGACCTGGGACATCACCAAGCAGCTGTCGCTCACCGGCGGAATCCGCGCCTACAAGTTCGACAACACCGTCGATGGATTCTTCGGTTATTCAGCCAACCACGGCGGGTCCGGCATGGGGCACTGCTTCGGTCCGGCGGTCGTCAAGTTCACACCGTGCACCGACCTCGCACAGCGTACTGCCAATCACGGCACCGTGCCGCTCGCCAATCTCACTTACAAACCTGTGCAGGACCTGATGTTCTACGCGACTTACTCGAAGGGCTTCCGGCCCGGTGGCATCAACCGCACTGCCCAGGCAAACATCCCGCCGTACAGCGCCGATTTCCTCAAGAACTACGAAATCGGCTGGAAGACACAGCTGTTCGACCGCCGCCTGCGTTGGAACGGTGCGATGTTCCGCGAGGACTGGAACGACTTCCAGTTTTCGTTCCTCGGTGTCAACAGCGTCACCATCATCGAGAACGCAGCGAGTGCCCGAATCACGGGCCTCGAGAGCAGCCTTGAGTGGGCGCCCACGCCGAGGTTCCTGGGAAGCCTCAATTTCCAGTGGATCAACCCGTATATAACTCAGAAGGTCTGCTCCCAGGGACCGCCTTGTGCGGATCAGATCGGTGTACCCACCGTGCACCCTGGCAACCCCACCCCGAGCTATCTGTGGGCACCCTCCGGCACGCATCTGCCGATCACCCCGGACTTCAAAGGCAGCCTGGTCGCCCGGTTCAACCTCAGCCCGATTGGCAGGTTGGAGCCTTACTTCCAGGGCAACTGGACGTATCAGTCCTCAGCCTCGGTTCAGTTGCGGGTCGATCAGTCGGGCATCGTTGGCGTCATGCCGCCGTACGCCCTGGTGGATCTGAGACTGGGTGCGACCTACGACAAGGTGACTGCCGAGCTATACCTCACGAACGCCTTCGACCGACTCGCGCAGCTCTCCCGCTTCTCTCAGACGGCACCGACCTTCTTCAACGGGTCCGCGAAGCCGGTGGACACACAGCCCTACATCATCCCGGCTCAGCCGCGCACCATCGGGCTCCGGGTGGGAATGCGCTTCTGAGGCTCTCGCCGAACTGACCGGTGCCGGCATCGATCCTGCTCGAAGCAGGAGCGATGCGGGCAACCGCGCTGAAGGTTACCCCGCTGCCAGCGTGCGGCCGATCGCTCCGGTGAACTTATCGATGAGCTCCGAGAGCTCCGCCTCGGAGGCATTGAAAGGGGGCGCCACGATGATCGTGTCGCCCTTCACGCCGCCGACGTTGCCCGCGCAGGGATAAACGATCAGACCCTCCTCGAACGCACGGCGACCGATCGCCTGGCTTAAGGCCCGCTCCCCCGGGAAGGGCTCCTTAGTCGCGCGATCCTGGACCAGCTCGATCCCGATCAGGTAGCCGCGACCGCGCACGTCGCCCACTTCCTCGAATCGCGCGAGAGCCTGCCTGAGCTCACGCTGCAGCGTCTCACCGCGCGCCTTGACGCGGGCCACCAGGGACTCACGCTCGATGATGCGCTGCACGGCGAGCCCCGCCGCGCACGCCGCGGTGTGGCCTGAGTAGGTGTGGCCGGTGAGTATCGTCCCCTGCGCCGCGACGATCGTCTCCGCGACAGTCCTGCGGACGATCGTCGCCGCGAGCGGAATGTAGCCGCCCGCGAGCCCCTTGCCGATCGCCAGGATGTCCGGGACGACACGATCGTGCTCGAGCGCCCGCCAGGTCCCGCAACGGCCGGCACCGCACATCACCTCATCGGCGATCACGAGCACCTGGTGGCGGTCGCAGACCGCGCGGATCGCTCTGGCATATCCGTCAGGCGCCGGCACGGCGCCGCCCGCCGCTCCGACCACCGGCTCGAAGATGAAGGCCGCGACACTGTCGGGACCCAGGGCGCGGATCCGCTCGTCGAGCTCCTCGACGAGCGCTGCGACCAGCGCCGATCCTGCGAGTCCGCGCAGCGGGCGGTAGGCATTGGCCGCCGACACGAACGATACGTCCAGCAGGCTTCCCTCGAAGGGCCTGCGACGCTCGAGGAAGCCTGAAACCGAGAGCGCGCCCAGCGTGTTGCCGTGATAGGAGCGCTCGCGGGCGATGAAGCGCTTCTTGGCCGACAGCCCGCGCGCGTCCCAGTACTGCAGCGCCACCTTCAACGCCGACTCGACCGCCTCCGAACCGCTGCCCGAGTAAACGATATGCTCGAATTCAGGTCCGCAGCGCGCGAGCAGCAGGCTCGTCAGCTGCTCGAGCGGCTCGCTCGTAAAGAGGTAGCGGTAGCCGCACGCGACTTTCTCCAGTTGCGCGGTGATCGCGGCGTTGACCTCGGGGTTCGCGTGGCCGATGCTGAACGCGGCCGGGCCGCCCGAACCGTCGAGGTAGCGCCGTCCGTCGGCGTCGTAAACGTAGCTGCCCTCGCCTCGCACGATGCGCGGCAGCGCGCCCATTCCCCATCCCGCGGCGCGACTTGCAGTCATAGGGTGCTCAACCCCACAGCTCCCGGGGCGGGACCTGCATGACACCGTTGCGGTATTCAATGCCGGGGGTACGGTCGCGAGCGTGCAGCAACGGCCCGTCGAGGTCGATGATCGTCGCGCGTTGCGCGACCACCATGCCCGGTGCCATGGCGAGTGAGGTCCCGGCCATGCAGCCGACCATGATCTCGTAACCCGCTGCACGCGCGGCGCTCGCCAGCGCCAGCGCCTCGGTAAGACCACCGGTTTTGTCCAGCTTGATGTTGACGTACCGGTAGGCTCGCGACAGCGCTGCCAGCGATGCCACATCGGCGCACGACTCGTCCGCTGCCAGGGGAACCGGTCCACGGTAGTCACCGAGGTCTGCCTCCGAAACCATCGGCAACGGCTGCTCGATGAGCACCACGCCCAGCGCATGCAGCTCGGGAGCCAGCCGGTTCAGCAGCCCGACGGACCACGCCTGATTGGGATCAACCACGATCGAGGCATCCGGACAGGCTCCGTGCACGGATCTCACTGCCTCGAGGTGCTGCCGCGCATTCACCTTTACTTTCAGCATCGGCATGCCGCGCACCGCGCGCGCCGCGCGGCCCATGGCCTCGCTGGTATCGATGCCGAGGGTAAGGCAGGTCACAAGCGGGCGCGGAGGGTCGAAGCCTGACCGCGACCAGACTGAAACGCCGGTTGTCTTGGCTTCCAGATCCCACAGGGCACAATCGACCGCATTGCGCGCCCCGCCTGCCGGAAGCAGACGCTGTAGCTGCGAGCGCGTCATGCCGGCCTCCAGAGCAGGCTCGAGCGTCGCCAGCTGCTGCCTCATGGTGTCGATCGTCTCACCCGCATAGTCGACACCGGCGGCTTCGCCACGACCGAGGTGCCCTCGTTCATCGCGCAGCGTTACGACCAGCACATCGAGAGCGTCTTCCACCCCACGCGAGATCCGAAACGGGGTCCGGTACGGCCACCTTTCTGCCTCGACCCGGAGCTTCATTGCACGGTGCCGGGCCCGAATTCCACCGCCAGTGCTTGCGCGATGTCACCCGCTCCGTCGAGTATCGGATCGATCACGGCCAGTCCGAAGTCGTCTCTGAGAGAGGCCACCAGCTTGCGCCTCGACCCCCCATCCAGGCCCGAGGTATTCAGGCTGATTCCCACGAACCTTGCTGTTGGATTGGTCACCGTGGCCGCGGTCAGATACTGCCTCATGGCCGAATCGAGGCTCGGAATGGGGTAATCCGGATAGCCGTCCATGCATCGGCGCGACGGATCGTGACACAGCACGAGCGCGTCGGGCTGAGAGCCGTGTATGAGCCCGAGGGTAACGCCGGCATAGGCGGGGTGGAACAAAGCGCCCTGCCCCTCGATCACATCCCAGTGCGCGGGGTCATTTGCGGGTGACAAGGCCTCGGCCGCTCCGGCGACAAAATCGGCTACCACCGCGTCGATCGCGACGCCGGCTCCCGCAATCAGGATCCCGGTCTGCCCCGTGGCTCGGAAGGTGGCAGCCATCCCGCGCGAGCGCAGCGCCGAGGTCAGCGCCAACGCGGTATATTTCTTCCCGAGGGCGCAATCGGTGCCGACGGTCAGCACACGCCGACCCGGGCGCCGCACCCCGCTCGCCACGGCGAACGCCCTGTCGCTGTGCCTGACATCGAGCAAACGACAACCGCGCTGTTGCGCCGCCTCCGCCAGGCCCGGCACCGAGGCCAGGCGGGTATGCATGCCGCTGACGATGTCCAGACCCGCCGCCACCGCCTCCAGCAGCGCGGGCCGCCACTCCGTCGGAATGGCGCCGCCCACCGGTGCCACGCCGATTACCAACGATCGGGCACCAGCCGCGAAGGCTTGAGCCGGGTCATACCAGGGCAGGCCGAGATCGACCGCGCAACCCTGCAAGCCCATCTGTCCTGTGACGTCGTCACGACACCAATCGCGAAGACCGGCGGCCGTCTTGCAATCCGTCATCGACTGGCTGGAGGCGAGAAAGAGCAGATAAGGCTTATTCAGCCGCATCGACACTCTCACCGGGCCGAGCGGTCGCCTGACCGGCCACCGCGGCCGGCACCAAAATGTCGGTCGGCGATCAGGCACAGTATCTCGAACATCATGGTAGCTCCGACCAATGCAGTGTTGCCTGTCTGGTCGTAAGGCGGCGCAACCTCTACCACGTCACCACCGATGAGGTTCAGACCCCGCAAACCACGCAACAGCCGCTGGGCTTCCAGTGTTGTGATGCCGCCGACCTCGGGGGTGCCGGTACCGGGTGCATAGACGGGATCGAGCCCGTCTACGTCAAATGAGATGTATGTCGGTCGATCACCCACCACCGCGCGCGCCTCTTCGATGACGCGATCGACGCCCAGCGAGGCGAACTCCTCGATGAAGACCACGCGCATGCCATGCGATCGGGAGAACTCGATCCCATCCATGAAGTTCTGGCCGCCGCGAATGCCGATCTGGATGGTGCGCCTGGGGTCGAGCACACCGGCTTCAACGGCCAGACGGAAAGGCGCGCCGTGAGTGAATTTTGACCCGAAGAACTCACCCCAGGTGTCGGTGTGAGCGTCAATGTGCACCATGCCAATCGGCGCTCGGGCGGCAATGGCCTTGAATATGGGATAGGTAATGGAGTGATCGCCGCCGGCGCTGACCGGTATGACGCCCGCCGCGTTGACCTTCTGATAGAAGGCCTCGATATCCTCGTTCTGCCTTTCCAGGTCGTAGCGGTGAGAGAGGCGTACGTCACCGAGATCGGCAATCCGGCACAGCTCGTACGGATTGACGCCGAGGCCCAGGTTGAATGCCCGCATGAGGCTGGACGCGTTGCGTATTTCGCGCGGGCCGTGTCGTGCGCCAGGTCTGTTTGTGACCCCGAGATCAGTCGGGACGCCGATCAGTCCAATGTCCACACCTTCAAGTGTGGTTGCCAGAGGAGCACGCATGAATGTTGCGATCTCGGTATAGCGCGGCTCCCTCATTGGGTCGTAAGCCTTCTCGCCCGCAATGTCGGGCCTGATGTAACTCTCGGTGCTCACGCGTCGTAGTCTCGCTTTGAAAGAGGATGCCCATCGTACCTCGAACGCGACCCGGGTGGCGCCCAAGGCCAGGGCTTCGCCTAGAGACGCTTCCAGTCCGTGAGGATCTCGCGGGCCGCGTTGTGTCCGGGAATGCCCGAGACGCCCCCGCCCGGGTGCGAGGACGAGCCGCACTGGTACAGGCCGATTATCGGAGTGCGGTAGTCCGCCCAATGGGGTGCGGGACGCTGCCAGAACAGCTGATCGGCCGAGAGTTCCCCGTGGAAGATATGGCCCTGGGGCAGGCCGACGATGGCCTCGAGGTCCGGCGCCACGAGCGTCTCGATAGCGATGACCTGTCCGGAGAACCCGGGCGCCATCTCGTCGAGCACGTCGAGGGCCGCCTTCGTCAGACGCGGCTTCTCGTCCGCCCATGAGGCATGGTCCCGCAGCGTGTAGGGCGCGTGGCCGCCAAAGGCATTGATGACGTGCTTGCCGGGAGGGGCCAGGGAATCATCCACGATGGTCGGCACGACCGCGGTGAGAAACGGCCGCCTGGAATACCAGCCGTACTTGGCGTCGTCGTAAGCGCGCTCCAGATAATCGATATCCGGGCCGATGTGCACGTAGGTCGGATACCCGAACCGCTCGCGCGCCGCATCGAAGGCCCGGTAGCGCGGCGGCTCGTGGGCGGCGATGTTCATCTTGAAGGCCGTCGAAAACGTGCGGAACGTGTCGATCTCCCGCAACAGGTCGGCCGGCAAGTGCCGGGGCGCGACCAGCCGCCGGAACAGCGTGGTCGCCGCGGCGTTGCAGGCTACGACCCTGGCGCGGAATTCGCGGCCGTCGAGCGTGCGCACGCCTTGCACACGGCCGGCGTTCACCAGCACCTCCGCCACCGGGGCCTGGGTCGTGATTTGCATGCCAAAGCGAGCTCCCGAGCGCGCGATCGCCGCCGTGATACCGCCCATACCGCCGCGCACGAAGCCCCAACCGCCCGCCCCCTGATGCTCGCCCATCAGGTGATGCATGAGCACGTATGCCGTGCCGGGGGACTTGGGGCCCGCGAAGGTGCCGATCGAGGCATAGTACGCGAGCACGCATTTGATCGTGTCGTGCTCGAACCAGGCAGACAGATAGTCGTAGGCGCTCTGGGTCAACAGGTCGATCATCCGATAGGCACGATCGCCGATCTTGCGATGCCGCCACAGCAGGGCGGCACTTTTCTTGAAGCCACTCCAGCCGCGCCGCACCGGGTCGACCGGCGTCTCGAACAGCAACTGCCGCACGACCGCCGCGGACTCCTCGAGATAACGCGCGAACTGCGGATAGACCTCCGCGTCGTGAGCCGAGAACCGCGCAAACTCGGCCTGGGTTTTCTTGATGTCGTCACTGAAGACGATGTAGTCGTCAGCGCCGAGGGGGCAGAACAGATCGTTGGCCGGCAATACTTCCAGCCCGAACGAGTTGAGTTCCAGATCCCTGATGACCCGTGGATGCAACAGGCTCATCACATAGGAAAATCGGGATGCGCGGAACCCCGGACTGAACTCCTCGGTAACCGCGGCGCCACCCACTATCTCGCGGCGTTCCAGAACGAGGGTCCTCAGACCGGACTTGGCGAGGTAGGCGCCACAGACGAGCCCGTTGTGTCCGGATCCGATAACGATCGCATCATATGTCGTCGCCACTTGCCCTCCCGTCGATCAGCGTGCGCTATCGTGTCTCCTCGCGGCTGCCGCGGCAACTTCCGGCGCCGGGCTTGCGGGCATGGCGAGCTTGAATTATCGCAGCGCATCGCTGATGCTGCGTCCGGTGCGAAGTAGGCAGCGATGTTAAGCAGCGCGGTCTTTATCACCTGCGCCGTCACCGGCTCGGGTGATTCGGTCAGAAAAAACCCCAACGTTCCCGTCACTCCCGGGCAGATCGCCGCGTCGGCGCTTGCCGCGCACTCCGCCGGGGCGGCCATCGTGCATGTTCACGTTCGTGATCCGGCATCGGGCGCACCCAGCCGGGACCCGGCGCTGTTTCGGGAGGTCTTCGAACGGATCCGCGGCAAGAATGACGAGCTGATCATCAATCTCACCGGAGGCATGGGCGGTGATCTGCTGCTGGGACCCGACGATGCGCCGCTCAATTACGGTAGCGGCACGGACTTTGTCGGTCCGCGCGAGCGCATGGCGCACATCGTCGAATTACTGCCTGAAATCGCCAGTCTCGACTGCGGATCGCTGAACTTCGATGAAGCCCTGTACGGCACCACGCCCCGCTACCTGCGTTGCATGGCTGAGGAGTACCGCAGGAACGGGGTGCGCCCGGAAATCGAAGTCTTCGAACTCGGGCACATCGAGCTCGCCCGGCAGCTCATCGCGGAAGGCCTCATCGATGCACCCGCCCTGTTCCAGCTCTGTCTCGGTATCAAGTACGGCGCACCCGCCACGAGCGAGGCGATGCTGGCGATGCGCGACGCCCTGCCGCCCGGGGTTCATTGGTCGGGCTTCGGCGTCGGCCGGATGCAGATGCCCATGGTCGCGCAGGCCGTGCTGCTGGGGGGCAATGTGCGGGTGGGTCTGGAGGACAACCTCTACCTTGAAAGGGGCGTGCCTGCGACCAACGCACAACTGGTCGAACGTGCGGTGGCGATCGTGCAGCTGCTCGGCGCACAGGTGCAATCCGCCGCCGAAGCGCGCCGGCGCCTCGGCCTCGCCCCGGCGGGCTGATCGGTCTGCTACGCGGCTCCCGCGGTCCGCCGGGCGAGTGCCCGCAGCGCTTTGAACCGACCCGTCGCCGACAGCTCTTCACGCGCCGCGTGCGCGGTCCACAGCGCGTTGCGGCGGGCGACGAACGAACTCCTCGACAGCTGCTCGAGCGAGCCCGGTTTTGCGAACAGGAACCCCTGTCCGGCGACGCACCCCAGCGCCAGCAGGGCGGCGACCTGGGGTTCGAGCTCGATTCCTTCCGCCACCGTGTCGAGTCCGAGCGTCTCGCCCAGCGTGATGACCGCGCGTGCGAGCTCCGGTCCATTGTCGGAGTTGGTCAGTCGGCTTACGAAGGAACGATCGATCTTCAGGATGTCGATCGGGAAGCGGTGCAGGTAGGACAGCGACGAGTAACCCGTGCCGAAATCGTCGATTGCGAGTTTGACACCGAGGGCCTTCAGGCGCTGGAACCGCTCGAGGTTTGCATCGGTGTTGTACATGGTGGTGCTTTCGGTCAGCTCGATGACGAGATTACCCGGCTCGAGGCCGGATTCACGCAGCGCCTGCGCGACGTCGTCCACCAGCTCGCCGTGCTGCAAGTGGCGGCCCGAGATGTTCACCGCGAGCCGTAATCCGGTCCCGCCGGCTATGGATCGGCGCCACGCACACACGTCACGGCACGCCTGCTGCAGCACCCAGCGGCCAAGCTTGACGATCTGGCCGCACTCCTCCGCCACCTGAATGAAGCGGCCGGGCATCAGAATGCCGGCCTCCGGATGCCGCCAGCGCACGAGTGCTTCGACACCGAGCAGGCTGTTGGTGCCGAGGTCGATGATCGGTTGATACTCGAGAAAGAATTCCTGATGAACGAGCGCACGACCGATATCCGCCTCGAGCCGCAGGCGCTCCTGCAGCATGTCCTGCATTTGCGGCTGAAAAGTGACGTGGCGGTTCTTGCCCGCCGCCTTGGCGTGGTACATGGCGATGTCGGCGTTGCTGAGCAGCGCCTCCGCGCCCGCCTCGGGCGTGGAGAAGGCGACGCCGATGCTCGCCGCCACGCGGACCTCCACGCCCTCGAGCGTGAACGGCAGATCCAGAGTGTCGATCAGCGCGTCTGCCAAATGCCCCACTTCGGTGACGCCTGCAGTCCCCTCCAGCAGAACGGCGAACTCGTCGCCGCCGAGCCGCGCAACGGTATCCGAGGAACGGGTGGTCTTGACGATCCGCTGTGCGACCGCCTGCAGCAGACAATCGCCGGCATCATGACCGAGTGAATCGTTGATGTTCTTGAAGTTATCGAGGTCCAGGAACATGAC
This sequence comes from Gammaproteobacteria bacterium, assembly GCA_005877965.1. Taxonomy (GTDB): domain Bacteria; phylum Pseudomonadota; class Gammaproteobacteria; order Steroidobacterales; family Steroidobacteraceae; genus 13-2-20CM-66-19. The sequence continues at coordinate 4,377 of VBNP01000017.1, read as the reverse complement.
CGCCACGGAACCCTGTCCACATTGGGCCAGAGTCAGCGCGTGTTGCACGCGATCGCGGAACAGATTTCGATTTGCAAGAAGCGTCAGTGGATCGTGGAATGCCAGCTGCCGCAGCTGTTCTTCGAGCGCCTTGCGTTCGCTGATATCCCGGAAATTGAGCGCCAGCCCCTGCACCGCCGGATCGTCCGTCAGATTGCTGCCGACGCCCTCGATCACGCAGCGCCGCGCGCCTCGTTCGATACGAAGCTCGACCGGGCCGACCGTCCCGGAGCGCGTCGCGGCGACTTCGGCCAGGAACAGTCGCACTCTTTCGCCGTCTTCGCCGGCCCACAGCTCAGGAAGACTCTTGCCGGTGATATCTTCCGGCTTGAACCCCAGGGTGCGCTCGCACGCGGGCGACACGAAACGCAGAACCCCGTCGGCGGCGACGATCATGATGACGTCGGAGGCGTTCGCTATCAGCGAGGCGTATCGCTCCTCGACCATGCGAGCCGCGCGGCGTTCGCGCAGCAATGCATCCCCGCGCAAAACCACTCCCTGCCGGACCATGAACAGCAGTGTGAGTGCGAACACGATCATGGTCATCACGGTCGACGGCCCGCCGATGTCGCCGCGGGCGAAATACACCAGCACCAGAAACGCGGCGAGCATGGCCGCATAAGGCAGAGAACGCGCCACGGCGTCTGAGCTGTTCGACATGGCGCGCGCCGGCGCCGCGATGCTGCGCATCTGTGCGCGCCCGGCGGCGGCCACGGGCGCGTACCAGGACAGGTACAGCACGTCTTGAAAGCCGCCCGGCAAGTAGTAGCCGCGCACCTTGGCGAGTGACCAGAGGATGTCGGCGAGGAACATGGTGGCAAATCCGCTCAGCAGCAGCAAAGGAATGCGCCAGCTACCGGCGTTGCCGGCGCCGGTGAGGACGAGCACCCCCAATATGAGCACCAGAACGCAGTCGAGCCCGAGGTACGCCAGACTCAGGGCCTGCTTGAGCAAGTCGACTTCGGCATGCGAGGCCGCGGGGCGGATCACCAGGAACCAGAAGAACGCGCCAAAACCGACGACGAAAATCGTCGCGTCCAGCGACAGCTGGATCCAGGGTACGCGTACGGCGGCCGCCCGTATCAGGAACAGCGCGCCTGCCGCCAGCACCGGATAAAACGCGCAGAAGAAAATGTCAGCGGGACCCGGGAACGGATCGTGCCCTCGCAGCCAGGAAATGGTTCCGATGCTGGTGCCGACGAAATACATGGCCAGCGCGAGCGCCAGGCAGATCCACCCCGTTCGCAGCGCACCACGGGCTGTACGGCGGGCCGTGGCCGCCGCAACAATGACGCTCGCGAGGGCCGCCGGCGCGTCGGATACTAGTCCGACGTAGTGGGTGATCTGCGGTCCGCCGAGACCCGTCAGCATCCAGACCGATCCGGTGATGACGTAGATTACGAGCCCGATGACGAGCCGATCAACCCAGCGTGGTGTGGCTCCGAACCGAATCGACTGCGCAGGTATTACTTGTGTATCCACGTCGGATATCTGTAAGCGACTCCGTCGGCTGACTGCGCGTACGGCTACCGGATGAGTCAGCCGCCCGCAGTGCGAATTTGAGGCTAAATCGCCAGGCCGGCCAGCAAAAAATGCTCCGGCGTGACGCAGTTCTCGCGGGCAGCCAGGAACTGCGCAGTCGATTCACATCCGGGGTTCCGCTACCCGCCGGCCGCGGAATGGCTCGCGGTGCCCGGGCCGGCGAACGTTCTGGCAATGGCGGGCCTCAAGCCGCTGCCGATTGACGCACGACCGGCGCGCGCGGAACATCTGCCCTCGGCCGGGTTCGATCCGACTGCTCTATCTTTGTGGAGGCGCTCCATGGGTGATTACAGAGGTCGCTGCTTTTGTGGTGCGGTCGAATTCACGGTGAGTGGCGAACCTGTCGCCATGGGGTACTGCCATTGCGAGTCGTGTCGTCACTGGTCTGCGGGCCCCGTCAACGCGTTCAGTCTCTGGCAGCCTTCGGCCGTAAAGGTCACCAAGGGTGCCAATAACATCGGTACGTACAACAAGACCCCGGTGAGCTACCGCAAATGGTGCAAGAGCTGTGGAGGCCATGTGTTGACGGAGCATCCGCCACTGAAACTCACCGACGTGTTCGCGGCGATGCTCCCGGGATTGAAGTTCCAGCCGGCCGTGCACGTCAACTATCAGGAGTCGGTCTTACGCATCAGGGATGGCCTGCCCAAAATGAAGGATTTCCCGAAAGAGATGGGCGGCTCTGGCGCTACGCTGCCGGAATAGCCCTATTGCGCGGTTGGATAGCCGACGCCAGCTGGGAGGCCTTGCGCATGCGGACGAGGGCGTAGCAAGCGACCCTGGTCAGGCAAGATGGACCATGATCGTTCATCTCATCGATGGCACGTACGAGCTGTTCCGCCAGTTCTACGGTCTGCGCCGCTTCAACCAGGGCAACGACCGACCCTTCGGCGCGGTAAGCGGCGTGCTGCATACCGTCCTGCAGATGATCGAGGAGGGGGCGACCCATCTCGGCGTGGCGACCGATCACGTCATCGAGTCCTTCCGCAATGGTCTTTGGTCGGGCTACAAGACCGGTGACGGCATCGAACCGGCACTGTTCGCGCAGTTTCATCCGCTCGAAGATGCACTGGCCGCGATGGGCGTGGCCGTATGGCCCATGGTCGAGCTGGAAGCCGACGATGCGCTCGCCTCCGCGGCGCGATTCGCCTCGGAAGATGAGAGGGTGCAGAAGGTATGCATCTGGACACCGGACAAGGATCTGGCTCAATGCGTGCGTGGCGAGCGGGTGGTTCAGGTGGACCGCAAGACCAAGGTCATACGCGATGCGCAGGGTGTCCGAGAAAAATTCGGTGTGGCGCCACATTTCATCCCGGACTTCCTCGCCCTCGTCGGCGACGTCGCCGACGGGTATCCGGGCCTGGCGGGGATCGGCAAGGTCACCGCGGCACGTCTCGTCGGCCGATACGGCGCCATTGAAGACTTTCCACCGGCTGTGCTCGGCGAGCGGCGCGAGCAGGCGCTGCTGTTCAAGAAGCTGGCGACGCTCAAGACTGACGCCCGGCTTTTCAGCAACGTGGACGAGCTGAGGTGGCGCGGAGGCACCGCCGGCTTCGCCGCGTGCGTAGCACCGCTGGGGGATGAGCGACTGCTCAGCCGCAGCCTCAAGGCCGCAATGGCCTAGCAGCACCGGGAGAAACGCATGGCCGACGCAAGCGAGCCCAGCCTGAGCAGGCGGGAATTTGTGCAGGGTACGGTTTCCAGCGTGGCACTGGCGGGGGCTCCCGCCGCGGTGTTGGCGGCCGCGGCAGCAAGGAATGCGGACAAGGCGGCTGTACTGGCGCAAATTCCGACCATGCACGCCGCGAACGTAAAACGGCTTCAGGACTGGATCGCGCTGCCGTCGATCGCCGCCGAGAATCTCAACTACCCGCAGGGGGCGGAATACATGGTGAAGCTCGCTCAGGATGCGGGCTTCACCAGCGTAAAGCTCATTCCAACCTCCGGCAAGCCCGGCGTGTTCGGCACGATCGATGCCGGCGCACACACGACGATGGGGATCTACTTCATGTACGACGTGAAGCAGTACGTGCCGGCGGAATGGAGTTCACCGCCGCTCGAGGCGAAGCTGGTACAGAAGGAAAGCCTGGGAACCGTTTGCATGGGACGCGGCGCAGTGAACCAAAAGGGACCCGAGAACGCGTTTCTGAGCGCGTTGATGGCCTTCAGGGCGGCGGGGAAAAAACTGCCCGTGAACCTGGTGCTGGTGTGCGAAGGCGAAGAGGAGATTGGGTCGCCGCACTTTCGGGAAATGATCGTGACGCCGGAGGTGATGGCCGGACTTAGGAAGTGCGCCGGGGTCTTCATGCCCGAGGCGGGCCAGGATCGCGACGGCGGGGTGCAGGTGTCGCTGGGCGCCAAGGGCGTCGTGGAGCTTGAGCTGATCTCGAGCGGAGAAAAGTGGGGTCGGGGACCCACGCACGATGTGCACTCGAGCCTGGAGGCGCAGGTTGATTCCCCGAGCTGGCACCTGGTGCAGGCACTGAGCACGCTGGTCGGGGAGGATGGCCACACCCCCGCCGTGGACGGTTTTTTCGAGAAGGCGAAGCCCCTGACCGCAGCGCAGGAGCAGATGGTCAAGGAGCACGCGGCAAAGACCGCCGAAAGCACGGTCAAGAAGCTGCTGGGGGTGCCGCACTGGATCCACGATGCGAGCTGGGTCGATTCTCTGATGTTGCTGGAGTCCAAGCCGACGATAAACATCGAAGGACTGGTCGGTGGGTATACGGGTCCGGGCGGCAAGACCGTGCTGCCGCACAAGGCCGTGGCGAAGATCGACATGCGCCTGGTACCGGA
>VBNP01000228.1 GCA_005877965.1 Gammaproteobacteria bacterium | reverse complement strand
CGTCGATCCCGCAGCCGACCGGACTCACAGCAAGCTCGCGGTCTATCGACCCCGTTAGGGCAGGGACGCATTCAGGACTCAGCGCATCCCGGCTGAGGCACACCCTGAGCTGCTAGGCCGGCTCCAGCTGGTCACCCAAACCGGTGTTGCCGGTGCGCTGCGCCTGTTCGGCATGGTGGTCCGCGGCGAGCAGCATGTAAAACGCCGGCACCACGAACAGCGTGAACAAGGTGCCGATCGAAAGACCGGTCGCAATCACCAGGCCCATGGCGAATCGCCCGGCTGCGCCGGCACCCGAGGCGATCACCAGCGGAATCACGCCGAGCACCATGGCGGCGGTCGTCATCAGGATCGGACGCAGGCGCACGCCGGCGCCGTGCTCGATGGCGTCGCGCTTGCTCATACCGGCACGCTGCGACTCATTCGCGAACTGCACGATGAGGATGCCATGCTTGGAGATCAGGCCCATGAGCGTGACCAGGCCGACCTGGGTGTAGATGTTCAGGCTCGAGATCAGGTTGACGAAGATCAGTGCGCCGAACAATGCCATCGGTACCGACACCAGAATGACGATCGGATCGCGCAGGCTGTTGAACTGGGCCGCGAGCGCGAGAAACACGATGATCACGGCGAACATCAGCGTGGTGGCGAAGCCGCCGGACTCCTGCACGAACTGGCGTGACTGGCCCGAGTAATCCATCTGATAGCCGCTCGGGGCGACCTCGGCCAGCGTATCGCGCAGGAATTTCAGGGCCTCGCCCTGCGCCATGCCGCTCGCGCCGGTGATCGAGGCGGAATTCAGCTGCTGGAAGCGGTTGATCGACTGCGGCACGGTTTCGCTCTTCAGGCTCGCCAGCGTCGATGCCGGCAGCACCGCACCGTTCGGCGCGCGCACGTAGTAGTCGAGTACCTGATTCGGATTCAACCGATCGGCCTGCAGCACCTGCGGGATCACCTTGTACGAGCGGCCGGCGATGGAGAAATAGTTCACATAGCCGCCGCCGAGCGCGTCGCCGAGTGCGCTGCCGACATCCTGCTGGGTGAGACCCAGGGTCGAGATCAGATCGCGATCGACGACCACGGTCGACTGCGGCTTGTCGATCTTCAGATCCGCGTCGACGAACCAGAACTTGCCGCTGTCCTGCGCCTTCTTCAGCACCGCCTGCACCACTTCGTTGAGGTTCTGGAATGGCTCGGTGGTGTTGATCACGACCTGGATCGGCGCGCCCTGGGCGCCCGGCAGCGCCGGCAGCGAGAATACGAAGATCTGGCCGCCGGCGATCGCACTCCATCGTCCCTGCAGTTCCTGTTGCAACTGGGCGGCGGATTTGCTGCGCTGGTCCCAGGGCTTGAACAGCATGCCGCCGAAGCCGGTGCCCGGGGTGATGAGCTGGAACATCATCTCGTATTCCGGCAGCGTTTTGCCGATCGCGAACATCTGCTGCGAGTAGCCGAGCATCTGCTGTGCGGTCGCGTTCGGCGAAGCCTTGAGCTGATAGAAGAGGAACCCCTGATCCTCCTCCGGCGTGAGTTCCGATTTGGAAGTCATGCCGAGCAGGATCGTCGCGCCGAACAGCAGCGCGCCCATGACGACGATCACGCTCCAGGTCTTCAGCACGCCGTGCAGGGCACGCTGATAGCCGTGGCGCACCCGCTCGAACTGGCGGTCGATGAACCGTACGAAACGCCCGCTCTCCTGCTCGCTGCTGAAGAAGCGCGCACACATCATCGGAGACAAGGTCAGCGCGATGACCGCCGAGACCGTCACCGCGCCCGCCAGCGTGAACGCGAACTCGGTGAACAGCGCGCCGGTCAGGCCCTTCTGGAAACCGATCGGCACGTACACCGCGATCAGCACCAGGGTCATGGCGAGAATCGGGCCGCCCAGCTCGCGTGCGGCCAGGAGCGAGGCCTGCAGCGGCGTCTTGCGTTCCTCTTTCATGTGGCGGTCGACGTTCTCGACGACGATGATCGCATCGTCGACGACGAGGCCGATCGCCAGCACCAGCGCCAGCAGCGTCAGCAGGTTCATCGAGTAACCGAACGCCAGCATGACGAAGAACGTGCCGATCAGCGACAGCGGCATCGCGACGACCGGTATGATGACCGCGCGCAGGCTGCCCAGGAACAGGAAAATCACCACGGTAACGATCAGCAGCGCCTCGATCAGGGTCTTCTCGACCTCGCGAATGGACGCGGTGACGAATTTCGTGGCGTCGTAGACGATCTCGCCGGATAAGCCGCCCGGCAGCTGACCCTGGATGTCGGGCATCGCATTGCGCACCCGCTGCGCGACTTCGATGATGTTCGCATCCGGCGCCACCTTGATGCCGATGAACACGGCCAGCTTGCCGCTGAACGAGACGCTGAAGTTGTAGTCTTCCGCGCCCAGCACGACGGTCGCCACATCCTCGAGACGCACGATCGCGCCGTTGCGTTGCTTGATGCTCAGCTGCCTGAATTCTTCGACCGAGTGAAGGTCGGTGCCGGCGGTGAGATCGACGCTGACGGCCTGCCCCTTGGTGGTGCCGACCGCGGCCAGATAGTTGTTGGCAGCCAGCGCCTGGTAGACGTCGGCGGCCGTGACGCCGTGCGCGGCGAGACGCGCCGGGTCGAGCCAGGCGCGCAGTGCGAACTGGCGTCCGCCGAGGATTTCCGCGGTCTGCACGCCCTGCACCGCGTCGAGTTTCGGCTTGACCACGCGCGCCAGGTAATCGGTGATGCTGTTGGACGGCAGCACATCGCTGCGAAAGCCCATGTACATCGCGTCGATGGTCTCGCCGACCTGCACGTTCAGCACCGGCTGCTGCGACTGCGGCGGCAGCTGATTGCGCACCGAGCTGACCTGCGTCTGAATCTGCGTCAGTGCGCGGTTCGCGTCGTAATTGAGCCGCAGGGTCGCCGTGATGGTCGACTGGCCGGTGACGCTGCTCGAGGACAGGTAGTCGATGCCCTGCGCCTGCGCGATCGCCTGCTCGAGCGGCTGCGTGATGAAGCCGGCGACGGTCTGCGCATCGGCGCCGTAATAGGCGGTCGTGACCGTGACCACCGCGTTTTCGGTCTTCGGATACTGGCGTACCGCAATATCGCTGAGGGCACGCAGCCCCAGCACGAGAATCAACGCGCTGACGACGATCGCCAGGACCGGTTTATTGATGAAGGTATCGGTGAAGTTCATCGCCGGCCCTCATTGCTCCTGGGGCGTCGGATTCGGACTGTTTGGCGGCTGCACGCTGTTGTCGATGCGGATCGGCGAGCCGCTCTTCAGCTTGATCTGGCCGCTGGTGACGACCTCGGCACCCTCGTCCAGCCCCTTGAGGATCGCAACCTGATCGCCACGGGTCGGGCCGGTCGTCACGAAGGCCTGCTGCACCACCAGCGCGTCGGGCGGCAGTTGCGCTCCTTTGCTCGCCTTGGCCTTCTTATCGGCATCCTTGGCCGCCGGCTCTCCGGCCGGGTCGGCATCTTGCGCGGCCGCCGCGGCCTGCGCCTTGTCGGCTTGGGCCTTGGTCTTGACGACGAATACCGTCGCGCCGTACGGGTTATAGACCACGGCGGTCTGCGGCAGGGTGAGGTAGCGACGCTTCGAGCCCACATCGACGCTGACGTTGGCGAACATACCGGGCGTCAAGACGCCCCCGGGATTTGGCACCTTCGCCTCGAGCTGCACGTTGCGCGTGTCGCTGTCGACCTTCGGGCTGATTGCACTGAGCGTGCCCTCGGAGGGCTTGCCGGGAAACGCATCGAGCGTCAACGTGACTCGCTCGCCGGTCTTGAGCTCGGCGAGGGTTTTCTGCGGCAGATGGAAGTCCACATAGATCGGATCGAGCTGCTGCAGGGTCACGATCATCATGCCCGAGCTCAGATAAGCACCGGGATTGATCGTGACGATACCGGCTCGGCCGGAGAACGGTGCGCGCAATCGCTTCTTCGCCACATTGACCTGCTGCTGCGCCACCGCCGCCTCTTTGGCCTTCAGATCCGCAGCGGCCTGGTCGTAATCGGCTTTGCTGATCACCTGCA
>VBNP01000237.1 GCA_005877965.1 Gammaproteobacteria bacterium | reverse complement strand
CGCAATCTCGGCCGGACTCTTCACTCCCGGCCGCAGCTCGACACCGCTCGACACGTCGACGCCGAAGGGCCGCACCGCGGCGATGGCGGCGGCCACGTTGCCGGTGTTGAGGCCGCCCGCGAGTACCAGCTGCGTGCAGCGCGCGAGACGGCGGGCGGCGTTCCAGTCGCTCGCCACGCCGGAGCCGCTCACGGGCCCTTCAAACAGGATCCGCTCCGGCAGCGTTGCGGGCCCCTCATCCGCGGCGCGCACCACCGGCAGCAGATCCAGCCCCCCCGGCAGTTGCAGCCGCGCGAGATCGGACAGGTCCGTCTGCAACACGTCCGGCCTGAACGCCTTCAGGATCTCATCCACCGTCGCCTGGGCCGGATGCCGGGTCACCGCCACGCAGC
>VBNP01000236.1 GCA_005877965.1 Gammaproteobacteria bacterium | reverse complement strand
GCGGCAAACACGAAGCCGATGGCATCGACGCGCGCCTCCACCGCCGCGGTCACCGCCTCAGGGGTGGTCATGCCGCAGATCTTGATCCACATCTCAAGTGGCCTCACAGGCCGCGCGTCCCGCCGCCAGCAGCGCCCCGGCGAGCGAGCGCGGATCGTCGGCCTGCATGAGCGCGCTGCCGACGAGCGCCAGCTGGTAGCCCGCCGCGACAACCTGCCGCGCATCCGCGGCCGTCGCCACGCCGCTTTCGGCGACCCGCGGTGCGCGCGCGGGCAGGAGCGGCGCGAGCTCCAGCAGCCGCTGCGGCAGCACCTGCAGCGTCGCGAGGTCCCGGCAATTCACGCCCGCCAACAGCGGGTTCGCTCCCGCGTGCGCCTCGATCAGCTCGCGCACCAGCTCGAGGTCGCGCGCGTCGAAGGCTTCCAGCAGCACGAACAGTCCGAGCGAACGGGCGCAATCGAGCAGTGCGCCGATGGCGCTGCGCGACAGCATGCGCACAATGACCAGCACCCCGCCCGCACCAAGGGCGCGCGCCTCCAGCACCTGGTACGGATCCACCAGAAAGTCCTTGCGCATGGCGGGCACCGCGAGCGGCGCCAGCGCCCGCGTGGCGCTCGCCAGATGCTCGAGCGAGCCATCGAAGCGGCTCGGCTCGGTGAGTACCGAGATCGCGGCGGCGCCCGCTTGCGCGTACGCCGTGGCGCGTGCCGCCAGGCTCTCGCCTTGCTGACCCAGCCGCCCCGCCGCCGGCGAGCGCAGTTTCACTTCCGCGATGAGATCGAATCCCGACGGCGCGAGGCGCAGTCGCGGCGGCGCGGGAGTCTGCCGGGCCTCGACCTCGAGCGCCGCTTCCGAGCGGGACTGCTTCGCCGCTCGCACCCGCTCGCGGCTGGCGTCGGCCATTTCATCAAGGAACGCGACGCTCACCCCGGGCGCTCCTTGCCCGGCGGCTGTGCCTTCAGCGCCCCGAGCAAGCGGCGCGCGGCGCCGGAGTCGATGGCGGCGGCCGCGCGCGCCAGGCCCTCACGGGGCTCGCGCGTCTCCCCGGCAAGCTCGAGTGCCAGCGCGGTACCCAACAGCAGACAGTCGCGATGCGCGCCGCGATCCTCGCCGTGCAGCACCGCCTCGAGCGCGCGTGCGTTGTGCGCGGCGTCGCCTCCGGCGAGATCACTCAGCCGGCACGGAGCGAGTCCGTAGTCCGACGGCGCGCGCACCTGCGCCTCGACGCGCCCGGGGCGCACGTCGAACAGCGTGAAGGGACCTGCGGGCGTGGGCTCATCCCAGCCGCCCGCGCCGTGCACGACGAAGGTGCGTTCCATGGGCAGACCCTGGAACGTGTCAGCGATGAGCCGCGCCACCTCCACACTGAACGCGCCCACCAGATGGAGCGGGGGCTGCGCGGGATTGACCAGGGGTCCCAGGATGTTGAACACGGTGCGCACGCCGAGCGCGGCGCGAATCGGGGCGACGCTTGCGGTGGCCGGATGGTAGTGGGGCGCAAACAGGAAGGCGAAGCCGGTGGCCTTGAGACACGCCGCCGCGGCCGGCGTGTCCGGCGCAATCGCGAGCCCGAGGGCCTCGAGCACGTCCGCGCTGCCGCAGCGACTCGAGACCGAGCGGTTGCCGTGCTTGACGACCGGCACGCCGCAGGCGGCGGTCAGGAGCGCCGTGCCGGTGGAGATGTTGAAGCTCCCGGAGGCATCACCGCCGGTGCCGACGATGTCGACGGCGCGCAGGCCCGCGGGCAGGTCGGGCCGGCGCGCCAGGCGGCGCATCGCCTGCGCGAAGCCCCGCACTTCATCGGCTACCAGCCCCTTGGTCGAGAGCGCCGCGAGCATCGCCCCCGCCATCGCGGGCGGCAGCTGCGGGTCGGTCAGGTGAGCGAGCAGCTCCTCGGCCTGCGCCTGCGACAGGTCGCGGCGCTCGAGGAGCTGTTGCAGGAGCTCACGCGGACGGGCCATGGCCTGCTCCGGGGGCGGCTTGCTCGGCGCGCTCGCCGGCGGTGTAGCGGAGGAAATTGCCGAGCAGCCGTGGACCCTCGGGCGTGAGGATGCTCTCGGGGTGAAACTGCACGCCCTCCACCAGCAGCGAACGGTGGCGCACCGCCATGATCTCCGCTTCCGCGGTCTGCGCGCTCACCTCGAGCTGCGCGGGCAGCGTCGCGGGAGCGGCGATCAGGGAATGGTAGCGCCCCACCTCGCACGGCTGCGGCAGACCCTCGAACAGCGTGCGCCGATCATGACGTATGAGGGAAGTCTTGCCGTGCATGAGCCGATCGGCCCGCACCACCTTGCCTCCGAACACTTCCACGATGGCCTGGTGTCCGAGGCATACCCCGAGCACCGGGATGCGGCCGGCGAACGCGCGGATCATGTCCATGGACACGCCCGCATCGTAGGGTGTCCCGGGACCGGGCGAGATGCACAGGTGCGAGGGTGCGAGCGCCTGCGCCGCCTCGGGGCTCAGCGCGTCGTTGCGGTAGACGCTCACCTCGGCTCCCAGGACCAGGAACGCCTGCACCAGGTTGTAGGTGAAGGAGTCGTAGTTGTCGATCAGCAGCAGGCGCGGCTTCACAACCCCTCCCCGGCGAGCTCGAGTGCGCGCACCAGCGCCGCGCTCTTGGCCAACACCTCTTCGTGCTCGGCTTCCGGCACGCTGTCGGCGACGATGCCGGCGCCGGCCTGGTAGCTGTACTCATCGCCGCTGAATACGAGTGTGCGGATGGTGATGGCGTGATCCATGTCGCCGCGGGCGCCGAAGTAGCCCACCGTACCGCCATAGAGGCCGCGATTCACCGGCTCGAGCTCATCGATGATCTGCATCGCGCGTACCTTGGGCGCACCCACCAGCGTTCCGGCGGGAAACGCCGCGGCGAACAGATCGAACGCATCGCGCTCCGGGGCAAGCTCGCCGTGCACGCCGCTCACCATGTGCATGACGTGACTGTAGCGCTCGATCGAGCGGTAGGGCTCCACGCGCACGCTGCCGGCGCGGGCCACGCGCCCCAGGTCGTTGCGCGCCAGGTCCACCAGCATCACGTGCTCGGCATTCTCCTTGGGATCGGCGAGCAACTGCGCCTCACGCGCGCGGTCGATGGCGGCCTCCGGCGAGCGCGGCCGGGTGCCGGCGATGGGGCGCAGCTGCGCGCGCCGTCCGTTGAGCTTCACCAGAGCCTCGGGAGAGGAGCCCACCACGGCCACCTCCCCGAGCGCGCAGTAGTACATGTACGGGGAGGGATTGATCAGCCGCAGCGCGCGGTACGCCTGGAACGGATCGAGCTCGTGGCGGCCCGAGAACCGGCTCGCCAGCACCAGCTGGTAGACATCGCCCGCGGCGATGTAGTCCTGGGTGCGCCGCACGCCGGCCATGTACTCGGAGCGAGCGTAGGCCGTGGTCGGCGGGGCGTAGCGGCCGCGCCGCCGGCCGTTGGGCAACGCGCCGCGCAGCGCGCGCACCACTTCCTGGCGCAGCGAACGGCGCTCCGGGTCCGAGCCGGCATGGAGCAGGGCGATGCCGCGCGTCAGATGATCGAACACCAGCACCGATCGCGGCGCCACGTAGTGCAGCTGCGGCACGCCGCCGGCACCGCGCGCGCGCCCCGGCAGGCGCTCGAAGTAGCGCACCACGTCGTAGGCGGCGTAGCCGACCAA
>VBNP01000239.1 GCA_005877965.1 Gammaproteobacteria bacterium | reverse complement strand
GGGCAGGGCCTGCTGATATCGGTGACCATGCGAACGCAGATGGCCGCGGCGCAGCTCGGGCTCATGACCGGTTACATGCCGGCGATGATGCTGTCGGGGTTTCTGTTCGATATCCACTCCATGCCGCCGTGGCTGCAGGCGATCACGCTGGCGATCCCGGCGCGCTACATGAACGTGTCGCTGCAGACGGTATTCCTCGCCGGCGATCTGTGGTCGGTGCTGATTCCCAACATGCTGTTCATGCTCGCCGTGGGCGCGCTGTTCTTCGGCCTCACCTGGCGGCGCCTGCACAAGCGGGTGGAGTAAAAGGGCTCAAGCGCATGCTGCAGCGGCTGCTCGCCATCGTTCGCAAGGAATTGATCACCATGCTGCGCGATCCGCGCGCGCGCCTGTCGCTGATCATCCCGCCCATCATCCAGCTGTTCGTCTTTTCCTCCGCCGCCACCATGGAGGTGAAGAACATCGCCGTGGCGGTTGTAGATCTCGACCGCGGACCGTACGCCCTTGATGTGCAGCAGCGCCTGGGCGGCTCGCGCAGCTTCACCCGGCTGCCGCGTTACGCCAGCGTCGCAGCCGCCCGCGGCGCACTCGAGCGCGAGCAGGTCATCGGCATCCTGGTGCTGCCGAGCGGGTTTTCGCCCGATCTCGCCGCCGGCCGGCCGGCGAGCGCGCAACTGCTGCTCGACGGACGCCGTTCCAACGCCGCGCAGATCACCGCCCAGTACGTGAGCACCATCCTGGCGGCCGAGGGGGCGCCCTTGAGCGGTGCTCCGCCGCAGGCCAGGCCCGCCGGCGGCGCGGGCCCCGCCCCCCCGCCCAACGCCGAGGTGGTGATCGACAACTGGTTCAACCCGAATCTGGAGTACCAGTGGTTCATGATGCCGAACCTGGTCGGCATGCTGAGCCTCGGCGTTGCGCTCATGATCACTGCGCTCTCGGTCGCGCGCGAGCGCGAGCTCGGCACCTTCGACCAGACACTGGTTTCTCCGGCGACGCCCATCGAGATTGCGCTCGGCAAGCTGCTGCCGCCGTTGTTGGTGGCGAGCGTGCAGGCGACGCTGTACCTGCTGATCGTGACGCTGCTGTACGGCGTGCCGTTCCGCGGCAACCTGCTGGTTTTCTACGCCGCGATACTGACCTTCGCGGAAGCGTGCGCCGGGGTGGGACTGTTCATCTCCTCGCTGGTGCACACCCAGCAACAGGCCTTTCTGGGCGCGTTCGCGGTACTGCTGCCATTCGCGCTGCTGTCGGGATTTGCAACGCCGCTGGAGAACATGCCGTGGTGGCTGCAGTTCGTCACGACGATCAATCCGCTCGCCCACATGCTGCGACTCATGCAGGGGCTGTTCCTCAAGGGCGCATCCGTCGCCTCCATGGCACCGGATCTGGTGAAACTGCTGGAGATCGCGCTGTGCACCACCGCCGCCGCGGTGCTGTTGTTCCGCAGGAAGGCCGCGTAGTGCTTCGTATAAGATAGCGCGTCCTTTCGGAAAGACCCCTCATGAGCTTGCGCAAAGCCGGCCACGGCGCCTTCGTGTTCGTTTTCGTCGCGGTGCTGGTCGACTCGATCGGCTTTGGCATCATCCTGCCGGTGCTGCCGCGGCTCATCATGCAGCTCACCGGGGTGAGCGTGGACCGCGCCGCCGCCTATGGCGGCTGGCTGTCCTTCGTGTACGCGCTGATGCAGTTCTTCTGCGCGCCGGTGCTCGGCAACCTGAGTGACCGCTTCGGGCGCCGGCCCGTGCTGCTGTTCGCGCTGCTCGCGCTCGGTTGCGACTACCTGATCATGGGATTTGCGCCGGTGATCTCCTGGCTGTTCGTCGGCCGCCTGGTCGCGGGCGTGGCGGGCGCCTCCTTCACGCCGGCGTACGCCTACGTCGCGGACATCACCGAGCCCGCGCGCCGGGCGCAGAATTTCGGTCTCATGGGGGCGGCCTTCGGTGTCGGCTTCATCGTGGGACCCGCCATCGGCGGCCTGCTGGGGGGCCTCGGACCGCGGGCGCCGTTCTTCACCGCCGGCGCCATCGCGCTCGCCAACACCGCGTTCGGCTACTTCGCCCTGCCGGAATCGCTGCCGCGGGAGTCGCGCCGCCCGTTTCACTGGGGGCGCGCCAATCCGCTCGGCACGCTGCTGCAGATGCTGAAGTTTCCGCTCGTCAGCTGGCTGCTGGGCGCGCTGTTCCTGTGGCAAGTCGCTCACCAGGTCCTGCCGAGCACCTGGGCGTTCTACACCATCTCCAAGTTTCACTGGAGCAGCGCCGAGGTCGGTTATTCGCTCGCCTTCGTCGGCCTCGTCATGGCCGTTGCCCAGGGCGCATTCACGCGGGTGCTCATCCCGTGGATCGGCGGCGAGCGGCGCGCCGCCGCCGCCGGCATGGCCGCCGCGCTGCTCGCCTACCTCGGATATGCCTTCGCGAACCACGGCTGGATGATGTACGTCGTATCGCTCACCACCTTTGTATTTGCGCTCACCTATCCGTCGATGAACGCGCTCGCCTCGGCGCAGATCCCCGCCAACGCCCAGGGCGAGCTGCAGGGCGCGGTCGCCGGCCTCTACAGTCTGAGCTCCATAGTCGGGCCGCCGCTCATGACCCAGGTGTTCGGCCATTTCTCCGCCCGCTCGGCCGGCGTGTATTTCCCGGGCGCGGCGTTTCTGACCGCGGCAGTGCTCGCCGCAGGATGCGCGATGCTGTTTGCGAGGGCGATGCGCTTGGCGCCGCAGCGCGCGCGGGCGTCCGCCGCAACACCCGAGGCGTGAGAGGCGGAGCCGGGTCTCGCGCCGTTCGGGCCGGACGTGTTCAGCGCCGGCGGCGGCAGCGCCTTGCCCGCACGCGCTTGCCGGTCCGGGCCGCTGCCACACTAGTTCTCACGCCGCTGAGCAGGTCCGACCGCGGCACCGCCGGGCGCAGCGCCCTCGCTCGCGTGCCCCGGCGCATCGAGCGGGTCTCCCATGAGCCGGCGCATGGCCACGTAACACACCGGAATCAGCAGCACGCCGAGCAGCGCCGCACTCAGCATTCCGCCGACCACGCCGGTGCCGATGGCGTGGCGCGCGTTGGCGCCGGCACCGCTGGAAATCATCATGGGGAATACGCCGAGGATGAAGGCGAACGAGGTCATCAGGATCGGTCGCAAGCGCAGGCGCGCGGCTTCCAGCACCGCATCGTGCAGGCTCCTGCCGTGCTTCTGCGCGGTGACCGCAAACTCGACGATCAGGATGGCGTTCTTGGCCGACAGGCCGATGATGGTGATGAGTCCCACCTTGAAGAACACGTCATTGGGCAGCCCGCGCAGCAGCGCCGCGACGGTGCTGCCGATGAGGCCCACCGGCACGGCCATCAGCACCGCCACCGGGACGCTCCAGCTCTCGTACAGTGCCGCCAGGCACAGGTAGACGACCAGGATCGACAGTGCGAACAGCAGCGGCGCCTGTGCCCCCGAGATCAGCTCCTGCAGCGACTGTCCCGCCCAGTCGTTGCCGAAACCGCGCGGCAGGCGCTGGGTGACGATCGCCTGCATCGCCTGCATGGCTTGCCCTGAGCTGCGTCCCGGGGCATTGCCGCCGGTGATCTCGACCGCCGGATAGCCGTTGTAGCGCGTAAGGGACGGGGGGCCCACCACCCAATCGGCGCGCACGAAGTTCGCCAGCGGGATCATGCTGCCGTTGGCCCCCGAGGCGTAGAAGTGTTCGAGCGCCTCGGGCGTCATGCGCCACGGGGCATCCGCCTGCAGCAGCACCCGCAGCACCCGTCCCTGGTAGATGAAGTCATTGGCGTACACCGGCGCCAGCATCAGCTGCAGGGCGGTGTAGACATCGCTGGCGGAGAGCCCCATGGACTGCGCCTGCACGCGATCGACCGTGAGTTGCAGCTGTGGCGAGGGCGGCAGGAGATTGGCGCGTACCCCGGTGAGCGTCGCATCGCGGCCGGCCGCCTCGAGGACCGTGGTCTGCG
>VBNP01000238.1 GCA_005877965.1 Gammaproteobacteria bacterium | reverse complement strand
CTATAGCTTGCCGGGCGCGGCCGGCGAAACTTCAGCCGAGCAGGCTCCTGACTCCCTCACGCTCCTCGCGCAGCTCGGCGTGAGTCGCCTCCATGCGCTGGCGGCTGAAGTCATCGAGGGTGAGTCCCGGCACGATCCGGTACTCGCCGTCGCTGACGGTGACAGGATAGGAGTAGATGAGGCCGTCGGGGATGCCGTAGCTGCCGTCGGACGGCACGCCCATGCTGACCCAGTCGCCGGCGCTCGTGCCATGGAGCCAGGTGTGCACATGGTCGATCGCGGCGGAGGCGGCCGAGGCGGCCGAGGAGGCGCCGCGCGCCTTGATGACGGCCGCGCCGCGCTGTTGTACCACCGGAATGAATGTCTCCTCGATCCACTGTTGGGTCACGAGGGACTTGGCCGGCTTGCCCGCGACCTCGGCGTGCCGCAGATCGGGGTACTGAGTGGCCGAATGATTTCCCCAGATGGTCATGCGGCGGACGTCGCCGGCGTGCGTCCCGGTCTTTTCCGCCAGCTGCGACACGGCGCGATTGTGATCGAGGCGCGTCATCGCCGTGAAGTTGCGCGGATTGAGATTGCGGGCGTTGGCCCTGGCGATGAGCGCGTTGGTGTTGGCGGGGTTGCCGACCACCAGCACCTTCACGTTGCGGTCGGCGGCCTCGTTGAGCGCCCGGCCCTGTACGGAAAAGATCTCGGCGTTGGCGCGCAGCAGATCCTTGCGCTCCATGCCCGGTCCGCGCGGGCGTGCGCCGACGAGCAGCGCCACCTGGCAGTCGCGGAACGCGAGGCGCGCATCATCGGTTGCCACCACCTGGCCGAGTGTTCGGAACGCGCAGTCGTGCAGCTCCATCACCATGCCCTGCAGCGCCCCGAGCGCCGGGGTGATCTCGAGCAGGCGCAGGTTCACGCGGGTGCCCGGCCCGTACAGGGCGCCTGCGGCGACGCGGAAGGCGAGGGCATAGCCGATCTGTCCGGCGGCGCCGGTGATGGCAACGTTCACGGCGGATGGCATGGCGGGCGTTTCGTGCTGGAAAAAGAGGCAGGAATTCTAGCCTCCGGCCGCCAGCGCCCCTAATCGGGCCGCAACCCCCTCAAACCCTTCCCGCGTGAGCACTCTCCAAAGGACGGGTGAGAGACCCCCCGAAAGCCGGCCTCACTGATTTGGTGAAATAGTTTGACACTAAAGTAGTGTTGTACTAGAGTACATCACCAAGGAGAGCAGCAATAGCTCTCCGAAGACCAGAG
Source organism: Gammaproteobacteria bacterium (assembly GCA_005877965.1). Taxonomy (GTDB): domain Bacteria; phylum Pseudomonadota; class Gammaproteobacteria; order Steroidobacterales; family Steroidobacteraceae; genus 13-2-20CM-66-19. The sequence continues at coordinate 3,808 of VBNP01000238.1, read as the reverse complement.
ACCCCGTTCCACAACCGCCAAGGAGATGACCATGACCGCTTCGAACCTGTATCGCGATGTGACCTGCGCTGCCGCCTCAGCCCTGATCACCCTGGTGCTCAGCCTGAGCTTTGTGCAGTCCACCTCCGCCGCCCCCTTCCATGTCGCCCCCGCCGTCCAGTCGGCGCAGAGCGCCTGAGAAGCGGAGCTCAATCAGTCAGACCGTCAAGGAGCCGATCATGAATGCCTTCGTTTCCGAGCTCTATCGTGATGCCAGCTGCGGCGCCGGCGCCGTCCTGATCACGCTGGTCCTGAGCGCCGCCTTCGTACAGGCGACCTCCGAGGCGCCGGGCACGCACCGCGACCGCGGGCACGTCGTGGCGCTTCAGTCGACGCACGGCTGGTTTGGCCAGCCTGAGCCGGCCGTTTTGGTAGATTAGTCGGCTAATCCCCCCTCACAGGCACCGTGCAAACGATCATGGATCCGCAGTGGGACGACAGCCTGCCGATCTATCGGCAACTGCGGGACCGGGTGGTGGCGATGATCCTCGAGGGCGTGCTCAAGGAAGGAGACCCGCTGCCCTCGGTCCGCAACGTCGCCGCGGACTTCCGCCTGAACCCGCTCACGGTGCTCAAGGGCTACCAGCAGCTCGTCGACGAGCAGCTGGTGGAGAAGCGCCGCGGCCTGGGCATGTTCGTGAGCCCGGGTGCGCGCAAGGCGCTGATGAAGGACGAGCGCCAGCGCTTCCTCGAGGAGGAATGGCCGAAAGTGTATGCCACCATCCAGCGCCTCGGCCTGACCCAGGAGGAACTGCAGCGCGTGGGCGCCGCAGCGCCCGCGGCCTGGCCCAAGGCCGGTGCGGCACCAGGTGAGGACGATGACAGCAGTAATTGAAGCGCGCGGCCTCGCCAAGGCGTACGGCGCGACCCGCGCACTCGACGGCGTCAGCTTCAGCGTCGAGCCCGGGCGCATCGTCGGCCTGATCGGTCCGAACGGCGCCGGCAAGACCACCGCCCTCAAGGCGATCCTGGGACTCACCCCCTTCAGAGGCGAGCTGCAGGTGCTCGGCCTCGATCCGCGCACGCAGCGCGATGAGCTGATGCGCGAGGTGTGCTTCATGGCGGACGTGGCGGTGCTGCCGCGCTGGCTGCGCGTCAGCCAGACGCTTGAGGTCGTGGGCGGGGTGCATCCGCGCTTCGATCGCGCGCGCGCCACGGACTTTCTGCGCAGAACCGATATCCGCATGGAGAGCCGCGTGCGCGAGCTCTCCAAGGGCATGGTGACGCAGCTGCACCTGGCGCTGATCCTGGCGATCGATGCGCGCCTCCTGGTGCTCGATGAGCCGACGCTCGGGCTCGATCTGCTGTACCGGCGCAAGTTCTACGACACGCTCCTCAACGATTATTTCGACAAGGAGCGCACCATCCTCCTCACCACCCACCAGGTGGAGGAGGTGGAGAACCTGTTCACCGACGTGATTTTCATCAACCACGGCCGCGTGGCCTTGAGCTCCTCGGTCGAGGAGCTCGGCAGCCACTACCAGCAACTGACCGTGGCCGCAGAGGCCGCGCCCACGGCGCGCGCCCTGAAGCCGTTCTACGAGCGCGAGGTGTTCGGACGCGTGGCGATGCTGTTCGAGGGCCGTTCGGCCGCGGAGCTGCGCGGCTTCGGTGAGCTGCGCACGCCCTCGATCGCCGACCTGTTCGTCGCCAAGATGCAGGGGACACCGAGCACATGAACAGCAACCTCGCCGCCGCCGCCGCCGGGGAAGGCCCGCGGGAAGCAGCGCCCGGCGCCCGCATCGGGACCGCCGGCACGCTCCTCGTGCTGATACGCCGCGAGCTCTGGGAGCACCGCGCGCTGTGGATCGCCCCGCTGGTGGTCGCCGCGCTGATGGTGTGCGGCGCCGTCGTCGCGAGCCTCAAATACCACCTGACGCACGCCGACATGTCGGGCGACGATCGGCCCGGGGGCATGGCGATGTTTGCCGTCATGCAGGGCGCGGCTTCCACGCCGCTGTCGGTGGTGTCTCTGATCGTGGTGGCCTTCTACCTGCTCGACTGCCTGTACGCGGAGCGCAAGGACCGCAGCATCCTGTTCTGGAAGTCCCTGCCGGTATCGGACGACAAGACCGTCCTGTCGAAGCTGCTGGTTGCGCTGGCGGTGGTGCCGCTCGGCGTGTTTGCGCTCGGGCTGCTGCTGTCGCTGCTGTTCACCATCCTCTGGGAGGTGAACGCCGCCCTCGGCCGCGTGCCGCCCATCCCGGGGTGGGACATGCTCGGGTGGCTCAAGGCCGAGATCGCGCTGTTCGTGTGCCTCATCGTGGGTGTGCTGTGGTACGCGCCGTACGCCGGGTACCTGCTGCTGGTGTCCGCCTGGGCGCGGCGCACGCCGTTTCTGTGGGCAATCCTGCCCCCGGTGGTCGCGCAGATCGTCGAGCACTTCACCTTTGACACCCACTACGTGCGTGACCTGCTCATCTACCGCACCTACGGCATCTGGCCGACGCTGTTCGGGCACATGGACGTCGGCCGCGGGCGCGCGTTCGCATTGGGCTCGGCGCTCGAGCGGCTGAACCTTGGGGCCGCCCTCACCGACCTCAACCTGTGGATCGGACTGGCGGTCGCCGCGGCAATGGTGTTCGGCGCGATCCGCCTGCGCCGCTACCGCGACGACACCTGAGCGCGCGGCGCTGCGAGCCTCGCCGCAGCGCCGCAATATCCGCACGCGTATCGCCTGTCCGATAGATCGCGCTTATCATCGCGATCCGGACAGCCGATTGGCCTTCCCGCGTGCAGGGATGCTCAAATGCGGCCATGCAATGGAGACTCAGTATGTTTGACACCCGGAACGACCTGCCGCCCAACACCCGCACCAAGGTGATCGAGCTGCTGAACGCACGTCTTGCGGATGCCATCGATCTGGGCACGCAGAGCAAACACGCGCACTGGAACGTCAAGGGCCCGAGCTTCATCGCCCTGCACGAGCTGTTCGACAAGGTGGCGGAGAACGTCGAGGAGCATATCGACACCCTCGCCGAGCGCGTCACGGCGCTCGGGGGCACGGCGCGCGGTACGCTCGCCGCGGTGGCGCGCGCCACCAGTCTGCGGCCCTACCCCGAGGACATCAGCGAGGGTCTCGCCCACGTCGATGCGCTGTCCGCGGCGCTCGCCGACTACGGCGCCAAGCTGCGCGCCGGGATCGAGGCCGCCGCCAGGCTCGGGGATGCCGACACCGCCGACCTGTTCACGGGCATCTCGCGCGACACCGACAAGTATCTGTGGTTCCTCGAGGCGCATCTGCACGCCAAGCGTTGATCCGTCGCGCCCGCCCGCAATGAGCCTCGAGGTTCGGCGCACCGAGGAGGGCCTGGAGCTCGAGCTGACGGGCGAGTGGGTTGCACAGCGGGTGACGGTCATCGAGAGCGGGTTGGCCGCGGTCGATCTGGCCGCGGCGCGGCAGCTGTCGATTGCGACGCAGCGCCTCGGCGCGCTCGATCTCTCGGGCGCCTGGGCGCTGCGCCGGCTCGTGAACCGCGCGCGCGCCGCCGGCGTCGCGGTGAAGTTCCGGGGCACACCGCCGGATCAGCTGCGCCTGCTGGACGAGATTCTCGCCGACCCGGGCGCCGCAGGTGCGCCACAGGCCTCCGCGGCGCACGCCCCGGAGCCGCTCGCCGCGATCGGACGCAACGCGGTGGTCGCCGGCCGCGACCTGCTCCACGGACTGGCCTTCGTCGGCCGCACGAGCACCACGTTCCTGCGCGGCCTGGCGCGCCCGTGGCGCCTGCGGCCGATTTCGATCGCCCGCCACGTGTATGACACTGGTCTT
>VBNP01000016.1 GCA_005877965.1 Gammaproteobacteria bacterium | reverse complement strand
TGACCGCAGGCAGGTCCTGCAACGCGAACATCGCGTCCAGGAAATAACCCGACAGCTCGCGGCCCTTCGCGAACAGCTGCTCGCTCCTGTATATCTCGAGCGTGGCGAGAGCGGCCGCGCAGGCAGCCGGGTGTGCGGAATAGGTGTAGCCGTGGAAGAACTCCGGTGCACCGTCCGGGGCGGCATCGACGATGGTGCGGTAGATGCTGTCGCGCACCGCGACCGCCCCCATCGGCTGGGCGCCGTTGGTGAGGGCCTTGGCCATGGTGATGATGTCGGGAGTCACACCGAATGAGGTCGCGGCAAAGGGCTCACCGGTGCGGCCAAAGCCGCAGATCACCTCATCGAACACCAGCAGGATGCCGTAGCGAGTGCTGATCTCGCGCAGCCGCTCGAGGTAGCCGCGCGGCGGGACGAGGACCCCGGTGGACCCGGCGATGGGCTCGACGAACACCGCGGCAATGCGCTTCTCACCCACGAGATTCACAAAGCGCGACAGGTCATCGGCAAGTTCCGCTCCGGTCCTGCCCATACCACGGGTCAGACGATTCTCCGGCAGCAGCGTATGCCGCAGATGCAGTACCCCCGGCATCAGCGCGCCGAACGCCTCGCGGTTGCGCACCATGCCGCTCAGCGCCGTGCCGCCGATATTTACGCCGTGATAGGCGCGCTCGCGGGACACGAAATAGCTTCGCTGCCCCTCGTTGCGGGCGAGGTGATAGGCGAGCGCGATCTTCATCGCCGTGTCGACCGCCTCGGAGCCGGAGTTGCAGAAGAACACATGATCCAGGCCCGGCGGCGTGAGCGCGGCGACGCCGTCGGCGAGGGCGAATGCGGCCGGGTGACCGCGCATGAAGGACGGCGTGAAGTCGAGCGTCTGCAGCTGCTGAGCGACCGCAGTTGCGATCTCCGGTCGGCAATGGCCAGCCGCTGAGGTGAAGAGCCCGGAGCTGCCATCGAGAACCTTGCGCCCCGTCGCAGTCCAATAGTGCATGCCGCTCGCCCGCACGAACAGGCGTGGCTCACGCTTGAACTCGCGGTTGTTCGTGAACGGCATCCAATGGCGTTCCAGATTCTCCAGCCTCATGTCCATGTCGATCTCCGCGCAGGCCACCGCGTCCGCAGGCGCGGGCCGCTATAGTGATGATTCTGTCAGCCGAAAGTGGCTCCGATCTCCGTCGCCGCCGCCTGCAGCCGCGGTATGAACTCGATGGCGCGCATCAGCGGCAGCCGCGCGGTCGCTCCCTGCACGGCGATCGCAGCGATGACATCGCCGTGCCGGTTGCGCACCGGCACCGCCACGCAGGCAACGCCGAGCACGTATTCCTCGTTGTCGACGGCGTAACCGACGCTGACGATGCGGTCCAACTCCGACTCGAGCACGGCGCGGTCGGTGATGGTGCGCTCGGTGAAGCGCTCCAGCGGCATCAGTCCGAGCAGGCGCTGGCGCTCGGGTGCTGCCAGGTGAGCCAACAGCAGCTTGCCGCTGGCGCAGCAGTGCGGGGGCAGTCCCCCGCCGCCCTCCGGCACGTGCAAGCGCAGTGGCCACGGCGCTTCGATGCGGTCGAGGTAAATGAGGGCGCCTTTCTTGAGCACCGCGAGATTGCAGGTCTCGCTGATCTCGCTCACCACACGGCGCAATATCGTGCGGCGCTCGGCTGCGGCGCCATCGCTGCGCAGCACATCGAGGGCAAAGCGCGACAGGCGTTCACCGATGATATAGGCGCGACCGCCGGGCTCGCGGGCGAGGAAGCCCGCTTCCTCGAACAGCGCGAGCGCGCGGTGGAGCGTCGGCTTCGGCAACTCGGTCGCCTGCATGAGCTCTGAGAGCGTGACGGCACGCCCCGCGCGCACCAGGACCTCGAGCACAGCGAAGGCCTTGAGTGTCGAGGAGGTTTCGCCCGCGATTTCAGGGGTCTCGACCGGCAGTGACAGGACGCGGCTGGTCATCAAGTCTCCGTTCCGATAAACAAGACATCAAAGGCGCTATAGAGGAATGATACTTGTCCTGTCACGTAGTTATTATAATATACGGTCCTCAAAGAGACAAACCATCTCGCTTGAAGAAACCTTGAAACAGGAGGCACGCCCGTGACCCAGCCGCAGAAGATGGGACCCTCGGAGGCGCTCGTTGAGACCCTCGCCGCAAATGGCGTCACGCACGTCTTCGGCATCGTCGGCTCGGCGTTCATGGACGCGCTGGATATCTTCCCGGCGGCGGGCATCCAGTTCGTGCCGGTCGCCCACGAGCAGGGCGCGATTCATATGGCTGACGGTTACGCGCGCGCGTCGGGCCGCCACGGTGTGTGCATCGCGCAAAACGGACCGGGGGTCACGAATTTCGTGACCGGAGTCGCGGCGGCGTACTGGGCACATTCGCCGGTCGTGTTCATCACACCGGAGAGCGGCTCCATGACCATGGGGCTCGGCGGCTTCCAGGAGACCGAGCAACTACCGATTTTCTCCAAGATCACCAGGTACCAGGGCCACGTCAATAATCCGCGCCGCATGGCCGAGATCGCCGCGCGCTGCTTTGACCGCGCCATGCTGGAGATGGGACCGGCCCAGCTGAACATTCCGCGCGACTTCTTCTACGGCGAGATCGAGGCGAGCATCGCCACGCCGATGCGCGTCAGTCACGGGCCGGGGGATGCGGCGGCGCTGGATGCCGCCGCCGGGATGCTGGCCGGCGCGAGCTTCCCGGTGATCGTTGCCGGTGGCGGAGTCATCACGGCAGGCGCCACCGCCGAGGCGATCGAGCTTGCGGACCTGCTCGGCGCCGCGGTATGCAACAGCTACCTGCACAACGATTCCTTCCCGGCCTCCCAGCCCCTCGCCGTCGGCCCGCTCGGCTATCAGGGCTCGAAGGCCGCCATGAAGCTGATCGCACAGGCGGACGTGGTGCTCGCGCTCGGCACGCGCCTCGGCCCCTTTGGCACGCTGCCGCAACACGGGCTCGACTACTGGCCGAAGCAGGCGAAGATCATCCAGATTGACAGCGACCCGCGCATGCTGGGGCTCGTCAAGCCGATCTCGGTCGGGATTCATGGCGATGCACGCGCCGCCGCGGGCGCTTTGATCGCACGCCTGAAGGAGCGGCGGCTGGCGGGCGCGGCGAGCCGCAGCGCGCGCCTGTCACGCATCGCTGCCGAAAAGGCGACCTGGGAAGCGGAGCTCAGGGATTGGACCCACGAGCGCGATCCGTACTCGCTCGAAGTCGCGGCCAACACCAGGCGAATGCACCCGCGTGAGGTGCTGCGCTCACTCGAGCAGGCCCTGCCCCCTGATGCCATGGTGTCGACCGACATCGGCAACATCTGCTCGGTCGCCAACTCCTATCTGCGTTTCGAGCGACCCCGGTCGATGTTCGCGGCCATGAGCTTCGGCAACTGCGGTTATGCGTTTCCCGTGATCTGTGGCGCGAAGGTCGCCTCACCGGAGCGCCCGGCGTTTGCCTACGTGGGCGACGGTGCGTGGGGCATCAGCTTCAACGAGCTGCTCACCTGCGTCCGCGAGAGCATCGGCGTCACGGTGATCCTCTTCAACAATGAGCAGTGGGGCGCGGAAAAGAAGAACCACGTCGACTTCTACTCGCGGCGCTACCAGGGGGTCAATCTGCAAAACCCCAGCTGGGCCGCCGTGGCGCGCGCGTTCGGCTGCGAAGGCGTCACCGTCGAGCGGCTCACCGACGTCGCGCCTGCACTGCGCGCCGCGGCCGCAGCGCAGAGCGAGGGCAAGACGACCGTGCTGGAGGTGATGGTGACGCAGGAGCTCGGTGACCCATTCCGCCGGGACGCCCTGTCGAAGCCGGTCCGGCACCTCGCGAAGTACCAGAAATTCATGTGACGCGGCCTGCTGCCAGTTTCCCGCCGCGGCCGATGACTGCGCCGGACTCGGACTCCAGCGGGCTGCGGCGCGCGCTGCAGCGGCGGCATATGCACATGATCGCGCTCGGGGGCGTGATCGGCGCCGGCCTGTTCGTCGGCAGCGGGGTCGTCATCGCTTCCGCGGGTCCCGCCGCCGTAGTCTCCTTCGCCCTGACGGGCACGCTGGTCGTGCTGGTGATGCGCATGCTGGGCGAAATGGCGATCGCCTACCCCGCGGTCGGCGGGTTCTACGAGTACAACCGTCTGGCGCTCGGGGAGCTCGCGGGCTTTCTCACCGGGTGGATGTACTGGTACTTCTGGGTGATCGTCGTGGGCCTGGAGGCGGTCGCGGGTGCCAAGATCCTCGGAACCTGGTGGCCGATGATCGCGCCCTGGCAGTTCACACTCGCACTCATGACGGTGTTCACCATCGTGAATCTGCTGTCGGTGCGTTCCTATGGTGAGGCGGAGTTCTGGTTTGCCTCGATCAAGGTCGCCGCGATCGTCGCATTTCTTTGCGCCGGCGCCCTGTTCGCGCTGGGCGCCTGGCCCGGGGCGGGGAAACGTGTGCTGCAGCTGACGGCGCATGGCGGTTTCATGCCCAATGGCATCGTCCCGGTGCTCACCGGAGCGGTCGCGGCGACCGGATTTTATTTCGGTGCCGAAATCGTCACCATCGCCGCCGCCGAGTCCGCCGAGCCCGAGAAGGCCGTCGCGGAGACGACGCAGTCGGTCATCTGGCGCACGCTGGTGTTCTATATCGGCTCGATTTTTCTGGTAGTCGCGATCGTGCCCTGGAACGACCCGACGCGCATGGCGCGCCCGTACGTCAGTGTCATGGAGGTGCTGAAGATCCCGGCGGCGGCAACCGTGATGAGTGTCGTCATACTCACGGCGGTGCTGTCCGCGCTGAACTCCGGCCTGTTCGCTGCTTCGCGAATGCTCATGGCGCTCGCCCGCCGCCGCGATGCACCCGCGCTGATCGCGAAGCTCGATACGCGCGGCGTGCCGCTCGCGGCCATCCTCGCCAGTACCGCATTCGGCTATGTGACCGTCGCGATGAGCTACCTGTCGCCCGACAGGATCTTCGCGTTTCTCGTCAATTCCTACGGTACCGTCGCGATTTTCGTCTACGTCCTGATCGCAGTCAGCGAGCTGCGGCTGCGCCGGCGTCTCGAGCAGGAGATGCCCGAACGGCTGCGGATGCGCATGTGGGGCTACCCGTGGCTCACGTGCGTGGCGATCGTGGCGATGCTCTCGATCGTGGCGGCGATGTCCGTCATTCCCGAGCAGCGCGCTTCCCTGGTATTCGGCCTCGTGAGCGTCATCGTGCTGCTCAGCGCCTACGCGCTGCGCCGCCTGGTGCGCGTGCCAGCGCCAGCCGCGCTATGAACGCGACCCACAGTCGGTGACACTGATGCGACTGCTCGTTCTCAACGCCGGCAGCTCCTCGCTCAAGTTCGATCTGATGGAGGTGCCCGTCGATGGACCGGCACGCCCTCTGAAGGCCGGCGCTTTCGTGGACACGGCCGACGGCTCAGGGGCTTTCGCGCTGCAGACAGCCGAGCCGGCGCCCCCCAGGTCAGCGCCGATTCGCACACTCGCCGCGGCGGCTGACTTCGTGCTCGCGTGGCTGTCGCAGGAAAGCGTGCACGGTCGCGACCTGCTCAGCGGGCTGGATGCGACCGTGCACCGTATCGTGCATGGGGGTGAGAGCTTCCGGGCGACCGCGCGGCTCGCTGATCCGCAGCTCGCCTCACTCGCCGAGCTCAACGTGCTCGCTCCGCTGCACAATCCGCCCGCCCTGGCGGTCATCGCGGCCGTGCGGGCGCGGCTCGGCACACTCCCCGTGGTGGGCGTGTTCGACACCGCCTACTACGCCGAGCTCCCGGAAGCGGCCCGTTGCTATGCGGTACCGAAGCGCTGGCAGGAGGCGTTTGGCGTGCGACGCTACGGGTTTCACGGCACCGCGCACCGTTACCTGTGCCACGCGGCGCGCGCGCGCGTGCCGGCCGGCCGGGCCAGCAGCCGGGTGATCAGCCTGCAGCTTGGACGCGGCTGTTCTGTGACAGCCACCCTGGATGAGCGCGCGGTGGCGACCAGCATGGGATTCACGCCACTTGAAGGTCTCGTCATGGGCACGCGCTCGGGGGACGTGGATCCCGGCGCGCTGCTCTACGTCATGGAGCGCGGCGGCCTGTCCGCGGCGCAGGTGAGCCGCGAGCTCAATTACGAAAGTGGTCTCCTCGGTCTCTCCGGCCGCAGCGCCGACATGCGCGAGCTGCTGGCGCTCGAGCAAGGGGGCGATGCGGGTGCCCGGCTTGCGATCGAGATATTCTGTCGGCGTGCCCGGCATTATGTGGCGGCGTATATGAGCGAGCTCGGCGGGGTCGATGTGATCGCTTTCGGCGGCGGCATCGGTGAGCACTCCCCGCAGATACGCCGCCGGATCCTGCGCGGCTTCGAATGGCTTGGGATCGAGCTCAACGGGCAAGCCAACGACGCGAGTGTGGGGATCGATGCGAGCATTGGCGCGCTGAACAGCCGGGCCGCGGTCGAAGTGATTCGCGTCGACGAGGCCAGCGTCCTCGCAGGCGAGGCCGCGTCGCTCCTGAGGCGCCCCGCGCAGCCTGCGGAAATTTCCTGACACGCCCTTGCGGTCACTCTCAAGTGAGCAATGCGATGACCACCGAACCGTATCTGCTGACCCCCGGACCCCTGACGACCTCGCTGCGCACCAGGCAGAGCATGCTGCGCGACTGGGGCTCCTGGGACGTCGACTTCAACACCATCCCCGGCCGAGTCCGCGAGCGTCTGCTGCAGATCATTCACGGCGCGGGTACGCACGAGTGCGTCCCCATGCAGGGCAGCGGAACGTTCTCGGTCGAGGCGGCGATCGGTACGCTGGTACCACGTACCGGACACGTGCTGGTCCCGCAAAACGGTGCGTATTGTCAACGCATTGCCCGCATCTGCCGGGTGCTCGGCCGCACGCTGACCACGATCGATTACCCGGAGGACACGCAGGTTGCCGCCGCGGACGTCGAGCGCGCGCTCGCATCCAACCCGTCGATCACCCACGTGGCGCTGGTGCACTGTGAGACCAGCACCGGCATCCTCAATCCGCTGCGTGAGACCGCGCAGGTCGTCGCCCGTCATGGCAAGGGCCTGATCGTGGATGCGATGAGCTCGTTCGGCGCCCTCGAGATCGACGCGCGCAACACCCCGTTCGATGCCGTCGTCGCCGCCTCGGGCAAGTGCCTCGAGGGGCCACCGGGAATGGGCTTCGTCATCGCGCGCCGCGGCGCGCTCGAGCGCAGCGAGGGCAACTGCCATTCGCTGGCGCTGGACCTCTACGACCAATGGGTCTACATGCAAAAAACCACGCAATGGCGTTACACCCCGCCGACCCATGTGGTCGCGGCGTTCGATTCGGCGATCTCGCAGTACCTCGAAGAGGGCGGGCTCGCCGCGCGCGGCGCCCGCTATGCGCATAACTGCCGCACGTTGATCGCCGGCATGGCGAAACTGGGCTTGAGGAGTTTCCTGCCCGCGGCCATTCAGGCGCCGATCATCGTGACGTTCTACGCGCCCGATACTCCGCGCTACGCGTTCAAGAGCTTCTATGACGCCGTCAAGGCGCACGGCTATGTCCTGTATCCTGGCAAGCTCACGACGCTGGAGACCTTCCGCGTCGGCTGCATGGGCCAGCTCGGCGAGCGCGGCATGGCCGGGGCGGTCGAGGCGGTCGGCAAAGTCCTCGCGGAAATGCAGGCCGCGGCCTGAAGGCAGCACACGACATGCGTCGCATCGAAGTAAACGCACGGACCTATCGGTTGCCCGAGTGCCCTTGCGTGGTGGTGTGCGTGGACGGCTGTGAGCCGGACTACATTGCCCAGGCCGTGGCCGGCGGACACATGCCGTGGATGAAGCGGGTGCTGGCGCAGGGGACCGAGGTCATCGCCGACTGCGTCATGCCGAGCTTCACCAACCCGAACAACCTCTCGATTGTCACGGGCGCGCCGCCGGCGATTCACGGTATCTGCGGAAACTACCTCTATGACACCGACAGCGGCGTGGAGGTCATGATGAATGACCCGAAGTGGCTGCGCGCCCCAACGCTCCTGGCCGCGCTCGCCGACGCGGGTTGCAAGGTGGCGGTGGTTACCGCCAAAGACAAGCTGCGCAAGCTCCTGGGCCATGAGCTGCGCGGCATCTGCTTCTCCGCGGAAAAGGCCGATCAGGCCACGCTCGAAGAACACGGCATCGACGGGGTGCTGCGTCTGGTCGGCATGACCGTGCCGAGTGTCTACAGCGCCGAATTGTCGGAATTCGTGTTCGCCGCCGGGGTCAAGCTGATGCAGACTCACCGCCCGGACATCATGTACCTGTCCACCACCGACTACGTGCAGCACAAGCACGCCCCCGGCTCGGCCGAAGCCAATTCGTTCTACCGCATGATGGACCGTTATCTGGGTGAGCTCGAGCACTCAGGCTGCGCCATCGCACTCACCGCCGACCACGGCATGAACTCCAAGACGCGGCTCGATGCGAGCCCCAACGTAATCTACCTGCAGGATGTGCTGGACGGCTGGCTCGGTGCTGCAGGCGCGCGAGTCATTCTGCCGATCACCGACCCGTACGTCGCCCACCACGGGGCACTCGGCTCGTACGCGACGGTCTATCTGCCCGCCGACGTGGATGCCCGCGCCCTCGCGGCGCGGCTCGCGGCGCTGCGCGGCATCGACATGGTGCTCACGCGCACGGACGCTGCCAGCCGCTTCGAGTTGCCCGCCGACCGGATCGGCGATCTGGTGGTGGTCTCCAGCCGCTCGGTCGCCCTCGGCGGTGCGGCGGCCAAGCACGACCTCTCGGGCCTGGATGCGCCGCTGCGCTCGCACGGCGGCCTCTCGGAGCAGGCGGTGCCGCTGGTGATGAATCGCCGCATCGAGAACCTCGAGGCCAACAGGCGCTGGCGTAACTTCGATGCCTTCGACTGGGTGCTGAACCATGCCCGATAACAACCCCGGTCGAACCCCCGAGATAAGGTACGACGACGGTGTGCGGCGTGAGAGCCTGCGTATCGGCGGCGCCCGCGTCGCTAGCGGGCGCAGCAGCGAAGTGTTCAATCCCTACACCCGCGCGCTCGTGGGCACGGTGGCGAGCGCTTCCATGGCCGAGGTACGCCGGGCGATCGGGATCGCCAAGGCATTCCGCCCGCGCCTGACGCGTTACGAGCGCTACCGGATCTGCCAGCAGACGGCCGAGGCGCTGCGCGCGCGCACCGAGGAGATTGCCAACCTCATCACCGCCGAGAGCGGTTTATGCAAGAAGGACTCCATCTATGAGGTGGGCCGCGCGTGCGATGTGTTCATCTTCGCCGGCAACGCCGCGCTGCAGGATGATGGGCAGGTCTTCTCCTGCGACCTCACCGCGCACGGCAAGCGCCGCAAGGTCTACACCCTGCGCGAGCCGCTGCTGGGGGTGATTGCCGCGATTACGCCGTTCAACCATCCGCTGAACCAGGTCGCGCACAAGGTCGCTCCCAGCATCGCCAGCAACAACAGGATGGTACTCAAGCCCTCGGAGAAGACTCCGCTCAGCGCACTGCTGCTCGCCGACATTCTCTACGAGGCCGGCCTGCCGCCGGAGATGCTCAGCGTGCTCACCGGCGACCCCAAGGAGATCGCCGATGAGCTGCTGACGCACGCGGATGTGGATCTGATCACGTTCACCGGCGGCGTGGCGGTCGGCAAGTACATCGCCGCCAAGGCCGTTTACAAGCGCCAGGTGCTGGAGCTCGGCGGCAACGATCCGCTCATCGTCATGGAAGACGCGGACCTCGAGGAGGCGGCCACGCTGGCCGCCACCGGCTCGTACAAGAACTCCGGCCAGCGTTGCACCGCCATCAAGCGCATGCTGGTTCAGGACTCCGTGGCCGAGCGCTTCATCGAGCTGCTGCTCGAGAAGACCCGCGCCATCAAGTATGGCGACCCGATGGATCCAGCGACCGACATGGGCACCGTCATCGATGAGGCGGCGGCGCGCTCGTTCGAGGACAAGGTGCACGACGCCGTCGCGCACGGTGCCCGGCTCCTGTACGGCAACATCCGCGCCGGCGCACTCTACTCCCCCACGGTGCTCGATCGTGAAGCAGGAGACCTTCGGGCCGGTGTCACCCGTCATGCGCTTCCAGACGATTGATGATGCGATCCGCGTCGCGAACTGCACCGCCTACGGCCTGTCCTCAGCGGTGTGCACCAACCGCCTGGACTACATCACGCGTTTCGTGTCGGAGCTGAACGTCGGCAGCGTGAACGTGCGCGAGGTCCCCGGCTACCGCCTGGAGCTCACGCCGTTCGGCGGGATCAAGGACTCGGGCCTCGGGTACAAGGAAGGCGTGCAGGAAGCCATCAGGAGCTTCACCAACGTCAAGACCTACTCGCTGCCGTGGCTACCGTAATCGCGGCGACCGCGGCCGGGACCGCCACGCCCAGCACGCGCGCGCTGCGCTTCGCGCAGTGCCGCATACTGCTGCTCCTGTTCCTGGGCTACGCATCCTGTTACTTCTGCCGCTCGAACCTGTCGGTCGCGACGCCGCTGCTGCTCGATGAGCTCGCGCGACGCGGCATCAGTCACGCCGACGCCATGGTCAGCATCGGCTCGATGGCCTCCTGGGGCGTGCTCGCCTATGCGTTGGGCAAATGGTTTCTCACCGGCCTCGGGGACTATTGGGGCGGCAAGCGCAACCTGCTCATCGCCACCGGCGGCGCCGCGGCCTTTACGCTGCTGTTCGCCTCCAGCTCCGCGCTGCCGATGTTCACCCTCGCGTGGGTCGGTAACCGACTGACGCAGTCGATCGGTTGGTCGGCACTGATCAAGGTCTCCTCCAAGTGGTTCCACTATTCCCGCTACGGCACGGTGGCCGCGATCCTTACCTGCAGCTATCTGCTCGGCGACGCAGCCGCGCGCCAGAGCATGGGGTTGCTGCTCGAGCACGGGGTCGGCTGGCGCGCGCTGTTCGTGTTCGGGGCCAGCGTGGCGGGCCTGATGTTTCTCGCCAACCTGCTGTTCATGCGCGAGTCGCGCACCGACGAGGGTCACCCGGAAGCGGTGGCCAACCCGCGCAACGTGTTCTGCGGAGCACAATCGGGCCCGACGAATTTCCTGGCACTGGTGCTGCCGCTGTTGCGCAGCCGCGCCTTCCTGGTGGTTTGTCTGTTGAGTTTCGCCGCCACCATGGTGCGCGAGACCTTCAATACCTGGACGCCGGTGTATCTGCGCGACTTCCTCGGCTACAGCGTGAGTCACTCGGCCGGCTTGTCGGCGATCTTCCCCGGGGTCGGAGCGGTCTCGGTCCTGCTCGCCGGCTGGGCCAGTGACCGTCTGGGACCGAATGCCCGCTCGCTGCTGTTGGTGCTGGGTCTCACCGCAACCGCCGTGGCGCTCCTGATCCTCACCTCGCTGCGGCCGGGCTCGGCCGGGGTGGTGCTGCCGGTGGCGGTGATCGGGCTCGTGGCGTTCTGCCTGCTCGGACCTTACGCCTTCCTGCCGGGTGCCTTCGCCCTCGATTTCGGCGGCAAGCAGGCGGGCGCCGCGGCCTCCGGCCTGGTCGATGGCACCGGCTATATGGGCGGCATTCTCGCCGGCACCGTCATGGCGAGACTCGCGGTCGCGTTTGGCTGGGGAGGCGTGTTCATCACTCTCGCCGGTGTCAGTGCGCTCGCCGCACTCGGCGCCGGCTACCTGTACGTGCTGAATGCGCGCGCCGGGGTGCCGCCGCCGCAGTAGCGTTGCACTCGCTACCACGGCCACAATGCAAGAGCGGCTGACCCGCTCAAGGAGTTCGAGATCATATGAGCCTCAGTTGCGTCTCTCCGGTCGACGGCAGGGTGTACGCGGAACGCAGCGCCGCTACCGCCGCGCAGATCGGGCAGACCCTGCAGCGCGCGCGTGCGGCGCAGCCGCAGTGGCGCGAAGCGCCGATTGCCGAGCGAGCGGCCATCATCGGGCGCTTCTGCGGCGAATTCGAACGGCGCGGCGCAGCGATCGCCACCGGGCTCAGCTGGCAGATGGGACGGCCGATACGTTTCGCTCCGAGTGAGGTGCGCGGCACGCTCGAGCGCGCCCGCTACATGGCGGGGGTCGCCCCCACGGCGCTCGCCGATATGGATCCGGGACCGAAGTCGGGCTTTCGGCGCTTCGTACGGCGCGAGCCGCTCGGCGTCGTGTTTAGCGTGGCCGCCTGGAACTATCCGTACCTGATCGCCGTGAACAGCGTGGTGCCGGCGCTGATGGCCGGCAACGCCGTGGTGCTGAAGCACTCGGCACAGACGCCGCTGTGCGCGGAAGCATTCGCCGAGTGCTTCGCCGCCGCGGGGCTGCCGTCCGGCCTCTTCCAGGTGCTGCACCTTGGGCACGCCGACACTGAGCGAGTCATCCGCGATCCGCGCATCGACTTCGTGGCCTTCACCGGTTCAGTGGCCGGGGGCCGGGCCGTGCAACGCGTCGCTGCCGAGCGTTTCATCGGCGTGGGGCTGGAGCTCGGCGGCTGCGACCCCGTCTATGTGCGTCACGATGCCGATCTGCCACACGCCATAGAGAACATCGTGGACGGCGCCTACTTCAACTCCGGTCAGTCCTGCTGTGGGCTGCAGCGTATCTACGTTCACGAGAGCGTCTATGATCGCTTCACGCGCGGCTGCATTGAGCTCATTCAACAGTACCGGCTCGGCGATCCGCTGGACCGAGAGACCACGCTCGGCCCGGTGGTGCGCACCGCAGCGGCAGACGGAGTACGCGCGCAGGTGCGCGCGGCGATCGAGGCTGGCGCACGGCCGGTGATCGAGGAGCGCGACTTCCCCCACAGCAAAGCCGGTACGCCCTATCTGGCACCGCAGTTGCTCCTGGACGCCCCGGGCGGTTCCTCGGTCATGCGTGAGGAGATCTTCGGACCGGTCGCCGGCGTCATGAAAGTGCGCTCGGACGCCGAAGCCGTGGCGCAGATGAACGACAGCCCCTTCGGACTCACCGCGGCGGTGTGGACGCGCGATGAGGTCGCAGCGGTCACGCTGGGCGAGCAGGTGCAGACCGGCACCTGGTTCATGAATCGCTGCGACTATCTGGACCCGGCCCTCGCCTGGGTTGGCGTCAAGAATTCAGGCCGTGGCTGTACGCTCTCGGTAGTCGGATACCAGCACCTGACGCGGCCCAAATCATTCCACCTGCGGGTGAGCACGTGAGCGCAATTCTGAAAGCGAATTGGAACTACCCCACCACCGTGTGGGCGGGCCCGGGTCGCATCGCCGAGCTGCCGGCGGCCTGCGCGCGGCTCGGTATCAAGCGGGCACTGCTGGTCACGGACGAGGGCCTGCGTGATGCGCCGATGGTGCGGCGCGCCCGCGCGCTCGTGCCCGGAAGCGGCCTGTTTGCGCGCGTGCGCGGCAATCCGGTCGCCGCCAACATCGAGGACGGGCTCGCCGCCTACCGCGAAGGCAGCCACGACGGCGTGATCGCCTTCGGCGGCGGCTCGGCGCTGGATGCCGGCAAGGTCATCGCCTTCATGTCCGGGCAGACGCGGCCGCTGTGGGATTTCGAGGACGTGGGCGACTGGTGGACACGCGCCGACGCGCGCGGCATCGCACCGATCGTGGCCGTTCCGACCACTGCCGGCACCGGCTCGGAGGTGGGCCGCGCAGGCGTGGTCGTCAATGAGGCCACCCACCAGAAGAAAATCATCTTCCACCCACAGATGATGCCGGGCGTGGTGATCAGCGATCCGGAGCTCACGGTCGGCCTGCCGCCCGCGATCACCGCGGCCACCGGTATGGACGCCTTCGTGCACTGCTTCGAAGCGTTCTGTTCGCCGGGGTTCCACCCGCTGGCCGACGGCATAGCGCTCGAGGGTATGAGGCTGATCCAGGTGTATCTGCCGCGCGCCTGCGAAAACGGCAAGGACCTCGAGGCCCGCTCGCGCATGCTGGCCGCGGCCAGCATGGGTGCGACCGCGTTTCAGAAGGGACTCGGGGGCGTGCACGCCATCGCGCACCCCGTGGGAGCGCATTTCAACACGCATCACGGCCTGACCAATGCGGTCGTTCTGCCTTACATCATCGTGCACAACCGCCGGGCGATCGAGCCGCATCTGCCCGTCATCGCCCGGACGCTGAACTTGCCCGGTGAGCCCTTTGCCGCCGTGTTCGACTGGGTGCTCGGCTTTCGCAAGCGCCTGAATATTCCGCACTCGCTCGCGGAGATCGGCGTGCCGCTGAGCAACCCGGATACCATCGGGCATGAGGCCTCGCTCGATCCGTCGGCGGGGGGCAATCCGCTCCCCACGGACGCGGCGGGCTACGCCCGTATTTTCCGCTCGGCGGTCAAGGGCGATCTCAACCTTGCTGGCTGAGCTGAAGTTATGCGCTCAACTCGCCGATCGCCTGCCTCCACAGCGCCTCGGTGGCCGCCGCCACCACGCGCCCGTCGGAAGTCGTGCCAAGTGGCGCCCCGCGCCAATCGCTGATCCTGCCGCCGGCCCCCTCCACGACCGGAATCGCCGCCATGAAGTCGTGGGGTTTCAGTTTCACCTCGATGACCAGGTCGCAGTAACCGCCGGCGAGCATGCCGTAGAGGTAACAATCCCCGCCAAAGCGACGCAGCGCGGCGCGCGCGCTGAGCGCCTCGAAACGCCGCCGTTCCCCGGCGTTGAAGGTCTCCGCCGTGGTCGTGTAGACGACGGCCTGCTCGGTCGCGCGGCAGGCGCTGGTCCTCACCTGCCTGCCGTTGAAGAGCGTGGGACGACCCTCACAACCCACCCAGCGCTCGGCGAGCGCGGATGCCTCGATCACGCCGAGCACCGGGCGGCCACCCTGCAACAGCGCAATCAGCGATCCGAACAGCGGATACCCGGTGACGAAACTCTTGGTGCCGTCGATCGGGTCGAGCACCCAGGTGAACTCGCCGCTCCCCTCGGAGGCAAACTCCTCGCCCCGAATGGCGTGCCCGGGAAAGGCCGCGCGAATCATGCGGCGCATCCGCGTCTCGATTTCGCGGTCCGCGACGGTGACCGGACTGCCGTCGTCCTTGCGCTCCACGGCGAGCGGCGTGCGGAAGTAGCGCCGGGCAATCTCGCGCGCGGCATCCGCCAGTTGCTCGGCCAGTGCCAAGGCTGCGGGAAAGTCCGGGTGCTGAGTGAAGCTCATGGGGCGTCAAAGCCTCGCCGCGCGGCGGCGCCTTCACGCTGCCGTGCGTACGGCAACACCTGCAGCTCCAGCCAATTGCGCAGCTCCACAAGCCTGCATGAGTCCTGCTGCAGGCCCTCGCCCAGACCGTGTTTCCAGGTGAGGCGCGGGTCGCGAGGATCGCGCATGAGCGTGCGCAGATCGTTGACAAACACTTCCAGTTCCGCACGATCGGCGAACAGACCCTCTTCGATCAGCGCGGCGCCGTAGCGCAGCGCGGTTGCCGCAATCTCGGCGAAGCTGTATTCGGGGTGGTACTGCACGCCCCAGAAGGTGCCGGCGCCGTGCCGCAACTCGATGGCCTGCAGCCCCATGTCGTTACTTGCCAGAACCACCGCGCCCGCGGGCAGCTGCTCGATATCATCGCGGTGCACGGTGATCGCCTCGAACACCGGCGGCTTGCCCCTGAACATCCCGTGGCGACGCCCCGCGTCCTCAAGCTCGATGCGGCGCGCGAATCCGAACTCCCGCCCCAGCGGATTGCGGCGCACGCAACCGCCCGCCGCGCTCACTGCCACCTGCAGCCCCCAGCAGCTGCCGAAGAACGGCACACCGGCGGCAAACGTCGCCCGCGCGAGCTCGATCTGCCGTTCAATGTGTGCGCCGCCCTCGTAGACGTTCAGCGCCGAACCGGTGATCGCCACGCCGTCGTAGCCCGCGAGGCCGCCGCCGGCAGCGAAGCGCACCTCGCCGTCCGCCGGCCGCACGATGTCGCAGCTGACGGCTGCCAGGCTCTTCAACACCTGCGCGTAGCCTTCACCGGAGGGCTGGCCGCCAGCGGCGACCTGTTGCTCGCGTGTCGCCGCCCGGTTCCCGTCAATCACCAGGATGCTCGGTTGGCCCATCAGTGCTCCCGGGGCACCCGCGGCGCAACCGCCATGCCCCTCTTCTCCAGGAGCGCGCGTAGCACATCCGGCCGGTCGGTGATCATGCCGTCCACATTAAAGGCGAGCAGCCGCTCCATGTCCGCCGGGTCGTTGACGGTCCACGGAACGACCCGGAGCCCCTGAGCATGCGCCTGCTCGATGCGTGGCGCATCGAGATCCAGATAGTCCGGGCCCCAGGTGCCGGCGCCGGTGGCTTTGACGAGGCGCACGATCGAGCCGCCGAAGTGCTCAGGATCAAGTCCGCCCAGCCACGGCGACGGCGGTGGCGAGCCGATCCGCACGGTGTCTTCGCCGGGCTGTTGCTCGGTCAGGGCCGCCCTCGCGACCTGCGGCATCTGCCGCTGCGCGGCGCTCAACACTCGCCAGTCAAACGCCAGGATCGCGACCAGCGACGCGGTGCCGGTGCGCTCCATATCCAGCCGCACCGCCTGCACGAACGGCTCCGGGGCAGGCGTCAGCTCCGGTTGCTCCGGGAACGTCTTGACCTCGACGGCGACGCGCACCCGACCGCGGCCGCGCGTGCGCACCAGAGTCAGCACATCCGCCAGACGCGGTATGCGCTCGCCGTCCACGGGCTGCTGCTGCGGGAACCGTGCCGCGTAGGCACTCCCAGGCCGCAGCCGGCCCACATCGTAGGACTGCAGCTGCGCATAGGTCAGCGTGAAGATCGGCGGACCCGCAGTCGCCAGAAATCGTCCACGCGCGTCGCGCGTGCAGTCGGGATTGAGTTCCGGATCGTGACTGACGACCACCACGGCATCACGGGTTACCGCGCAATCGAGCTCCAGGGCGGACACGCCGAGCTCCATCGTACGGGCAAACCCCGCGAGGGTGTTTTCGGGCCATAGACCCCGTGCGCCGCGGTGACCCTGCAGGTCAAACATGGCAGCGGCGGGTCACGCATCGACGACAAGCCGGTGGGGCGATGTTATATTTCCAACTGCTTTAGCTTGATCACACGCGCCGATTGAGACTACCCCGCCAAAAACTGGCTTGTCAACGCGCCAGCAATCGGTGCCGAGGTGCGAAGCGCACGTACGGCATTGTGTCTGCAGCCCTGCTGCTGGCGCTGCTGGCGGGTGTCCAGGCTCGCGCTGACAATGCCCAGGTACTGAAGATCATCACCTGGGCGGACTACGTACCCGCGGAGGTCATCGCCCAGTTCGGGAAGGAAACCGGCATCCAGGTTCAGGTTACGCTCTCGAACAATGAGGAGATGATCTCCAAGCTGCGCGCCACCGGTGGCGCCGGTTTTGACCTGGCGCAGCCGTCGCAGGACCGCATCCTCGGAGCGCAGCAGGAATTCCGCATCTACAAGCCGTTCGATACCGGCAAAGTGCGCCTCGATGAGTTCGTGCCGGAGCTCCTCGATATCATCAGGAAGAACGCCACCATCGACGGCAAGCTCTACGGTCTGCCCTATATCTGGGGCACGGAAGGCCTGATCTACAATTCCAAACGCACCAGGATCAGCGACTACCCGGATCTGTGCAAACCCGAGCTGCGGGGCAGAACCGCCGTGCGCCTGAAGCGCCCGACCTTGATGGCCTTTGCCCTCGCCTCGGGCAGGAATCCCTTCGCGCTGTACGACAATACCAAGGCCTACACGGCGCTCATGGAGCAGGTCGGCAAGACACTCGCCGCCTGCAAGGTGAATTTCCGCTTCTTCTACGACAACAAGGATCAGCTGCTCAATGGCGTGCGCTCAGGAGAAATCGACGCTGCGATGATGTGGGACTCGGGCGGTTGGGCCCTGAACCGGGCAAATCCCGATATCAAGTTCATCAACCCGCGCTCGGGTGCGATCGCCTGGATGGACACCTTCGCGTTGACGGCGCGCGGCCGCAACGACGCCGCTGCCTATGCGTGGATCAATTTCGTGATGCGCCCCGAGATCGCCGCCAAGGTTGCCAGATCGGTCGGCAACTTCACCGCTGCCAGGGGCGCCGAAGCTCTGATGGATCCGCGCATCCGCGCACAGTTCGCGGAAACCTTTCCGGATGGCCTGAAGAACATCAAGTGGTATCCGGCGATCCCGCCCGGGCTCGAGGCAATCGAGGGCGCAATTCTCGACCGCGTCAAGGCGGCCGATTGAACACGCCTGCAAGGCGCGCCATGGCTGCGATACCGGATCTGGAAGTACGCACCCTCGCCAAGCGCTTCGCGACTCATCTGGCGGTAGATGATCTGTCCTTCAGTGTCGCCCGCGGCAGTTTCTTCTCGATTCTCGGTCCCTCCGGCTGCGGCAAGACTACGCTCCTGCGCATGATCGCCGGCTTCATTCAGCCGGATCGCGGCGACATCGCCATCGGCGGGCGCAGCATGGCGGGCGTGGCCCCCAACCGGCGCCCGGTCAACATGGTGTTTCAGCAGCTCGCGCTGTTTCCGATGATGTCGGTGGCGCAGAACGTGGCCTTCGGGCTCGCGCGGCGGGGCATCGGGCGCGCCGAGCGTACGCGCCGCGCCGAGGCGATGCTGGAGCGGGTCGGCCTGGGCGGTGCCGGTGGCAAACGCACCGACGAGCTCTCCGGCGGCCAGCGACAGCGCGTCGCCATCGCGCGCAGCATGATCCTCGAGCCGACACTGCTGCTGCTGGACGAGCCCCTCGGAGCACTCGACCTGAAGCTGCGGGAACACATGAAAATCGAGCTGAAGCAGCTGCAGGCCGCCTTCGCCACCACGTTCGTTTACATCACCCATGACCAATCCGAGGCGCTGGTACTGTCCGATCACATCGGCGTGATGAACCACGGCCGCTTCGAGCAGCTCGGCACACCGCAGGAGCTTTATTACTCGCCTGCAAGCGCATTCGTCGCCGGATTTGTCGGCGCCAACAACCGCCTGGCTGGCAAGGCGCTGGCCGTGAACGGCTCGCTGGTGCAACTCGCCACCAGCGGTGGCTGGGTGGTGCACGCTCACCGTCAGGGACCTATTACGGCGGGCATGGCGGTTGAGGCATTCGTCAGGCCCGAGGCGACGCTCCTGGGCCGCACTTCGGCCGACCTGCCACCCGGCCAGACCGCGCATGCCGGCGAGGTGATCAGCCTGCTGTTCGACGGCGCCAACTCCGCCGTGCTGCTGCGGGAATTGCAGAGTCATATCGAGTTTCGCATTGCGCTGCCGCAGACCGGCGCCTATGCGGACCTGCAGGTCGGCGCGCGCATCTATTTCAGTTTCGATCCGCAACGGGCCATCTGCTTTGCGGCTGCCGACGCACATGCCTGAAGCACCGGCGGCAGCGCCCTGGTACCGCCGCCTGATGCTCGGGCTCTTGCTCGCTCCGGCGCTGCTGTGGCTGTTTGCGCTGATCGTGCTGCCGCACGTGGATCTGGCGCTGCTGTCGTTTCGCGAGCGCGTCGCGCCGCGCCAGTACGTCGCCAGCCTCGCCCAGTACCGCACGTTCTTCGGCGAACCGTTGTACTGGCGCGTGTTTGTGAGGACCGCGGTCCTGTCAGCGCTCGCGACAGCGCTGACACTGCTGGTGGCATTTCCGATCGCGTGGACCATCGCCAAGCTGGCGCGCGGCCGCATGAGTGCGCTGCTGTTTGTGGTGTGCCTGATTCCCTTCTGGGTGAGCGAAACGGTGCGCACGCTCGGCTGGATGATCCTGCTGCGCGAATCCGGGGTTCTGCCGGCGCTGCTGGTCCACCTTGGTCTGACCACGCAACCGGTAGAGCTGCTCTACCACGATGCCACCATCCTCGTCGGGTTGGTCTATACCTCGCTGCTGTTCATGGTCGTGCCACTGGTCGGCAACCTCGAGAGCCTGGATAACGCGCTGATCGAGGCCGCCTACGACCTGGGCGGCAAGGGCTGGTCCATTCTGCGCGAGATCGTCATCCCGCATGCCGCGCCGGGCATTACCGCCGGCTGCATCGTGGTGTTCATGCTGACGCTCGGCAACTACCTGACACCGACGCTGCTCGGGGGCAAGAACTCGCTGTGGTTTACCGAGCAGATCTACACCCAATTCATTACCCGCTTCAACTGGGAACAGGGTGCCGCCTTCGGCTTCCTGCTGCTCGCGCTATCCACCGCGATGGTGTGGCTGGGGCTGAAGGTCAGCGGCCAGCGCTTCAGCGACGTGATGCGGCGCGCGTGATACCCACCCTGCCACGGCCGGCCTGGCTGCGCGCCGCAACAGCGCTCTACGTCGCCGCGTTTCTGATGTTTCTGTTCCTGCCGTTGGCCGTAGTGGCGGTGTTCGCCTTCAACGACGCGCCCTATCCCGCACCACCGTGGCACGGATTCACCCTCGACTGGTTCCTCGGCAACGAGGCCGCCGGACGCATCGGGCTGTTCCGCGATTCTGAACTGCTGGGCAGCATCTGGACCAGCAGCATCGTCGCCCTGTGGGTTACCGGCCTGTCTGTGGCGGTCGGTACTGCGAATGCATTTGCGATGGAGCGGGCGCAGTTTCCCGGTAAGGGCGCCCTTTCGATGCTCATGCTCACGCCACTGGTCATTCCCGGCGTGATTCTCGGCATTTCAATTCTGGCGTTCGCCAGCCGCCTGGCGGAGCTGTGCAGCGATCTGTTCGCCGTCGAGGCGGATTTTCTGCGGCCCGGTTTGCCCCTGGTGGTCCTGGGCCAGTTCTCCTACATCGCCGCGATAGCAACGCTCACCATCAGCGCGCGGCTGAAGCGCTTCGACCGCACTCTGGAGGATGCGGCACTGAATCTCGGCGCATCCCGCCCGGCAGTACTGTGGACCATCACGCTGCCTTACCTGCGTCCGGCGCTGATCGGTTCGGCGGCTATTGCCTTTCTGATGTCGTTCGAGAACTTCAACACGACGCTGATGCTGGTCGGTGCTGACTCGCCGCTCACGATCATGATGTACGGGCGGATGCGCGAGGGTGCGACGCCGGTGCTCAATGCGGTGAGTCTGTTCCTCATGGTGGCGTCCGCCGTCATCGCCCTGACACTCATCCGGCGCGGCAGAAGCCCGGAGAGCTGAGTCAAAGCGCTCTCACGGACTAGCGGGCGCGGCGGACTCCTCAGCACCGCGCTAAGGCTTGTTGCGGCGCTGGGCCTCGCCGCCTGCCACGTCTAGCCGGTTCGTGGGGCCGACGTGCCTGCACGCCGCGGCGCTTTCCTCGCCTGATAGGAGAACTTCTGACCGGCCACAGAGGCCTCGTACATGGCGCCGCCTTTGACAATCGTGAAAACCGCCATTCCTTTGTAATACTCCCCCGCCGTGGCCGCGTCCTTCCTTCCCCCGCTTGCGGCTGCGCTGGCGCCCGTGGTGCCGGCGGTGCCGGATGCCGCGGCGGTAATCGCGACCGCGCTGACGCGGGCATCGAACTCGAAATCGCCGGCGGTAAATTCGTCGAACGCGCGCTTGTCCTGAAAGAAAATGATCTGACTGTACGCCTGACCGCCAGCCTGGAATCCGACGCTGACTTGATTCATCGAAGCCTCGCCGATGTATCTACCGTGTTCGTAGACACGACCGCTGCCGTGCGCGCCACCGACGACCAGGCCGGCCTTGCCAATGGTAGGGAATACGGCATAGCCATAGCTGTTCGCGAAAAATGCAGCGCTTTCACCTGCATTCTTGAACAGCTCGATGGTGTCGCCGTACTTGTCGGCCAAGGCAGCCCCGCCCGGCACGATCATCGCCAAAATCATCAGGAATCCACGAATTGCTGTCACCGTCGTTCTCCCGCGAATGTCACGCCTGGTGCTCCGCGACTATTCTACCCAAGGCGGCGGCGAGCGTGAGCAGGGACTATCATTCAACGACACCTAGCCGGCAACCACCAAGGCGGCACGGAGGACCCTCACATGACCAAGCGTGGGAATTCCAATGTGTCGCGCCGCGAGTTCATCGAGACCGGCGTGGTCGCGAGCATCACTACCCTGTTCCCGCGCCCGCCGCCGGCCGCCGAGCGGGCCGAGCCGCCGCTGCCGCTGATCACCAAAGCCATACCCTCGAGCGGAGAGAGGATTCCGGCGATTGGGGTCGGCACCGACTCCTTTCGCGACCGGGTGCGCGAGGAGATCCGCGCCGAGCTCAAGCGCATGAGCGAGATCGGTGGCACAGTCATCGACACGGCCGCCGCCTATGGCGACAGCGAGGCGCTGATTGGTGAGGCGCTCGAGAGCCTCGGCACGCGCGAGAAAATGTTTATCGCGACCAAGCTCGTGGGGGGCGCCTCCGGCAGCTCGTCCAGCCCGACGGGTGCCGCCAGCTTCGAGCGATCGCTCGAGCGGTTGAAGACCCCGCGTGTCGACCTCCTGCAGGTGCACAATCTCAATGGCGTGGCGGCGCTGATTCCCCCGATGCAGGAGTGGAAGAAGGCTGGAAAGATCCGTTACGCCGGCGTAACCACCTCCCGCGTCAGCCAACACGCAGAGATCATGGATGTCATGCGCAACTACCCGCTCGATTTCATCCAGGTGGACTATTCGATCGCCAACCGCGACGCGGCCGAGGCGATCCTTCCGCTCGCGCTGGAGCGCAAAGTCGCGGTGTTGGCTAATTTGCCCTTCGGGCATTCTTCGCTGTTCCGGCAAACCGCTGAGCGTGACTTGCCCGGCTGGGCGGCCGATATCGACGTGGCGACCTGGGGGCAATTCCTCCTCAAGTATGTCATCTCGCACCCGGCGGTGACCTGCGCCATCCCCGGCTCAACGAACGTGGGCCACCTGGTGGACAACCAGGCCGCCGGCCGTGGCCGTCTCCCGGATGCAGCCACGCGCCGGAAGATGGAGGAGTACTGGGACCGCAAGCCTTAACGTTGTCTACTACCACCCTGTGCCCTGAGAGTGAAGTGGTCCCTATGGTGTACAGACTGCCGCCCCTGATCTCGGTTGCCTCACAACCCTCCTGAACAGTAGCCGAGCCCGTTGAGGCTCGAGTTGCTCCACAGCGTCTGTACCGGGTAGGCCGCGCCATCGTTGCCGATCATGTTGAACGGCGCACCTGGAACCTGCAGGCCATCCCCCACCCACGCGCACTTGTCGCCGATCTCCCACCCCTGGTAGTCGAACCAGGCGCCGTACTGGACCAGTCCGGCCGAGGACTCCGCGCCGGGATCAGTGAGCGTCTCTGCGATCTCATGACCGAGCACGATCGTGACACCGTCGAGATCGCCGGCCGGCGCGGGATTGACGAAGTCCATTCCACATCCGCCGCCTGCGTTGAGCACGTAAGGCATGTTGACGAACGCCATGCCGGGAGTTACGCCCGGATAAGACAGCGGTGTCGTGAAATCGTGCCAGGCGCAGTAGGAGTTCTGGTTGAAGCCGGCCTCATTGAACTTCTGCGGCGTAGCAACCACGAGCTGCGCATTGGTCAGGTCCGCAATACCGAAGTGCAGCACACCACGGGCGGCTTCCTGGGCGAGCTCGAGCGGGCTCAGATTGTCGTGTATAGGACTCGTGCTGTCGTACCAGACGCCCGCGAGCTCGTGCGCAGGATTGCCGACATTGGTATAGGTCCCGTTGTAATTGCTCTGGTAGTACTGGGCGGAGACTTTGCCCCAGGACGTTCCGCCGATCGCCGCGATAAAGCGCGTCATCAGCGCGCCCACACGGTCGGGATCGCTCGCAGGGTTAGTGGGTGACGTGTGATCGAACGCACCAGGCTCTGTAGTACGACTACCAGAAGTCAACGGCATCACTTGCGTGCCATTATTACCTTGTGAAAACAGCGGCTTACACGAGAAAATTTGACCCCTGGTAGTAGTACACCTACCATACGGTCGTGAAGCCATCGAGCAGCCGCGAACCCGCCGACACCGTGAGCAGTCGCGAACGGCTGCTCAGCACTGCCAAGCGGCTCATGGCCGGAGCGGGCTACGAGCGCGTCTCCACCGCTGCAATCGCCCGTGAAGCGGGCACCTCGGAATCGCAGCTGGTGCGCTACTTCGGCAGCAAGGCGGGGCTGCTCGAGACCATCTTCGATGAGAGCTGGGCGCCGCTCAATCCGCAGATCGCGCGGCTGGTGGCGGCCGCGCCCACGGCGCGCGAGGCCATGATCACCGTCCTCTCCACCATGATCGGCGCCTTCGAGCGCGACCCGGAGCTCGCGAAGCTGTTGATGTTCGAGGGCCGCCGCGTGCGTGGGGACAATGCCGAAGTCCTGCTCACCCAGGGCTTCAGGGATTTCGCCAAACTGGTGCTGAGTCTGATCGAGCGTGGTCAGAAGGACGGCAGCTTCAGCATCGCTCTCAAGCCGCAGGCCATAACATCGGCACTGCTTGGCGCGGCCGAAG
>VBNP01000235.1 GCA_005877965.1 Gammaproteobacteria bacterium | reverse complement strand
GGCGCCATCGGTTCCGAGCACCAGCGGAAAGGCGGAATGCTTGATGCTTTGCGGATGCCGCCGCAGGCCCA
Source organism: Gammaproteobacteria bacterium (assembly GCA_005877965.1). Lineage (GTDB taxonomy): Bacteria > Pseudomonadota > Gammaproteobacteria > Steroidobacterales > Steroidobacteraceae > 13-2-20CM-66-19. Next base: position 4,074 of record VBNP01000235.1, on the reverse strand, counting down.
CGTCCCAGATCGCAACACCGGCGGTGTGCACGGCGATCAGCACTTCATCCGCGGCGGGCTTCGGCACCGGCAGCGTGTGCAGGGTGATGACCTCCGGGCCGCCAGCACGATCGATCGCGGCCGCCTGCATCGTCTGCGGCAAGCTGACCGCCCCGCCCTCTGCAGCGGCAAGCCCCGGGCTCACCAGACACGCAACAACGAGCATTCCTGTGATTCGCAGTGCCGGCATTGCGGTTGATCCTCTTTGACATTCCGGATGGACGCTTGCTGGCAGCCGCCCGGATCATACGCCCCCCACGGGACGTGCAGCGCGCCCGCATCCCTCCTCAGGCGCCCTTGGCCGCCGGTGCGCCGGCGGCCTGCTTGCGAGCCGTGAGCAGCGCTTCACGCTCGCGCGCACGCCCGGCGATGCGCGCGTCGTGAGCGCCGCAGCGCTCCCGGTTGTCGTGAGCTGTGGGGGCGGGCGGCGTGTCTGCCAGGCTCGCCCGCGGCACCATCGCGATGCAGTCGACCGGGCATGGCGCGACGCACAGCTCGCACCCGGTACACAGCGCGAGCAGCACGGTATGCATCTGTTGGTGGGCGCCGACGATGGCGTCGACCGGGCATGGTGGCAGGCACCGGGCGCAGCCGATGCAGGCGTCTTCGTCGATCTGGGCCACCAGCGGCGGACCCTCGAGCCCGTTGGCCGGATTCAGGGGCAGCGCTGGCCGCTGCAGCAGGGCGGCGAGCGCGCCGATGGTGGCCGCGCCCCCCGGCGGGCACTGGTTGATGGGCGCTGTTCCCGCCAGCAGGGCCTCGGCGTACGGGCGACAGCCCCCGTAACCGCAGCGCGTGCACTGCGTTTGCGGCAGCAGGGCATCGATGTCCTCCGCGGTGACCATGGCGCTGGGGCGAGGCTGATGCAGCGCCCTCAGGTGATCCTCATTCCGGGAGTCGCGCCGGAATCGGGAGACAGCAGGAACAGGCCGGGCGCCTCCCCGCTGGCCGCCAGCACCATGCCTTCCGAGACCCCGAACTTCATTTTGCGCGGTGCGAGGTTGGCAACCATGACCGTGAGACGACCCTTGAGCGAGTGCGGATCGTACGCGGACTTGATGCCGGCAAACACCGTGCGCGTCTCCGAGCCCAGATCGAGCGTGAGCTTCAGCAGCTTGTCGGCCCCGGCGACGGCTTGCGCATCCAGGATGCGCGCCACGCGCAGATCGACCCGCTTGAACTCATCGAGCGAGACAGTCGCGGCGCTGCCCGAGCCGCCCGCGTTCAGCGCCGCGGCACCAGGGGCCGTCACCGCCGTTGCCGACCCGCCCGCAGGTGCTGCGGTGGCGGCTGCGGCGTCGCTCTCGAACAGCGCGTCCAGCTGCTTCGGATCCACCCGCGTCATCAGGTGCCGGTAGGGATTGATGCGCTCGGGCGCAACGGTGGCATCGTTCCATCTGAAGGCCCGGTCGAGCCCGAACAGCTCGCGGGCGACCTGCTCGGCCACCTGCGGCATGACCGGCGCGAGCAGCACCGACAGGAGCTTGAAGCCGTACAGCGCGCGCGAGCACACATCCTGCAGCTGCGCAGCCTTGCTCGGGTCCTTGGCGAGTACCCACGGCTGGTTGGCGTCGAAGTACTGGTTGATCCAGTCCGCGAACGCCATGCAGTCGCGCATGGCCTTGCCGAATTCGCGCGCCTCGTAGTCGTTGTGTACCTCCGCGGCGGCTCTGCGCACCGCGTCACTGAGCCCGGCCATGTCCTGCGAATAGCGCAGCTCGCCGTGGAAGTGTCGGGTGATGAAACTCGCGGCCCGGCTGGCGATGTTCACGTACTTGCCGATCAGATCGCTGTTGACCCGCGCGCTGAAGTCATCGGGGTTGAAGTCGATGTCCTCGACGTTCGCGTTCAGCTTCGCCGCGATGTAATAGCGCAGCCACTCGGGGTTCAGGCCGATGTCGAGGTAACGCAGCGGGCTGATTCCGGTGCCGCGCGTCTTGGACATTTTCTCGCCCGAGAGAGTGATGAAGCCATGCACGTACACGTGATCCGGGACCCGGTAAGGCGGGCCCGCGAACTTGAGCATCGCCGGCCAGAACAGCGTGTGGAAGTAGATGATGTCCTTGCCGATGAAGTGGATCTGCTCGGTATCCGCAGCGGCGAGGAACTCCTCGAAGCCGCGCGGCTCGCCGTTGGCGCGCGCCTTGCCGAGCGCGAAGTAGTTCTTGAGCGAGGCGAGGTAGCCGATGGGGGCATCGAGCCACACGTAGAAGTACTTGCCCGGCGCGTCGGGGATCGGGATGCCGAAATAGGGCGCATCGCGCGAGATGTCCCAGTCGCTCAAGCGCAGCTCGCCGCTGCCCGCGAGCCACTCGCGCGCCTTGTTGGCGACCTGCGGCTGCAGGCGCCCTGCGGCATAGAGCCAGCCCTTGAGGAAAGCTACGCAGCTGGGATCGGACAGCCGGAAGAAAAAGTGCTCGGAAGCCTTCAGCACCGGGCGCGCGCCGGTGAGGGCCGAGTATGGGTTGATGAGATCGGTCGGCGCGTACACCGTGCTGCACACTTCGCACGCATCGCCATACTGATCCTGCGAGTGGCAGTTGGGGCACTCCCCCTTGATGTAGCGGTCCGCCAGGAACATGCCCTTGACGGGATCGTAGAACTGCTGCACCGCCTTCTGGTACACGAGGCCTGCGGCCTTCAGCCGGGCGTAGATGTCCTGCGACAGTTGCGTGTTCTCGGGCGAGTCCGTCGTGTACCAGTGATCGAAGCTCAGGTGAAAACCCTGCAGGTACTTCGGCCGGCCGGCGAAAAGTCGCGCGATCAGCTGCTGCGGCGTGACGCCTTCGCTCTCCGCCTTGAGCATGATCGGCGCGCCGTGCGCGTCGTCGGCGCAGACGAAGTGCAGCTCATGTCCCTGCATTCTCTGGAAGCGGACCCAGATGTCGGCCTGGATGTACTCCATGATGTGCCCGATGTGGAACGGGCCATTGGCGTACGGCAGCGCGGTGGTGACGAAGATCTTGCGGGGCATCCGCGCTAGTCTACAGCCTCATCGGCGTCCTGCCGACGTCAGCGCGTCAGCCCGAATCCTTCAAGTCCTCGAACTTCGCCTTGTTGATGGCCTTCTTGTAGGCCTCCTTGCCGCTGATCTGGCGCTGATCCAGCAACTGTTGGATCGCGGTGTCCATGGTACGCATGCCGAACTGCCCCCCGGCCTGCATGGTGTTCTCGAGCTGGTCGAGCTTGCCCTGGCGTATGAGGTTGGAGGCGGCCGGCGTGTTCACGAGAATCTCGAGCGCCGCCACGCGCCCCTGCCTGTCGGCGCGCTGCAGCAGCTGCTGCGAGACGACGCCCCGGAGCGACGTCGACAGCATGGTGCGCACGTGCGACTGCTTGTCGGAGGGGAACGCGTTCACCATGCGGTCGACCGTCGGCGCCGCGCCGTTGGTGTGCAGCGTTCCCATGACGAGAATGCCCATTTCCGCCGCGGTGACCGCGATGCTCATGGTCTCGAGGTCGCGCAACTCGCCGATCAGGATCACGTCCGGGTCTTCGCGCAGGGCCGAGTGCAATGCGGCCGCGAAACTCGGGCTGTGCACGCCGATCTCGCGCTGGCTGACGAGGCAGGCCTTTCTCTCGTGCACGAACTCGATCGGGTCCTCGACGGTGAGGATGTGGCCCTTCACGCGGCGGTTGATGTCGTCGATCATGGCCGCGAGCGTGGTGGACTTGCCCGAACCGGTCTTGCCGGTCACCAGGATCAGTCCGTTATTGGTGCGGCACATCTGCCGCACGGCCTCCGGCATCTTCAGGTCATCGAGCGTGAGCGCATTGGAGGGGATCGCGCGGAACACGGCGCCCATGCCGTTCAGATGCCGCATGACGTTGACGCGAAAGCGCCCGCGATCGGCGATCGTGTAGGCGAAGTCGGCGCCGTCCTTGGCCTCGAAACGCTCCAGCGCCGCCTTCGGCAGGATCTCGTAGAGCGCCTGCTTGACGAATTCCGGAGCGAGCTTATCGGGCTTCAGGGACGAGAGATCGCCGAACAGGCGGATGCGCGGCGGATCGCCGGCGATGAAGTGCAGATCCGAG
>VBNP01000234.1 GCA_005877965.1 Gammaproteobacteria bacterium | reverse complement strand
GTGGTGCAATGGCTGCGCGCGTGAGCGCATCGCGGGAGACGCCGGCGTTCCTCGCCGCCTGCCTGCGGCAGCCGGTCCCGTACCGGCCCATCTGGATCATGCGCCAGGCCGGGCGCTATCTGCCCGAGTACCGCGCGCTGCGCGCCAAGGTCAATTTCGAGGCGCTCACGCGCACGCCGGACCTCGCCGCGGAAGTGACGCTCCAGCCCCTGCGGCGCTTCGAGCTCGATGCCGCCATCCTCTTCAGCGACATCATGACGCCGCTGCAGGGCATGGGCGTGGATCTCGCCTTCGAGCCGGGCCCGGTGGTGCGCGAGCCCATCCGCACCGATGCCCAGATCGAGGCCCTCCCCGCGCTCGTGCCGCAGCGTGACGTGCCGTTCGTGCTGGAGACGATCCGGCTGGTGCGCGCAAACATGCCGCGCCTCGCGCCCCTCATCGGCTTCGCCGGCGCGCCGTTCACGCTCCTGTGCTACCTCGTGTGCGGGCGGCCCTCCAAGGAGTTTGCGGCGGCGCGCACCTTCCTGTACGCGCAGCCGCACGCCGCGCAGCGCCTGCTCGAGCGGCTCGCGGACGCGATGGCGGAATATCTCGCGGCGCAGGCGCGCGCGGGGGCCCAGGCGCTGATGCTGTTCGAGTCCTGGGCGGGGCTGCTCGCCCCGAAGGAGTTCAAGCAGTTTGCGCTGCCGGCCGTGCGGCGCACGGCCGCCGCGCTGCGCCGCACGGGCGTCCCCCTCATCTACTACGTGAACCAGGGCTCGACCCTCATGCCGGCGGTGGCGCAGCTCGACGTGGACGTCATCGGCGTCGACTGGCGCTCGGGCCTGTCGGCAGTGCGCCGCGTGCTCGGGCCCGGCAAGGCGGTGCAGGGCAATCTCGATCCGGCGGCGCTGTTTGCGCCGGCCGCCGAGTTGCGCCGGCACGTGGATGCGGTGCTGGAGGAAGCGGGCGAGGCGCCCGGCCACATTTTCAACCTCGGGCACGGCATCTGGCCCGACACCGACCCCGACTCGGTTGCGCGCCTGGTGGACTACGTGCATGAGCGGCGCTAGCGATCTGGCCGCCCCCGCGACCGCGTACTTCCGCGACCTGCAGGCGCGGCTGTGTTCCGCGTTCGAGGCGTTCGAGCCGGCGAGCCGCTTCGAGCAGCGCAGCTGGACCAAGCCCGAGGGTCACCGGCTGCACGGCGGCGGGGAGTCGCGCCTGATGCGCGGCGAGGTGTTCGAGAAGGTGGGCGTCAACGTCAGCCACGTCTGGGGGGTGCTCGCGCCCGAGGCGCACGCCCAGGTGGCGGGGGCGCAGGAGTCCGAGGGCCGCTTCGTCGCCTGCGGCATCTCACTCGTGGCGCACATGGTCAATCCCTACGCGCCCGCCGTGCACCTGAACCTGCGTTACCTGTCCACCAGCCGCGCCTGGTTCGGCGGCGGCTCGGATCTCACGCCGACCTTTGCGTTCAGCGAGGACACCGAGGCGTTTCACGGCGCGCTGCGGCGCGCCTGCGACCGCTATCGGCCGGACGCGTACACTGAGTTCAAGGCATGGTGCGACCGGTACTTCTATCTGCCGCACCGCCAGGAGCCCCGCGGCGTGGGCGGGATCTTCTTCGACGATCTCGCAAGTCAGGACCCGCAGGCGGATTTTGCGTTCGTGCGCTCGGTGGGGGAGGCGCTGCGTGAGGTCTATCCGCTCATCGTCGCGCGCCGCAAGGACACCCCCTTCGATGAGGCGGCGCGTGAGCGGCTGCTCCTGAAGCGCGGGCGCTACGTGGAGTTCAACCTGGTATACGACCGCGGCACCAAGTTCGGCTTCAGCACCGATGCGGACCCGGACGCCTATCTGATGAGCTTGCCGCCGCTCGTGAGATGGTGATCCGGGGCGTGCTGGGCGCGGGGCCGCGGGCCGGGGACGCTCAGCCAGCTCACCGATCTCGCCCAGAGCAGCGCTTCCGGGTGGCCCGTGGCGCTGCGCCAGTGCTCGCCGAGGATTGCCGCGATCGCCTCGAGCGTCTCACCCGAGGGCTGCCAAAGACGCCGCAAGCGCTTGCGACTTCCCACCGTCTCCCTCCTTGCTTCCGTTGCGTCTACTGAAGAGAGTGTTCCAGTGACGCCCGAGTTCCGCGAAAAAGTGTTGCCGATCAGCGACTTCTGCAATTTAAACGGGCGGGGCGGGCTGCCTCTCTAAGAAACAGATGACACAGGCGCAGGCCGAGGACACGCGGGTCGACTGGGAGGCGGCGCTCGTTCAGCGCGCTTGCACCGGGGACACGCGCGCCTTCGAGCGGCTGTACCGCGAGCACGCCGGCCGGGTCTACGGCCTGTGCCTGCGGATGACGCGCGATGCGCACCTGGCGGAGGACTGTACGCAGGAGACCTTCATCAACGCGTGGCGGGCGCTGCCGAGGTTCGAGACCCGCAGCTCGCTCTCGACCTGGCTGCACCGGATCGCGGTCAACGTGAGCCTCGCGAAACGCCGCAAGGCCTCACCCGTGGAGCCGAGCCGGGAGGACGAGGCGGGCGGCGGCGGTGCACTAGAGTGGACACTCGAGACGCCGGTGGAAGTGCAGGAGATCGAGGCCGCGATCGGCGCGCTGCCCGATGGCGCGCGCGATGCGCTGGTCCTGCACGCCCTGTACGGGTACTCGGGAGGGCACGTGCAAGGCCCAGTTGCACCGGGCGCGCAAACTCTTGCGCGAGAGACTGAATGTGGAGGTGGGCTGACATGAGCGGCACCGGCAGTGGTGAGGAACGCAAGGTGAGCGCGCTGCGCGAGCTGCCGCCGGCGATCGAGCCGGCGCGCGATCTGTGGCCGCAGATCGAGGCGCGGATCAACGCGGAGCGCAGTACCGCACCCGCGGCGCAGTCGCGCCCGCGCGCCGTGCCGCCGCGCTGGCTCGCGGCCGCGGCCGTGGTGGCGAGCGTCGCGGTGGGCGTGTGGATCGGCAGGAGTCTCCTGCCGGCGGCCCGCTCCGGATCAGGGGTCGAGTCCACGATCAGCGCCTCGCGCGCGACCGCAGCGGGTGCGCCGACGGCGCTCGATGTGGCGTACGTGCCCGACCCGCGCTACGAGCGTGATCGTGCGGCGCTCATGCGATCGCTGCAGGCGCGGCTGGCGGCGCTGCCGCCGCCGGCCCGCGCCAAAGTCATGGCGAGTCTGGCGGCCATTCATCGTGCCAAGGAGGATCTGGAGAACGCGCTCGGCAAGGACCCGGGCAATGCGCTGCTGCAGGAGCTGCTGGTCAACACTTACCAGGATGAGATGCGCGTCCTCACGGACGTCCACGAAGCCGGCGACGCTGGCAGGGGGATCTGAACATGGGCTTTTCCAGGCTGGCGGCCGCGATCACCGTGCTGTTTGCGAGCGCGGCCGCCTGCGCCTCGGGCGACAGGACCTTCGAGCGCCAGGTGCCGGCGGAGGCCCGCGGCGCGGTGGACATTTCCAACGTCAGCGGCACGGTCGTCGTGACCGGCTGGGATCGCCCGCAAGTCAGCGTACGCGCCGAGTTGGGCGAGGGGGTGGAGCGCGTGGACGTGAGCTCCGAGCACGGCCGCACCACCGTCAAGGTCGTGTTGCCGCACCACTCGGGACACGGCGGCGACGCCGACCTGCACGTGCAGGTGCCGAAGGACAGCGAGCTCACCGTCTCGGCGGTGAGCGCCGATGTGAGGACGACCGGCGTGACGGGCGTGCAGCGCCTCAACGCGGTGAGCGGTGACATCACGGCGGAGCTCGGCGGCTCGGACCTGGAGCTCAAGACCGTGAGCGGCGATGTCAAGCTCAAGGGCCACGGCCAGCCGGCGCGGCTGCACGTGAGCTCGGTGAGCGGGGACGTGCACCTGGAGCACGGGGCCGGGGATCTGGAGGCCGCAACGGTGAGCGGGACGCTGGTCGTGTCGCTCGACAGCGTGCGCTCGGTGCGCGTGCGCACCACCTCGGGCGATGTGCACTTCGAGGGGAAGCTCGCGAGCGGCGCGGACTTCGACGCCACCTCGGTGAGCGGCGACCTCAACGTACGCGCCAGCGCGGAAGCGGGCTACGCCTACGAAGTCTCCACCTTCAGCGGCGACATTTCCAACTGCTTCGACGCGACGCCGAGCGGGCACGGCCACATGCCGGGTCACACGCTGCAGGGCACGCGCGGGGATGGTGCCGGGCACATCCGCCTGAAAACCATGAGCGGGGACGTGCAGCTGTGCGACCGCAAATGACTACCGCCCTGCCGGAGCGCGCGCGCTGAGCGCCCGGCAATGCCGCTAGAATGGACGGGTGTCCCTTACCGCCGAAGCCGTAGCCCCGGCGCTCCTCGAGTGGCACGCCCGCGACGGGCGCCACCACCTTCCCTGGCAGCAGGACCGCACGCCGTATCGCGTGTGGGTGTCCGAGATCATGCTGCAGCAGACGCAGGTCACGACGGTGGCTCCCTACTACGAGCGCTTCATGAGCCGCTTCCCCGAGGTGCGCTCGCTCGCCGATGCGCCCATCGATGAGGTGCTGCATCTGTGGTCGGGGCTGGGCTATTACGCGCGGGCGCGCAACCTGCATCGCGCGGCGGGGCGCATCCGCGATGACTACGGCGGGGAGTTCCCCCGCGAGTTCGCGCAGCTCGCAGCCCTTCCCGGCATCGGGCGCTCGACCGCGGGCGCGATTCTCGCGCTCGCCTTCGGTGCGCGCTTTCCGATTCTCGATGGCAACGTGCGGCGCGTGCTGGCGCGCTACTTCGGCGTGGCGGGAAACTCCGCCGAGCGGGCCGTGGCGCAGCGGCTCTGGGCTCTGTCGGAGCGCTGTACGCCGCACGTCGAGGTCGATGCGTACACCCAGGCGATCATGGACCTCGGCGCCACGGTATGCGTGCGGCGCAAGCCCCTGTGCACTCACTGTCCCCTGTCGCAGAGGTGCCTCGCCCGGCGCACCGGCCGGCAGCACGAGCTGCCGGCGCCGCGGGTGAGGCGCGCGCGGCGCCTGCGGCGCGCGTTCATGGTGGTGGCGCTGCAGGATGACGGCAGCGTGCTGCTGGAGCGGCGGCCCGAGAGCGGCGTATGGGGGGGGCTGTGGTGCCTGCCGGAGTTCGCGACCGTCACCGCGGCCGGCGCGTTCGTGCGTGCTTCCTTGCGTGCGGCGGCGATCGAGCCGCAACCCCTGAGCGAAATCCAGCACGCGTTCACGCACTTTGATCTCGCGATCACCCCGCTCCTGGTGCGCTGTTCGGGCGCCTGGGCCGTCAGGGAGGAGGGAGCGGAGCTAAGCCTTTGGTATAACATCCGTGCACCGGCGCGCATCGGCCTGCCCGCTCCCATCACGACGCTGCTCGCGGGCCTGGCGAGCGAGTCGCTGTTCGATGCCCGCACGGCCTAGCGCGAGGAGGTTGGCGTGTCACGCATGGTGCAGTGTGTTCTGCTGAAGCGCGAGGCCCCGGGGCTCGAGCGGGTCCCGTATCCGGGCGAGCTTGGCCGGCGCATCTACGAGGGCGTCTCCAAAGAGGGCTGGGCGCGCTGGCTGGCGCACCAGACCATGCTCATCAACGAGTATCGCCTGACGCCGATCGAGCCCAAGGCGCGCAAGTTCCTGGAGGCGGAAATGGAGAAGTTCTTCTTCGGGCCCGGCTCGCAGGCGCCCGAAGGCTATCAGCCGCCCAAGGCGGGGAGTTAGCCGCGCACGCATGTTGATCCACGGCAGGTGTCACTGCGGGAACATCGCCTTCACCCTCACCTGGGAGCCTGATCCGAGCGAGATTCCGGCGCGCGCCTGCGGCTGCTCGTTCTGCACCAAACACGGCGGGGTGTGGACGTCCCATCCGGGCGGCGCGCTGAGGGTGCGGGTCGAGGATCCGTCCCGGGTCTCCCGCTACACGTTCGGCACCCGCACGGCGGATTTTCACGTCTGCACCCGCTGCGGCATCGTGCCGGTGGTCATCAGCCGGATCGATGACAAGCTCTACGCCGTGGTCAGCGTCAAGGCCTTCGAGGGTGTGGATGCATCGCTCCTGCGTCATGCGCCGGCGAGCTTCGATGGTGAGGGCGAAGACTCCCGCCTCGCGCGCCGCAAGCGCACCTGGATCGCGGAGGTGGAATTTCTCGAGGATGGCGGCTGACCCGCCGTGGTCGGACCGGCAAACCGGGTTCGCCGTTCGCATCGTCCGGGCGGCGCGGGCGCGCGGCTTACAGGTGGATCAGGCCGCGCTTGTGCGCCACCGCGACCGCTTCGGTGCGGCTGATGGCGTCGAGCTTGGTGAGAATGGCCTTTACGTGGGTCTTGGCGGTGCCCTCGGTGATGGACAGCCGCCGCGCGATGTCCTTGTTGCTGCGGCCCTCGGCGACCAGCTGCAACACGTCGAGCTCGCGCTGCGTGAGGCTCGGCTTCGCCATGCGCTGCAGCGCCTTGGCGGCCACGGTGGATGAGGTATAGGGACGGTCCTCACTCACTGCGCGGATGGCGGAGAGGATCTCCTGCCTGGGGGCGTCCTTCAGCAGGTATCCCTTGGCGCCCTGGGACAGGCACTGAAAAATGTCCTCATCGCCATCGTAGGTGGTCATGATGAGGATGCAGGCCTTGGGATGGAGCTCCAGCACGCGCTGCACCACCGACACGCCGTCGCGCTTGGGCATGCGCAGGTCGAGCACCATCACGTCCGGCCGGTGCTGCTCGTAGAGCGCGATCGCCTCGTCGCCATCGCCGGCTTCCGCGACCACTTCCATGTCGGCCTGCTGGTTGACCATGGCCGCCAGGCCGTCGCGCACCACCGGATGATCATCGGCGAGCACGACGCGGATCTTGGTCTTCATGACCGCTACCACTAGGGGGCTCGCTTCTCGATGCGCACGCTCACGCGTGTGCCGGCCCCGGGCTGGCTGTCGATCTGCCACTCTCCGCCGATCGCGCCGGCGCGCTGGCGCATGCTCGAGAGCCCAAAGCCCTCGCGTGCGTAC
>VBNP01000233.1 GCA_005877965.1 Gammaproteobacteria bacterium | reverse complement strand
GAACCTCCTGCGCGGCAGCAAGGGCACCCTCCTGGATGTGGGCTGCGCGACGGGCTCGTTTGTGGCCGCAGCCAGAGCCGCCGGGTTCGACGCGCGCGGTATCGATATCTCATCGGAGTCCACACACTACGGTCGCGAGGTGCTGGGCCTGCCGCTCGATGTGGGAGACCTGTGGGAGCGGTGCTACCCGCCGGAAACGTTTAGCGTTCTCACGCTCTGGGCCACCTTGGAACATCTGGTTGACCCCAATCGATTTCTCTCCGAGGCCTATCGCCTGTTGGTTCCCCAGGGGCGAATTGCGCTCAGCGTCCCGAACCATGCTTCCCTTGCACAAAAGGTACTCGGCAAGCGGAACCGGTATGTGGGCATCGACCACGTCAACTATTTCACAGAGAGTACGCTCCGCCGTCTGCTGAGCCGCCACGGCTTCCGCGCCGAGACGACGCGAACGGACCGATTCAGCCCCGTCGTGTTTTGGCAGGATCTGCTGGGACGAGGATCCGATGGTGCGTCAGTGGAACGACAACTCGCGGACCAGGTGGTGACCGACCGATTCAAGTATGGTCACGGCATGGTTTCAGCCGCTCGCGTCGCCCACGCGGTTCTCACGAAAGCGTTGAGCACCGCAGGGCTGGGGGACCTGCTGTATCTGGTCGCGCGGAAACCCGCCACGGAATGACGGAGCCGCGCTGACTGCCGGAGGATCTGTTGCGTAGCCGCCTCAGACGGCTCTTTCCCACGATGCGGAACGTGCTCGTGCGGCGCTCGCTCCGCGCGCTCAACCTGCGCGACATCCGGTCGGTGCTCGTGGTCGGAGCCGGGGAAGATCCCTATCGCGATGTGTTTCTGGCGAGCGAGACCTACATCAGGTCGGATCTCGTGCGCCGGCCCGGCTGCACGGATGTCGTCGCCGACGGGATCGCGCTGCCCTTTCGCGACGGGAGCTTCCAATGCACTGTCGCAACCGAGGTTCTGGAGTATGTTCAGCAGCCGGAGGCGTTCGCAACAGAGCTGTACCGCATTCTCAGCGCCGAGGGGCTAGCGGTGATCACGGTGCCGTTTGTGTTTCAGGAGCATGGGGACTACTGGCGTCCCACGAGGCGTGCCCTCGGGGATCTGTTCCGGAAATATTCCTCGGTGCACATCTGCGCACAGGGGAACCGGTTCCACACCATGATCGATCTGCTGACCACGGCATTTTCGCCCCATCCCCTGCTCTTCCCGCTGCGCGTGTTCTCCAACCTGCTGGCCCTCGCGCCCATCCGCTTCGCCGTCCGTGGCAGCCACAGCACGGCGCCGAGCGGGTTCCTCATCGTCGCGAGAAAGTGACGTGCAGCGTCCGACCGGATTCCAGACATCGGTGCAAGCGCGACGCTCAGAGCTGGGACGGGCCCAGGACTGCGACTCGAACCGGTCCCCTCGGGTCGTCGTGTCGGTGGACTTCGAGCGCCGCTGGGGTCTGCATCACCGGCTGGGGCTCGACTTTGACGCCTACCGGGAGCACCTCGAGAACGTCGAACCGGTGGTGTCGCGCCTGCTGCAGCTGTTCGCTGCGCGAAACATCCGCGCCACCTGGGCGGCGGTCGGCGCGCTCGCCTGCCGGGACTGGAGCGAGTATTTCGCGCGCGCGCCACGGCCACCCAAGTACCACAACCCTGGGCTGGCGATCACCCGGCGCTACGCCGAGCTGGACCTCCACGGGCAGCTGCACTTCGCTCCCGACCTGCTCCGCCTGGTGCACGCCAGCCGGGGGCAGGAGCTCGGCACGCACACCTTCTCGCACATCCTCATGCGCGAGCCCGGTGTCACCGCGGACGACGTCACGGCGGATCTGGGCGCGGTGGCCCAGCTGTGGCGGGAACGGTTCGGCGCTCCACCGGTCAGCCTAGTATTTCCACGTAACCAGGTGGCGTTTCTGCCGGTGATCCGATCGTGCGGTATTCGGGTCTGGCGGGGTAACGAACCCGGCGCGCACTACGACTGCAACGAGACCTCCACCAACCGACCGGTCGCGCGCGCTCGGCGCCTGCTCGATGCCATCAATCCGTGGGCGCGCCACGCGGGGGCCCTCGAGGGTGACATGACTCGCGCGAGCCTCTTCCTGCGGACAAATCTTCCTGCAGGGGCGTGGGCCTTGCACTGCGCACGCATCCGCAACGAACTCGATTCGTTACGGCACCCGCGGGTGTTCCACATCTGGTGGCACGACCACAACCTGGGCGGCGACATGCCGAAGCGGTTGGCCCGCGTCGAACAGGTGCTGGATATGGTGGCCGAGCGGTGTCAGCGCGGAGTACTCGTGTCGCAATGCATGGGAGATCTTCTCGAGCGATCGGCGTTCGTCTCCACGGAGGCACAGCATGTTCGGGAATGACGACCCCACGCCCCGGTGAGAGTCCTCCTCCTCAGTCGGTACGGTCGCCTTGGCGCCAGCAGCAGAGTCCGCTCCTACCAGTACCTCCCGCGTTTGCGAGATCATGGCCTCGTTGTAACGCCCGCCCCGCTGCTGGGAGACCAATACATCCAGCGCCTCTATGCCGGCCGACGTCCGGAGCCGACCTCGATCGTCGTGCATTATGCCAAGCGGCTCTGGGATCTCGCGACCGCGTCTCGCTTCGACCTGCTCTGGATCGAATACGAGCTGTTCCCGTGGCTGCCCGCTTGGTGCGAAGCGCTGCTCGCGAGACTCGGCGTGCCGTACGTGGCCGACTATGACGATCCTGTGTTTCACCGTTACAACCTGCATCCCAATCCGCTGGTTCGCGGTGTCCTCGGTGACAAGATCGACAAGGTGATGCGCGAGGCCAGGCTGGTCATCGTGGGGAACGACTACCTGGCCGAGCACGCGCGGCGCGCCGGTGCCAGACGCGTGGAATACCTGCCGACCGTGATCGATGCGAGTCGCTATCGGGTCGCAACGGCCGCCGCCGACGCGACGTATACCATAGGCTGGATCGGGTCGCCCCTCACTGCACGATATCTGCCCCTGGTGCGGGACGCGCTTGCCGAGGTTTGTCGCGACGAGCGTGCTCGCGTGATGGTGGTCGGGGCAGGTCCGGTGACCCTGGACTCGGTGCCCATCGAGGCTCGTCCGTGGTCGGAAGCGACGGAGGTAGCCGAGCTGGAGCGATTCGACGTTGGGATCATGCCCCTGCCAGACGGGCCCTGGGAGCGTGGCAAGTGCGGCTACAAGCTGATTCAGTACATGGCCTGCGGGCGGCCGGTCGTAGCGTCTCCGGTGGGAATGAGCGCCCAGATCGTGGAGCACGGTGTGACTGGCCTGCTCGCCCGAACGTCAGCCGACTGGGTTGCGGCGTTGCGCGCCCTGCGCGATCCTGCGTTGCGCGCCCGAATGGGCGCGGCGGGTCGAGCGAAGGTGGAACGAGAATACTGCGTCCAAGTCACCGCGCCCCGATTGGCGTCCCTGCTGCGGAGCGCCGCACGCCCCGATTCAGCCCGGTGAGACTATGTGTGGCATAGCCGGACTCGTGGGTGTCGATCGCTCCCTCGCCGGGGCCCGCGTCCGGCACGCGATCCGCTCCCTGGCGCACCGCGGCCCCGATGGCGTGGGCTGGTACGACGGGGACGAGGCCGTGTTGGGCATGTGTCGCCTGGCCATCATCGATCTGGCCGGCGGCGATCAGCCGATCTATAACGAAGACCGCTCCGTCGCCGTCGTGTGCAACGGCGAATTGTATAACTACGTCGAGGAGCTCCCCCGGCTCGAGCGCCGCGGTCACCGGCTGCAGTCGCGTTCCGATGTGAACCTCGTTCCCCATCTCTACGAAGAGCTGGGGCGCGACGCCTTTACACCGATCCGAGGGATGTTCGCCGCCGCGATCTGGGACGAGCCGCGGCACCGCCTCACCCTGGCCCGCGACCGGGTCGGGAAGAAGCCCCTCTTCTATGCCCGCGTCCGGGAAGGTCTCGCCTTCGCGTCCGAGATTCCCGCCCTGTTGCAGCTGCTCGATCGCGTGCCCGGCTACTCCACCCCCGCGCTCGCCGACTATCTCCGGCTCGGGTTCGTGCCGCACCCGGAGACGGTCTACGAGGACGTGTGCGCGCTCCCCCCAGGCTGCACGCTCACCTTTTCGCCCGGCGGTGTGCCGGAGATCGAGCCATACTGGAGCCCGTCGTGGCCCCCGCCGTTCCGCGGCTCGCCGGCCGACGCGGTGGCCCGCCTGGACGAGCTGGTGCGCGAGGCCGTCGCCTTGCGCCTGCGCAGTGACGTCCCCGTCGG
>VBNP01000015.1 GCA_005877965.1 Gammaproteobacteria bacterium | reverse complement strand
TGACCACCTGCACCTTGCCGCGATCGCGGGGCTGGCGGCCGCGGATCAGCACTTCGACCCTGCCGTCCCTTTCCGCGATGGCCGCAATGCCTTCGCCGCCGTCGTATTCGCGGCCAGGCAGATACAGGCGGTCGGCGAGGGATGCGTAGAAACCGCTGTCGGTGAGGTGTTCGATCTCGTCGAGCGGTCGCGCCGGACCAAACAGCCGGTCGCGCACCGTGCTGTCGCCGCGCTTCGCCTCGTTGCGCAGCAGGGTGAGGATCCGCAGCCGCAGGGCCCGCAGGTCATCCGGATGCATCGCGAACGCCACCGCTTCCGGATCGCCGCTCGCGACGGCCTGGAGATAATCGAGCGCCGCCGCCTTCTGGCTCATGGTGACCCCGGTGGCGGTAACGGCCGCCGACGCCCCCGGATACGCCAGCACCAGGGCCAGCCACGCTGCCCGGACCCACGCACACCTCGCCGGAACGTGTCGCATCACACCTTCAGAATATGTCGCTTGAGTTGGGTTTCGGCAGGATAGCGCGTCCCGCCCGGGGCTGCCGTGCGTGTCAAATTAGCCTCCACATATGACCAGTTTCACAGAATCCGTTGGTGCCTAGCGACAGGCCGCCCGCATTACGTCATGGTGATTCCCGCGGCCGGGCCCTGAGCCCAACGGGCGGGTTTTAGATTGTGACAGCCGTGGCGTCCCACACCAAAGCGCAGAGTTCGGCCGCGACGCCGCCCCCGGGCGGCGTGCCGCCGCTGCTGACGCTCATCGGCAAGCAACTGCTGGCGTTGACCCACGACCGCAAGCTCCTCGAGACCCTCAGGCAGGTCGCCGACCCGGCGCACGAGGTGTACGCCGCCGGCTCCGAGATCGATCTTGCCGCCGCACTCATGGCGCATCGCGCCGGAGTCGTGGTGCTCGACATCGCCGCGCTCGCCACCTCCTCCGCCGGGCAGCTGGCGGGGCGGCTGCACGCGCAGTTCCCGGACATCGTGCTCATCGTGGCCGGCCGCGCCGAGGACCAGGCGGGTCTCGCGGCCCGGATCACCGACGGTTCGGTGCACCGGTTCCTGCACAAGCCCGTCTCCGAGCAGCGCGTGCGGCTGTTTGTCGAGGCGGCGTGGCGGCGCCACGTCGAAAGGATCGGCGGCCCCGCGGACCTCGCCACCGCCCTGCGCGCGCGCGCCGTGCGCGGCGCGAAATGGTGGCTGCTCGCCGCGGGCCTGGCCGCCCTCGCCGCACCGCTCCTGTGGGTCGGCCTGTACGCTCCATCAACAGCCCTGCGACCGGCGCCGGCCCCCGTGGTGCGCTCTGCCGCCCCCACCGCCGGGGATGCGACCCTCGAGGGCCTGCTGGCGAGAGCCGACCGCGCACTCGCCGCCGGCCGACTGGTGGCGCCCGCGGGCGCGAGCGCCGCGGACCTGTACCGCGAGGCCCTGCGCCGCAACGCGCGCGATCCGCGCGCCGTGAACGGCCTCGAGCAGACCATCGACAGACTCGTGTCGGATGCGGAAGGCGCGCTGCAGGAGCGCCACCTGGATGATGCGCAGCGGCTCGCCGATCAGGCGCGCGCCATCAGCCCCGGCCACCCGCGCGTGGCGTTCCTGACGGCGCAGATTGGCGCGCAACGCGAACGCGTGGTGCTCGACAAGGCACAACACGCCGCCGCCAGCGGCAACGTCGCCGGCGCGCTCGCGGCGCTCGATGACGCGGCGCACGGCGGGCATCACTCGACGCTGGTCGAGGAGGCACGCCAGCAGATCGCGCGCAAGCAGGTCGACGAACGCGTGGCGGAGTTCCTCAGGCGCGGCCGCGAGGCGCAGGGGCGCGGGCAGCTCATCGAGCCCCCCGAGCAGAGCGCGCGCTTCTTCATCGAATCGGCGCGCGCGCTCGCCCCCGGCGACGCCGGCGTGCAGGGGGCGGCGCGGGAGCTCATCGCGCGCCTGCAGGCCGAGGCAGGCAAGGCGCTCACCGCCGGCAATCCGGAGCAGGCGGACGTCTTGGCGGCCGCGGCGGCGGATGCGGGAGCGGAACGGGCCGACGTCGCGGCACTGCGTGGCGAGGTACAGCGGCTGCGCGGAGCCGGCAAGGCCGATTCGCTCACGCACCTGGCACTCGCCTTCAACGAGCGCCTCGCCCAGGGAAGGATCACCGACCCCGCCGCCGACAGCGCCAAGTTCTACCTGGCGCAGCTGCTGCAGGCGGACCCGAACCATGCTTCGACGCGGCTCGCGCGCACGGCATTCGACACCCGCCTGCTCGATGAGGCGCGCGCCGCGGTGCGCGCCCAGGACTATACGCTCGCACGCCGCTGGCTCGCCGAAGCCCGTGCAGCCGGCGCCGACCTGGCGAGCATCGGCGCGGTCGACGCCGCCATCGGCGCCGCGCAGGATCAGGCGCAGCGGGCCAGCTATGTCAGCGCGAGCTCCATGACCCGCACGCACTACGTGGAGCCGCAGTTTCCCATCGACGCCAGGCGGCGCGGCATCGACGGCTGGGTGGATCTGCAGTTCGTCGTCAACACCGACGGCTCGGTCGGCGACCTCACGGTGGTAGGCGCCCAACCGGTCGGCATCTTCGAGCAGTCGGCGCTCGATGCCGTGCGCCACTGGCGCTACCAGCCCGTGATGCGCGACGGGCAGGCCGCCACCCAGCGCGCCCGGGTACGCCTGCGCTTTGCGATGCAGCGATGAGCGCGCGGCATGTGAACACCCCCGCCCGGGTGCTGGTCGTCGACGACGACGCGCGCTACGGCGAGTGGCTGCGCCATCACCTGGACGTGCTGTTCCCGCTGGCGAGCGTCAGCATGCTGAATTGCAGCGAATTCGAGCGCTGGTGCACCACGTTCTCGGGCCGCGACTGCGACCTGCTGCTGCTCTCGGCCGTGTTCGGCTCGAGCCCCGAGGACCCGCAGTCCCCGGGGCTGTCGCTGTTGCGCCGCCTGCGCGAGCAGCCGGCGACGCCCGCGGTCATCGCGCTGGCCGAGGACGGTAACGAGCTCACCGCGGTGCGCGCCCTGCACCTCGGTGCGCTCGACTACCTGCCCAAGCGGCTGCTGACCCCCGAGCGCCTGAATACCGCGGTGCGCGTGGCGCTGCGGCGCGTCGAACGGCGCGTGGCGCGGCGCCTGGCGAGCCTGGCGAACCTGGCGCGCGACCAGGCGCGCGCTGACGCCGCTCAAGAGCCGGCGCCAGAGCGCGTGCAGGCGCCGGCGTCAGAGGCCGGTGCGCCGTCGGCCGAGGGCGGTGATGCCGCGTTGAGCGCCGCGGGGGACGCGGCGGGGGCTGCGGCCGTTGCCGAGGCCGGCCCCGGGTCCGAGCCGCTGCAGGACGCGGGCGTGGCGGGGCTGCTCGCGGGCGCAAGCGCCGAGGTCATTCCGGGTTACACGCTGCGCCTGAAGATCGGCGAGTCGGAGAAGGCGGTGGTGTATCTGGCCGCCAGCGCGCACCGCGGACACAACGTCGCGCTGAAGGTGTCCAAGACGCTGCGCGACGAAGCCGCCGGGCGCCAGTTCCTCGAGCGCGAGTACACGGCGGTCATGGCGGTCAGAAGCCCGCTGGTCGTGGAGATCTACGACTACGGCGTGAACGCCGGTTTCGAATACCTGGCGATGGAGTACCTGCCGCGCGGGGATCTGAAGGCGCGTATCCAGCGCGGCGTGAGCGAGCGCGAGGCGCTGCATTTCGTGACGCAGGTCGCCGCCGCCCTGCAGGTGGTGCACGAGGCGGGACTGGTGCACCGCGATCTGAAGCCGCCGAACGTGATGCTGCGCGAGAACGACGCCGTGGCGCTGATCGACTTCGGCCTGGCGCGCTCCCTCGAGGGCAGCAGCGCGAGCACGCAGACCGGCGTGTTGCTCGGATCGCCGTATTACATGAGTCCCGAGCAGGCGCTCGGCGAGCCGCTCGACGCGCGCTCGGACTTCTACAGTCTCGGGGTCATCTTCTACGAGATGCTGACCGGGAATAAGCCCTACACCGGCGGCACCGCCATGGAAGTGCTGCAACAGCACGTCAGCGCACCGTTGCCGGCACTGCCGGCCGAGCTGGCGCGCTGCCAGCCGCTGCTCGCGGGGCTGCTGGCCAAATCCCGCGCCGAGCGCCTGGGCAGCGCTCGGGAGATCATCGCCGCCGCCGCCGCGCTGCGCACCGGCGCCGCAGGCGACGCGCAGTCGAGCGCTGCCTAGCAGGGGCTGGCTCGAACGCTGCGACCGCGCCGCTCAAAGGCGCGTCCCAACGCGAGCGCCAGCACGGTCCACACGGCCGAAATCCCCGCACCCAGCCAGCCGATCGCCGTGGGACCTGCGCCGAGCCCGCCGGCGAGCCCCTTGTAGAGCGAGCCGCTGAGCGCATCCCCGCCGCGATAGGCGAAGGTGTCGATGAGGCTCTTTGCCTGGTATTTCTCCTCGCGGCTCACCACGGTGAACAGCGAGTCGCGGCACGGCCGCGTGATGGCGTAGTCGGCGACGCGGCGCACCGCGTACACCAACACCAGCACCGTGAAGACCGGCGCCAGCGCGAACAGCGCGTAGCCGGTCGTCATGATGAGCGGCACCGAGGCCAGGAGCGAGCGCATGCCGAGCCACCTGTACAGCCGTCCGAACAGCAGGAACTGGATCGTCAGCGACGCGGCCTGCACGTATAGATCGATGCCGGCAAAGAAGCGCGTGCGCTCATCGGCGCTGGTGAACGCCCTGGCGACGAACGCCTGCTGTTCGAGGTACAGGAACGTCGACACCCACGTCATGAGCAGCACGAACGCCGCGATGCCGAGCAGGTAGGGCGAGCGCACCACCTGTACGAAGGCAGCGAACACGCCGCCGCCGACCGCGCCGTCCGCGCGTGGCGCGACGCCGCCATCCTGCACCGCGGCTGTGGGCGGCGGCGCGCGCGCCCCCTGCCGTCGCTGCCAGCGGATGACCTGCGCCATGGAGAGCAGCGACAGCAGCAGGAGTCCTGCGGAGAGCGGCAGCAGATTGACGGCGCCGATCGGCACGGCGAGCTTGCGGTCGATGAACGGGCCAATCAGCCCGCCGGTGCTGGCGCCCGCCCAGATGAAACCGAACAGGCGCCCCGCCTGCTCACGGCTGAACACGTCCGCCATCAGGCTCCAGAACGCCGCCACCACGAACAGATTAAACACGCTCACCCACACGAAGTAGCTGCGCGCGATCCAGGTGTGGTCCGCCTGCACGCGGAACCACACCCAGAAGATGAGCAGGTTGGCGGCGAAGAACCCGTACACCCACGGCAGGAACACGGAGCGCGGGAAGTGCGAGGTGAGCCAGCCATACAGCGGCTGCAGCAGCAGCATGACGACGAACACGCCCCAGAACAGGTAGGGGATGTTTTCCAGCCCCGAGGTGATGCCGAGGGCATCGCGCACCGGCCGCAGGATGGTGTAGCTCGAGAACATGCACAGCAGCGTCGCAAACGACGCCAGCAGCGCCGGGGCCTCACCGGGCTGCAGGACGATGAGGCCCCGCAGCAGCCGGCTCATGAGGCGATCAGCCAACGGTCAGTCTCCCGGCACCGCGCCCGTGGTGCGTTAGTGTGCCACAGGCACGCGTGCCCAAGGCCGAAGCTTGACGGATCGCTCATGCCCGGAGCAATCTCGGCGAGCGCCTGGGGGGAAATAACATGCGAAGAAGAGACTTCTGCGCGACGGGGCTCGCCGCGCTGACCGCGGCATCCATTCCTTACCCTCGCGCAGCCGCGAGCACCGCTGGCGCGGGGATTCGCGCCGTGGGACTCGACGGGCGGCAGCTGACTCTCGAATCCGCCGACATCGAGGACCTGCGCGCGGGGCTGCGCGGTGAGCTCCTCACCGCAGACCAACCCGGGTACGACGCCGCACGCCGGCTGTGGAACCCGGCATTCGATCGCAAGCCGGCCCTCATCGTGCGCTGCGTGGGAGCCGCGGACGTCAGGCGCGCCGTGAGTTTCACGGCCGCTCACGGCCTTTTGACTGCGGTGCGCGGCGGGGGCCACAGCGTGTCGGGCCAGTCCGGGTGCGACGGCGGGCTGGTCATCGATGTCTCGCCGATGCGTGCCGTGCAGGTCGATCCGATCGCCAGAGTGGTGCGCGCGGAGGCGGGCGCGCTGCTCGGCCAACTCGACCGCGAAGCGCTCGCCTTCGGACTCGTCACGCCCGTCGGCACCGTCGCCGACACCGGTGTGGCGGGGTTGACGTTGGGCGGCGGGGTCGGTCGCATCGGCCGCAGGTTCGGGCTCACGTGCGACAACCTCACGGGTGCGGATCTGGTTACGGCCGACGGCAATTGGCTGCGCGTCAGCGCGACCGAGAACGCGGATCTGTTGTGGGCCCTGAGAGGCGGCGGTGGCAACTTCGGCGTGGTCACCTCGTTCACGTTCCGTCTGCACGAGGTCTCGCCCCTGATGTACGGCGGGCTGCTCACTTACCCGCTCGCGGATGCGCGTCAGCGGCTGCGCAGCTTCGCGGACCTCATCGCCGCCGCGCCCGATGAGCTGTATGTGGACGTGGTCATGGGTACGGCCGCGCAAGGCGTCCGCTGGCTGGGATTGAGCGTCTGCTACTGCGGTCCGCCCGCCGATGCGGAGCGAGTGGTCGCCCCACTGCGCAAGCTCGGCAAGCCGCTGAAGGACGAGCTGGCCGCGGTGCCGTACTCCACGCTGCAGGGAAGCGCCGACCTGCGCGGCGTCAGCCCGCTGGGCGCCTACGGCAAGGGCGGGCTGATCTACGGCATTACGCCCGCCCTCATCGATACCATGGTCGAGTTCACCGAGAGCGCGCCGTCGGACGACGCAGAGATGTGGCTGCAGCACCAGGGCGGCGCGATCGGCCGCGTGGCGCCTGCGGACACCGCCTACTTCAATCGCGGGGCGAGTCACAACGTCGGGGTATTCACGTCCTGGAAGATGCCGGCCGGGGACACCGCGCGCGAGATCGACTGGGTGCGGCGCGCGTGGGCGAAGATCGAGCCGCAGACGCGCGGGCAGTACGTGAATCTCGCCGCGAGCGACGATCGCGAGGCGCGCGTGCATGCCGCGTACGGCGCCAACTACCCGCGGCTTGCCGCGCTCAAGAAGCGCTACGATCCCGCCAACCTGTTCCGCTTGAACGCCAACATCAAGCCCGCATAGACCGACGCGCCCACTGGCGCGCGCCCGCCTGAATTCAACATCGAACCGGCATGCTCGCGGTGCGAACCAACTGTGACGCGCGCCGCTGCCGACCGTCGCGCTGCAGCACTACGTGCTGGCCGTGCGCTGCACAGCTTGACACTCAATCCTCATAAAGGTGCAATGCGAACCCATGCATCTCGTCGACACGACGCTGTTTTATTCGCCGACCAGCGGCGGCGTCAAACGCTATCTGACGGCCAAGCACGCCTGGCTCGCCGCGCACAGCTCGTGGGAGCACACCATCGTGGTCCCCGGCCGCGAGGACCAGTTCCAGCGCGGCGGACTGTGCACGCTGTCGGGTTACCCGGTGCCCGCCACGTTCAATTACCGCCTGCCGCTCAATCCGCGCCGCTGGACCCGCGTGCTCGACCGGCTCGAGCCGACGCTCATCGAGGCGGGCGACGCGTTTCATCCCGCCTGGTGCGCCTCGCGGGTCGCACGCCGTCGTGGAATTCCGCTGGTCGGCTTCTATCACTCGAATGTGCCGCAGATCATCGGCCGCCGCGTCGGCGGCGCGCTCGCCGAACCGCTGATCGGCCGCTACCTGCGCTGCCTGTACGAGCGTTTCGATCTGGTGTTCGCTCCGAGCCGGGTGATGTGCGAGTACCTCGAGGATCTCGGCGTGCAGCGCGTCTCACACCAGCCGCTCGGCGTCGATGCCGAGGTGTTCCATCCGCGGCGGCGCACGCTCGCGCTGCGACCGCTGCTCGGTCTGCCGGCGCAGGCGCGCGTGCTGATCTTCGCCGGCCGCTTCGCCGGCGAAAAGAACCTGCCGGTGCTGCTGCAGGCGTTCGCGCGCCTCGGAGCTCCGTACCACCTGCTGCTGATCGGCGGTGAGCGCGCAGCGCGCCCCGCCGCCAACGTCACGGTGCTCCCCTACCGGCGCGACAGCCTCGAGCTCGCGCAATGGATCGCCTCCGCGGATGCGCTGGTCCACGCCGGCACCAAGGAGACGTTCGGGCTGGTGATCCTGGAGGCGATGGCGTGCGCGCGCCCGGTGGTGGCGGCGCGCGCCGGCGCCTTTCCGGAGCTCATCGACGAGAGCGTCGGGGTGCTCGCCGTGCCCGACAGCGCTGCGGGCATGGCGGAAGCGATCGCGGCTCTCTACGAGCGCGACCTCGCCGCCGTCGGCGCCGCCGCCCGCGCCCGCGTGCTCCGACAGTTCACCTGGCAGCGCGCGCTCCACGGGCAGTTCGCCGCGTACGCTTCCCTGGTCGGCGCCCGCCGGCTGCCGGTCGCGCAGGCGCAGATCATCGGGCTGAGCGCACCGGGGTCGTGACTCTCGAGGTCTGGAGTGTTCAGCGCCGCAGCGCGCGCAGCGCCGCCAGGCCCGCGCGGGTCGCGGCGAGCGCGAGCACGACTCTCCACAACCAGCGCTTTGGTGCCGGCACCGCTCGCGGCGGGATCGCGCGGTAGAACTGCGCGGCGATCTCGCGGTGCAGGTGCACGGCGGCGGCGGCGATCACCCATTCGCGCGGCGGACTGGCGATGCGGTACTGATTCGCGCCCAGGTGCTCGACCACGGCATCGTCCAGCGCGTCGGGAAATCCGGCCGGCGCCGCGGCACTGAAGGCGAGCGCAGTCGCCTCGCCGGGGCGCTCGGGCGTGCCGCCGATCAGCGTGAGACCGAGCGGTCCGGGGGCGCGCCGGCAGCGCACCGCGCCGCGGAAGCTGACCACCGGTTCAGGCATCGAACAGCGGCTCGCAGCGAACCTCGGTGGTGACCGAGTTCGCGATGAAACACTCATCGTGCGCGCGGTGGTGCAGCTGCAGGATGTCCGCGCGCGCGGGCAGCCGCTCGCCCGAGAACGCGACGCGCGGGCGCAGCGTGACGCGCACCATGGCGGTCCTGCCGGCGGCGTTCCTGCCCAGCACCCCAAGGGCATCGTCGCTGTAGTCATCGACCCGCCAGCCGCCGCCGGCGGCCAGCGACAGGAACCACAGCATGTGGCAGCTCGACAGCGCCGCCACCAGCGCCTCTTCGGGGTCGACCGCCGCCTCGACCGACAACGGCACCCGCACCACCTGCGGCGAGGAAGACGCCGGCACCTCGACGCCGCCGTCGAAGCGCCAGGTGTGCGCGCGGCTGTAGCGATTGTCGCTGAACGCGGCGGCGCCGCGCGCCCAGTGGATACCGGCCCGGTATTCGTGCCCTGCCATCGCTTTACCTCCGTGCGCTGGTGCGTGGGATTGTACGATAGCGAGGTGAGTTCCTCCGACCTGCAGCCGCGCCGCGACCTGACGCTGACGCACGCCACCTCGCTCGTGGTCGGTATCACCATCGGCACCGGCATTTTCCTCAAGTCCGCCGCCATGGCCCAGGCGGTGGGCACGCCGGTGCTGGTGCTGGCGGGGTGGGTAGCGGCCGGCGTCGTGGCCATGCTCGGCGCCCTGTGCTTCGCGGAGCTCGGCGCGCTGCTCCCGGATGCCGGCGGCGAGTACGTGTATCTGCGCGCCGCCTTCGGCGAGGTCCCCGGCTTCCTGTACGCCTGCAACAGCTTCGTGCTCGGCGGGGCGAGCATCGCCGCGTACGGCGCCGCGGTCGCAATCTTCGTCGCCGACATCCATACCTTCGATAAGCAGTGGTTCGCGTACAGCGTGCACCTGTTCGGCGCCGATTACGCCTGGCAGTTCGGGACGCGCCAGCTGATCGCGATCGGCGTGATCGGCGTGTTCGCTGCCATCAACTGCGCCGGCGTCATGTTGGGTGGGCGCGTGCAGACGCTGCTGGCGGTCGCCAAGGTGGCGGCGATCATCGCAGTCGCCGGCGGGGCGTTCGCGTTCTCTGACGTGCACGACTGGTCGAACCTGGCGGCGCCCACGGGCAGCGCGAGCGGCGGCCTCGCCGGCTTCGGGGCTGCGATGTTCGCGGCCCTGTGGGCGTACAGCGGCTGGCAGTACCTGCCGATGGCGGCGGGCGAGGTCCAGGATCCGCAACGCAACCTGCCACGCGCCATCATCGGCGGATCGCTGCTGGTGCTCGCGATCTACTTGGCTGTCAACACCGCGTACCTGTACGCGTTGCCGTTCTGGCAGGTCACGAGCGCCAACTCCACCGCCTATCCGGAAGCGCCCTCGGTCGCCGCCCGCGCGGTGCAGACCTTCCTCGGCACCCGCGCCGTGGCGGTCGCGGCGCTGATCTTCCTGATCTCCACCGTCGGCTCCCTCAATGGCACCATCCTCGCGCGCGCACGCGTCTCCTACGCCGCGGCGCGCGACGGGCTGTTCTTCGCCGGCTTCGGGCGCCTGAGTGTACGCACGCGCGTGCCGCTCACCTCGCTGGTGCTGCTGTGCATCTGGGCCGCGCTGCTGGCGGTCTCGGGCACCTTCGATCAGCTCACCAACATGGCGGTGATGTCATACGCGCTGTTCTGGATTCCAGTGATGCTCGCGGTGCTGGTGCTGCGCCGCCGGCTGCCGCACGCCGCGCGCCCCTATCGCCTGCCGGGCTATCCGTGGGTGCCGCTGGCGTTCATGCTGGTCATGGTGTGGATCGTGATCAGCGCGCTGCTCACGACTCCGAAGGAATGCATCGCGACGCTGGTGCTGATCCTGCTCGGACTGCCGCTGTACCCGCTGTTCCGCAGGCGCCGCTTGCAGGCGAGCGCTGTCCTCACTCCGACTCCAGCTCCCAGAGCGTGAGCGGCGCGCCGCGCCGCAGCCAGAAACCCAGGCCCGCCTCGCGAAACTGGCGCCGCAGCCGCGAGCGGTACCAGTGCGCGCTGCGCAGGTAGACGTCGGAATCGGTGCGGCGCGGATCGCAGTTGTGCTCCAGGTCGAGGCGCGTGAGGGCGCTGAAGTACAGCACCCCGCGGCACAGCCGGCCGAAATTCGCGAGCGCGCGCCGCGCCGCCGCCGCGTCCAGGTACTGCAGCACGTCGTAGCAGATCACCAGGTCAAAGGGCGCTGCTGCGCGGTACGCCTCGATGCGACCGCGCTGCCAACCGTAGCGCCGGCACAGGTACTCGCTGCTCTCGAGTGCCAGGTAGTGCGCCCGCGGCAGCAGCCGCCGCAGCGGCGTGCGCAGCGTGCCCGTGCCGCAGCCCGCTTCGAGGATGCGCCGCACCGGGAGCCCGACGTGCCCGGTGAGCGCCGCGATGAGGCGCGCCCGCGCGTGCATCTCGCGGCGCGTGGCGACCGCGGTGCGCGGGTCGAGGTAGTAGCGCCGGTAGTACTCGCGGCCGAAGTGCTCGCGGCGCGCGCGTGCCTCGATGAGGGCTGAATGGCTGCTGAACGCACCGTTCATGTGTCATTCCGGGTATGTATGCTTCAGTCGCATCACGCGCGTTGCTCGGTAATATGTTCCCGCACCCGCGCGTGAACAAGGAGGCTCGGATGAAACTCAGTTCCGTCAGAGTCGCACTCGCAGGCGCGCTGTTGAGCGCCGCGCTGTCCGGATGCATCGTGGCGCCCGCGCCGGGCTACTACGCCGATGTTGCCGTGACCGAGGTGGCCCCACCCGCGCCGCAGTACGAGGTGGTCGGTGTCGCGCCCGCCGCCGGCTACATCTGGATCGGCGGCGCCTGGTTCTGGGAAAGCGGGCGCTACGGCTGGCGTCCCGGCCGCTGGGAAGCCCCGCGACCGGGCTACCGCTGGGTGCCTCACACCTGGCGTCGTGAGGGCAACCGCTGGCACATGCAGGGCGGCCGCTGGGAGCGCGGGCGGCGCGAGGGGCGCGAGGAACGGGGGCGCCGCTAGTATCGTCTGCCGCCAGGGGCCGGCTTGGGCGCCATCTGCAGCGCTCGGCTCGAATTTGCGCTCCACCTCTCCGGCGCTGCACACTTCGCCGATGAAACGGACAGGGATGGCGGGCGCCGGGCTCGCCGCGGCGGTTGTGGCCGCGGCCGCCGTGCTGGCGGGGCAATCGCCCGCCGCGCCGGCCCCGACTGACGCCGCGGCGGGCTTCACGCTCACCAGCACGGATATCTCCGCCGGCGGGCAGATTGCCGAGCAGCAGGTGTTCAACGGCTTCGGCTGCAAGGGGGGCAACGTCTCGCCGGCGCTGTCCTGGAGCAACCCCCCCGCCGGTGCCAAGAGCTTCGCACTCCTGATGCACGATCCGGACGCGCCAACCGGCAGCGGTTGGTGGCACTGGGTCGTTTACAACATTCCCGCCGGCCTGAAGTCACTCCCGGCCGGCGCCGGCGACCCGCAGAAAAACCTGCTGCCCGCAGGCGCCGTGCAGGGGCGCACCGACTTTGGCACTTCCGGATACGGCGGGCCGTGTCCACCGCCCGGCAAGCCGCACCACTATTACCTGCGCCTGTACGCGCTGAAGGTGGCCAGGCTCGACGTGCCCGCCGATGCGACCGCCGCCTATATCGGGTTCACGGTGCGCAGCCAGTCGCTGGCGAAGGCCGAGCTCATGGGTGTGTATGGCCGCTAGCGGCCCGCGCGAACGGCGGCCGGCGATATGGCCGTGGCTGCTGATGCCGGCGATCGTGCTGCTGGTGTTTTACGCTCTCTTCAGGGTGCACCAGCGGCCGAGAGCTCCTGCGGTGGCGCCGCCGGCGCCCGCGGCGAGCACGCCGGGCATGAGCTAAAGCGCCGTGGCGCCCTCCCGCACCCGCATGCGCTCCCGCCCCGGGACCGGCGCATCGTCCGAACGCGCGCCGCGAGTCGGCTTCGTCAGCCTCGGCTGCCCCAAGGCGCTGGTGGACTCGGAGCGCATCCTCACGCAGCTGCGGGCGGAGGGCTACGAGGTTGCACCGACCTACGAAGCCGCCGACGTCGTCGTGGTCAACACCTGCGGCTTCATCGACGCGGCGGTGGACGAATCACTCGACGCGATCGGGGAGGCGCTCGAGCACAACGGCCGCGTGATCGTGACCGGGTGCCTGGGCGCGAGGCCCGAGCGCATCCTCGAGCGTCACCCGCGCGTGCTGAAGGTGACCGGTCCGCACGCCTACGAGGACGTGGTGAGCGCGGTCCACGAGCACCTGCCGCCGCGGCATGAGCCGTTCTTCGATCTGTTGCCGCCCCAGGGAGTGCGGCTCACCCCGCGGCACTACGCGTATCTGAAGATCGCGGAGGGGTGCAACAACAAGTGCAGCTTCTGCATCATCCCGGCCATGCGCGGCCGCCTCGCGAGCCGTCGCATCGACGAGGTGCTGCGCGAGGCGGAGCGCCTCGTCGCCTCCGGAGTGAAGGAGCTGCTGGTGATCTCGCAGGACACCAGCGCCTACGGCGCAGACATCCGCTACGCGCCCGGCGCGTGGCGCGGCGCGAGTTACCGGACACGCTTCATCGACCTCGCCCGCGGCCTGGCGCAGCTGGGCGCCTGGGTGCGCCTGCACTACGTCTATCCTTACCCGCACGTCGATGAGGTGATCCCGTTGATGGCCGCGCGGGGGGTGCTGCCGTATCTCGACGTCCCGTTTCAGCACGGCAGCGCCTCGGTGCTCAAGCGCATGCGGCGCCCCGCGCACTCGGAGAATACCCTGGCGCGCATCCGCGCCTGGCGCGCGCAGTGCCCGGACCTGACGCTGCGCAGCACCTTCATCGTGGGTTTCCCCGGCGAGACGGACAGCGAGTTCGCGCAGCTGCTGGCGTGGCTGGATGAGGCGCAGCTCGATCGGGTCGGCTGCTTCAAGTACTCGCCGGTGGAGGGCGCCGCGGCCAATGCGCTGCCTGACCACGTGGCACCGCAGCTGCAGGAGGAGCGCTACGCGCGCTTCATGGAGCGTGCCGCGGCGATCAGCCGGCGGCGGCTGGCGCAGCGGGTCGGCCGGCACATGCGGGTGCTGGTGGATGCGGTGCAGGATGGCACGGCTACGGCGCGCAGCGAAGCGGACGCGCCGCAGATCGATGGGGTGGTGCGGATCGAAAATCCCGGGAAACTGCGCGCCGGCGACTGGGCCGAGGTGCGGATCGTGGCCGCGGACGACTACGATCTCACCGGGCAAATCAGCCCGCAGACATGCCGAGGGATTTCATGATCTCGGCGGCTTTGTCCTTCACCGCCTGAGCTTTGGCCACGGCAGTGGTGAAGTCACCCGAGGCGGACGCGTTCGAAGCCTCGCTCCACATCGACTTGAGCGAATCCACGCCCGACTTCGCCGAGGCGAGGCCGTCCTGGGTGAGGCCCTTGGGCAGGTGGTGTGACTTGGACAAGGCAGTGACGCGGCTCTCGATCGCATCGACGGTCTTGGGCACTTCGGCGCTGAGCGGGCCCCAGGCGTCTTTCGCCCTGGCGAGAGCCGCCTCGGCATCGGCCTTTTTGGCTTCCGCCGCGTCCTTCAGGGAGCTGATTGCGGAATTGAGGGTCGGCGCCCCCGTCAGCACGGCCTTGTAGTCGCCCTTGGCGAGACTGTCCTTGAGGGCCGCGAGCTGCGAGTCAACCGCCCCTAGCTGATCCGGGACGTACTTGTGCGCCTCGTCACGCACCGCGGCCAGGTCCGTTTCCGCGCCCGCGACCGCCTGCTCGGCCGGCGCCTTCTGGTTCGCACAACCGACGACGAGCACCGCCGCCAGGGCCAGCAGCCACACAGAGTGCTTTTTCATTGTTGGTCCTCTCGTTACGGTTTTCTTGGCGGGCACCGGCACCGCGGCTGCCATGATATGTAAAGGGTAGCACGAAGCCCGCCGCGCCAGCGCGGGAGCGCTGTCGGGCTCAAGTTCCACGTGGTTGATTTGGGCTGACGCCTTCACCCCGCACGGCGTCGTCCACGCTCGAATAGTCGAGCGCCGCCGCACCCAGGTGCGCGAGCTTCGCACGCAGCAGCGCCTCGCGTGCCAGTTCCTTCAACCGCGCCACGCGGAACTCGCCCCCGCGCGCGCTCAGCCAGGAGCAGAACTCCTCGAGCGCCTCGAGCGCGGTGCTGTCGAGGTCGGGCGATTCCTCGAGGCTGAGGACCACCAGTCGCGTGCCCGGTGCGCCGAGCACCCGCTGCCGCGCCTGCGCCAGCAGCGGCTCGGCGTTGGCGAAGAACAGCGGCTGCTCGGGCCGCAGCACCAGCATGCCGGGCACGGTCACCGCGCTCGCGAAGCGTGCGACGCTGACGTAATCATGCGCACCGACCCGCCCCAGCACCGACAGGCGCGGACTCGCGAGCGACTTGAGGAGCAGGGCGAGACTGAACGCAATCGCCGCCAGCAACCCGTTCAACACCCCGAAAGTCAGCACCCCCAGCACCGCCGCCACGACCACCAGCCGATCCTGCCGCCAGCGGAAATAGTCCCTGAACACGCTGAGGCGCAGCGACTTGCTCACCGCGTGGATGACGATCGCCGCCAGCACCGGCTGCGGGATGCGCTCGATCCACCCGAGGAACAGCAGCACCAGCACGAGCGCGATGCCGGCCGCGTACAGACCGGCGAAACGCGACCGCACCCCGGCAGCCGCATTTGCTGCGGTGCCGGAATAGCCCGCGCCGACCGGTGTGCCCTGCAACAGGCCGGACACGATGTTGGCGGCGCCGAGCGCGAGCAGGTCGCGGTTCGCCTGCACCTCCTCGTCGTGCTGCAGCGCGAAGGTGCGGATCGAGCCGTAGGACTCGGCGTACAGGATGAACATCAGCGCCAGGGCGAATTCAGTGAGCGCCAGCCAGTGGGCGCCGGAGGGCAGCGCGAACGCGGGCATGCCAATCGCGAGCTGAATCGGCCCGGTAAGCGTCACGCCGTGCGCTGCGAGCCACGCGGACGCGAGCGTGCCCGTGACGATCACCACCAGCGCACCGGGCACGCGCGCCACGCGTTCGAGCCCGAACAGCCCCGCGAGTGCGATGAGGCCACATGCAAGGCTCGGCGTCTGCCATGCTGCATAGCCGCGCACGATCTCGGCAGCCAGCGGGAAGAAATCGGCGCTGCGGGTCTGCAGGTGCACCAGGTGCGGCCATTGCTTCACCGCGATCACCAGCGCGAGGCCGAAGCCGTAGCCGCGCAGTACCGGGCGTGCGATCAGGTTCGACATCGCGCCCAGGCGCAAACACCCTGCCAAGACGAAGGTGATGCCGGCGCCGACCACCAGGATCGAAGCGAGCGTCACGCGCTGGGCGAGATCGCCGCCCCCGAGCGTGAGCGTCGCGGAGGCCAGCACGGCGGCGGACGAGGAGGTCGCGGTGACGATGGCAAAGCGGCTGCGGCCGATGAGGCCGTAGCACGCCAGTCCGGCGAACAGGCCGATCACGCCCGCCTGGGGAGGCAGGTTGGCAACCCCTGGGTAGGCCAGCGCTTCGGGCAACAGCAGACCGGCGATCGACAACCCGGCGAGCAGGTCCGCGCTGGAAGCCCTTGTTGTCATTTGCCGGATATCATAACTTGTGACAATGGACGATCGGCCCTCCCTCATGCGCGGGCTGGCGCACGAGCTGCGCGACGCGCTCAGCCCGATCCGCGCCGCGATCGACCTGTTACGGCTGCGCAACTTCGACACCGAGGTCAGCCGGCGCGTGGCAGAGAAAGTCGACCGGGGGCTCGACTGCGCGCTGGCCGCGGTCGATGCCTTCGTGGCCGCCGATCAATGCGAGAACGGCACCCTGACGGTCGAGGTGGCGCCTAATTCCCTGGACCAGATCCTCGAATCCGCGCGCACCGCACTCGCGCCGCTGTTCGCGGGGCGCTCGCAGCGCGTCGAGGTCGCGCGCTCGACGCGCGCTGTCGAGGCGATGGCCGATGCCGCAAAGTCCCTGCGAGTCGTCAGCGCAATGCTGGAGCAGGCGAGCGCGGTGGCGCCGCCGCGCTCGGCGATCGAAGTGCACGCGGCCGCGGGAGAATCTGGTCCTGAGATCCGCGTGCGTTTTCCCATCGAAACGCCGGACTCGGTTGGCGAGAGTTGGTTCGAGAGCTACAGCGCACGCGCGCGGGGAAGCCGGATGGCGCTGCGCACGGCGCGCCATGTCATGAAGCTGCAGCGCGGCAGCCTGGATCTCGCCCTGCGCTCCGCGGGCGCAGGCGAGCTGGTGGCTGCGTTCGCGCCCGTCGGCGCCGCGGGCGTGTTCGCCCGTCCCGAGGACGCGCGGCCCGCCGCCGCCAACGACGGAGGCTCCACCGCGACCGGCCCCGGGCCGGCACGCACCCGCATTCTCATCGTCGAGGACAGCACCGAGGTACGGAGCATCTACCGCGAAGCCCTCGCTGCCCTCGGTTACACGGTGTCGGAAGCCGGCAACGCGGAAGAAGCGCTACGCACGACGGTCGAGGCCGCACCCGATGTGGCGTTGATCGACATCCATCTGCCGGGGATGAACGGCTATCGGCTCGCCCAGACGCTGAAGGCGCGGGCGCGCTCCAGCATGCGGCTGGTGATGTTGAGCGGTATGACGCTCGATGACACGACGCTGCGCCTGTCGCGCAACGCCGGCTTCGACGATTGCATCGACAAGGCGGCAGGTCCGAAAGCCCTGCACGCGCTGCTGCAGACGCCGAGCGGGTCGCACGGCCCCGCGGCGTACCGATAAGACAGCCGCCGAGCTCACCGGCGTACCGTGCGCCGGCCGGTGCCAAACTGCAGCCTCAACGTACGGGCGATGTGCTCGCGTTGCTTCGCAAGCACACCGGCCTCATTGGCGTAGCGCCGCCAATTTTCGACAGCGCCGATGACCTCGGCCAGAATTTCCTCATCGCCTGCACGCTTGAGCCCTGCGACTTGCGCGCAAGCGCGGAAATCCGCCAGGGTGAAGCCGTCGGCCTTGCCGTTGATGGTCATCTGATGGCGCGCGGTCCACAGGCCTGTCGGGTTGTACGCGTAGGTCACATCGAAGGCGGGCGAGAGCGACCACACGCCGCCCTTGTTCATCAGGAAGGCGATGTTTTTCACGTGATCGTCCTGGTTGCGCGCGACCACGTTGAAGAGCATGCGGCGAAATTGTTGCTCGAGGAAACGCATCGGCAGCTCGAGTCTCTTCATCACATCGAAGGCCTGCTCGTAGGCGTATACCCCGGCCGTGTTGAAATCAAAATGGGCGAGCGCGGCCAGTGACTGCATGTGGAGCTTGCCGCCATCGCTTTCCCGATCGAAGCGCCGCGTCATGAAGTGGCTTCGGCCGCCCTCCTCAAGGAGCCTGCAGTCGCTCATGTCGATGCCCGCATCCTTGGCCATGAGTGCGTACGCATACTCGATCAGCGTGTAGCCCTTCGGGTCCTCGAGCTCCTTGTCCTTGTTGGCGCTGACACCATCGAACTTGAGCAGCCAGTAACCAAACCCGTGCGGGGCCTTCACCTGGCCGGAACGCACCTCGTTCGTCTGCGGGTTCCATGCAATGATGGCCTTGGCACGCGCCCCGCCGGCCGAGGTGCCCACGCGCAGAAGCTCCTCGAGCCCCTCATGGCGTTGCTCGGGCGCAAAGGACACCTGGAGTGAGTTGCGATGGGTGAGCACTTCGGAGGCGAGAGCCACGAGCGCATCCACCTTGACGGTGGCCGAGCGCCGCAGCGGCGGGCCGATCACGGGCGCGAACTCAAGCGCGCCCATGCCGCGCACGCCGACGTAACAGAGCCGCTCGATGGCGTTGAAACTCTCGGGCCTTCGGCCCTGGGTAGCGAGCCACGCATCGATCAGCACGTTTCCGAACCGGTCCGGAAGCGAATCCGCGAGCAGTCCTGGTAAGCCGAGGAACGACACTTCAGGAAGCGACGGAAACTGGTACACCTGTGTGGATAGCGGCATGACCACCGGCGAGAGCTGAATCCCGCTCGCGACAAAGGCGGGGGCATACTGAAACGCGGCGACCCGCGCTCCATCTTCCAGGGAAACAGCCCCGATCGACCTGCCCCAGAGCCGCACTTCCGCAACGCTGGCCATCCTCTATTCGCCCCACTTCCAGGGGGCGGACGCCTTACGCGCCTGGGCGCGATCAGGCTCCCCGCGCGCATGGCCCACGCGCCTGCGCTCACGCCCTCTTTGCTTCAGGAGGGCGATCGGACTTTGCGTCCGATCCGGGATCAGGCTCTCCAGGCCGTGGAAAAGCTTCAACGCGCGCAGAACGCGAATGAGCATGGCGAGGTCAGTGCTGTGTCCGGCCTCGATGCGTTCTACAGTGCGCTTGGAAACCCCCGCTTCCTCGGCCAGCTGCGCCTGCGTGAGATTGGCATCGATGCGCCGGCGATGCAGGCGCGCGCCGAGCTCCTGTAGAACTGCGGCATCAGTCATCTCGGTGGTGAGTTTCATAACTCGTCCCTGGCGGCGAGTAAAATGATAAATAGATAACTTTTCGCCTATACAGGCGAATTATATCATAACTGAATGATATTGTTTACTCGACGTAATGGACGATTTATAGACGCGTCAGGCGTCTATTCGCCCAATCGGGCGAGAAGCGCAGAGAGCTGACTATTCGACCGTGACGCTCTTCGCGAGGTTGCGCGGCTGATCGACGTCGGTGCCCCTGAGGATCGCCGCGTGGTAGGCGAGCAGTTGCAGCGGGATGGTGTACACCACCGGGGCCTGCACGTAAGTCACGTGCCGCGGCATCTCGATCACGGTGACGCCGTCACTCGGGTGGATACCCGACTCCGGATCGGCGAACACGAACAGCTCCCCGCCGCGCGCGCGCACTTCCATGAGATTTGATTTGAGCTTCTCCAGCAGGTCGTTGTTGGGCGCGACCGTCACCACCGGCATGTCGGCGTCCACCAGCGCCAGCGGCCCGTGCTTGAGCTCCCCTGCCGGATAGCCCTCGGCGTGAATGTAGGAGATCTCCTTGAGCTTCAGCGCGCCTTCCATGGCGATGGGGTACAGCGCTCCGCGCCCGAGAAACAGCGCGTGGCGCTTGTCGGCGAAGCGCTCCGCCAGGCGTTGAATGATCGCATCGAGCGCGAGGGTCTTCTCGACCAGCCCCGGCAGCTCGACCAGGCGCGTCACCAGCCCGCGCTCGCGCTCGGCATCCGCGCCATGACGCCGGGCGAGTGCGATCACCAGCAGAGCGAGCGCGGCGAGCTGGGTCGTGAACGCCTTGGTGGAGGCGACGCCGATCTCAGGTCCCGCGCGCGTCAGCATCACGAGCTCAGATTCGCGCACCAGTGAGCTCTCGGGAACGTTGCAGATGGCGAGCGAGGACAGGTAGCCGGACTGGCGCGCGCGGCGCAGCGCGGCCAGCGTGTCGGCAGTCTCGCCGGATTGCGAGATGGCGACGAACAGCGAATCCACCGGCACCAGGGGGTTGCGATAGCGGTACTCGC
>VBNP01000226.1 GCA_005877965.1 Gammaproteobacteria bacterium | reverse complement strand
CCTACGCGCGCCCCAACAAGCGCAGCGGCGCGTGGATGGACGAGTGCGTCGGCCGCAAACGCCTGCGCACCGGGGCGGCGCTGCCGGTTGCCTACCTGGTGTGCAATTTCCTGCCGCCCGCACCCGGGCGGCCGGCGCTGCTCACGCACGACGACGTGCTCACCCTGTTCCACGAGTTCGGCCACGGCCTGCACCACCTGCTGACGCGCGTCGACTATCCGAGCCTCGCCGGCATCAACGGCGTGGCCTGGGACGCGGTGGAGCTGCCGAGCCAGTTTCTGGAGAACTACGCCTGGCACCCGGAGGTTCTGCAGCGCATCTCCGGGCACTTCGAGGGCGGCGCGCCGCTGCCCGCGGCGACCCGGTCGCGCCTCATCGCGACGCGCAGCTTCCACGCGGGGCTCTCGATGATGCGGCAGCTGGAATTCGCCCTGTTCGATTTCCGCATCCACACCGAGTATTCGCCCGAGCGCGGCGGGTGTGTGCAGCAGATCCTGCGCGAGGTGCGGGGCGAGGTCGCGGTCGTGCCGGTGCCGCAGTGGAACCGCTTTCCGAACAGCTTCGGCCACATTTTCGCCGGCGGCTACGCCGCCGGCTACTACAGCTACAAGTGGGCGGAGGTGCTGGCGGCGGACGCCTTTGCCGCGTTCGAGGAAAGCGGGGTGTTCGACCGCGCGACCGCCCAGCGCTTCCTCGACGCGATCCTCAGCCGCGGCGGCAGCCGCGACGCCCTCGAAGCGTTCATCGAGTTTCGCGGCCGCCGGCCGGATGTGGCGGCGCTGCTGAGGCAGCACGGCATTGTTGCGCCAGGCGAGCTCGCCGCGTGAGGCGCAAGCTCACCGCGCGCGCGCTGCCGGCGTCGTTGCTGCTGCTGTGCGCCCTGGCCGCGCCCGCGGCGCGCGCCGAAACGCTGTACGTCATCGAGCAACTGGTGGTCAGTGTCAACAGCGCGCCCGACAGCGGCGGCGAGCGTATCGCCTCGGTCAGGAGCGGCGATGCGCTGGAGGTCCTGGAGCGCTCGGGCGATGAGGTCCACGTGCGCACGGCGCGCGGCACGGAGGGCTGGATCAGGGCGGGCTACCTGTCGGCCGATGAGCCGCTGCGGCCGCGGCTCGCGGAACGCACCGCGGAAGTGGCGCGGCTCAAGGAGGATGTGAGTCGCCTGCAGGCACAGCTCGACACGGCGCGCACCGGCGCGGCGCCCGGCGGCGGTGCCGTCATCTCGGCATCCGTCGCGCCGGCGCCCGCGGCCTCCGCGGAGGACTCCGCCGGCCCGCCGCCGCGGGGGCTGTTTGCCGGCGCGGAGCAGGAGAATCCCCGGCGTGTGTGGCCGTGGGCGCTCGGTGCGGCGCTGCCGGCCCTGGCCGTCGGCTTTGCGCTCGGAGCCCTGGCGCTCGACCGGCGCATCCGCCGCAAGTACGGCGGCCTGCGCATCTACTAGATAGCTAAAGTAAGCTAAGCTGGTTGCCCGGGCGCACCAGCGGCGGGCCCCGCGGGCGGGGTGGGAATCCCAAAGTGTGCGCCGCGTCGCGGTGCCAGGGTGCCGGAACTGCCTAGACTGGGGTTTAAGGCACCGGTCAGGCCTGTCAGGGGGACGGCCGCCGTGTCGCCTCCGTCCACCATGACCAGTACCCGGCGCAGCGATTTCGACGTTACCAACAGCGTGCAGGTGAGCTCGCCCGCCGCCGTGTTCGCCGCGGTCGAGGCGCTCTACCGGCCGACGTGGCCGGGGCTGTCCATGGACCCCGTGGCGCGCGCCTTCGAGCATTTCGAGCGCCTGTTCGCCGGCAAGGTGGCCGGATACCACGGCGTCGACACCGTGTACCACGACCGGCAGCACACGCTCGACATCACACTCGCGCTCGCGCGCCTCATCGTGGGCTACGAACGCCAGCAGGAGGAGTCCTCCCGCCTGGGAGGCGCACGCGCCGTGGTCGGGCTCGTGACCGGCCTGTTTCACGACGTGGGCTATCTGCGCCGCACCGACGAGAAGGACTCGCGCAACGGCGCCGAGTTCACCCGCACGCATGTGTCTCGCGGGGCGCGCTTCCTGCAGGAATACCTGCCGGTGCTGGGCTTCCGCTCCTGGGTGCCGGTGGCCTCGGACATCATTCACTTCACCGGTTACGAAGTGCCGTTCGCGCGCATCGAGGAGTCGGTTTCCGATCCGCGTGACATCACGG
Organism: Gammaproteobacteria bacterium; assembly: GCA_005877965.1. Classification (GTDB taxonomy): domain Bacteria; phylum Pseudomonadota; class Gammaproteobacteria; order Steroidobacterales; family Steroidobacteraceae; genus 13-2-20CM-66-19. Next base: position 1,747 of record VBNP01000226.1, on the reverse strand, counting down.
TGGGCCATCTGCTCGGCACGGCGGACATGATCGCCCAGATGGCCGACCGCTGCTATCTGGAGAAATGCCGTGACCGGCTGTATGCCGAGTTCGTGCTCGGCGGCGTCGCCCTGCACTTCAGCCAGGGCAACCCGCGGGTGAAGTACGCCTCGGGGCTGGACCTGCTGCGCCAGACACCGGAGTTCGTGGCGGAGGTGCGGGCTAAGCGGCTCGATGGGGATTTCCATGCAGCCTACCGCTACCTGGAAATCCTCTACGGCGGGCGCAACCCGTACATGGAGGCCATCGAGCGCAACATCGAGTACCTGCGCCAGGTTCTGCGCAGCGAGAGCTGGCAGCTGCTGCGGCGCCGGCCGCCCATCTTCGCGGCCAGCAACGATCCCATGGCCACGATGCGTGGCCTGATGCTCGGGCATATAAAAAGAGTCTGGTCCGGCAGCTGAAGGCGCCTAGCCTTCAGTCCCAAGCGGCGGTTAATATGAATCCCCAAATACGGGGGATAACCGCCTCAGGTCCACGCAGCCTGCGGCGGGCGTTTACGTACGTGACTGCCGCCAGCTTCAAGTTCAAGTACGCAGGAGCCGCCTTCCTGGTGGTGGTGCTCGCCGCGGCTGCGGTGGGAACCGTGCTGCTCGTGCGCCACCAGGCCGACACGCGCGCCCTGAGCGCCCTCGCCGAAAGTGCCGCGCGCGAACGCGTCGATCCGGAGCTGCAGGCCCGGGCGCGCAGCATCGCCACGCACGCCGCGGACTCGATCGCCGGCGCCGTGCGCGCCGGGGACGGCGGCGGTGTGGTGCGCAGGCTCCAGCCCTTCATCGACGATCCCACGGTGGCCGCCGTCACCGTGACGTCCCGCTCGGGAAAGCGGATTTTCTACTGGCAGCGCAGCGCCGGCACGACTCCGGGCGCGCTCAGCGCCGAGGTCGCCGTTGCGGTACGCACCTTCGTCGAGCGCATCCCCGGCGCCGCGACGCCCGAGACCCTCGCCTCCCTCACCGTGGTGCTCCAGCAGGCCGCGCCCGTGCCCGCGGTGAGCTTGAGCGGACGGCTGCAGGCGGTGAGCGCCGCACGCTCGCGGCTCACCTGGCTCCTGGGCTTCGTGCTCGCGGCGAGCGGCGGGGTCGCGGGCGCCGCGCTCGCCTGGCGCCTCACCCGCCAGCTGCAGCGGCCGGTGGACTCGCTCATCAAGAGCGCCGAGCGTATCGGCCAGGGCGATTACACCCGCCCGGTCGAGGTGCGCAGGCACGAGGCGCTCGCGGACCTGCAGCAGGCGCTCGAGCGCATGCGTGGGCGCTTGCGCCAGTCGACCATCAACAAGAACTACCTGAACAGCGTGCTCAACAGCATGACCGATGCGGTGTTCGTCACCTCCCCGGACGGAGTCATCAAGATGGCCAACTCCGCGGCCTGCAAGCTGCTGAGTTTCGGCGAAGAGGAGCTCCTCGGGCGCAGCATCCTCGCGGTGCTCGATGAGCGCGAGCGCCCCGGCTTCGATCTGCTGCAGGCGGCGCAGGAGACGCGCGAGACGGTGGTGCGCACGCGCAGCGGTCAGACGATCCCGGTGTCGTTCACCGGCTCGCGCATCGACAGCGACGACCCGCAGTTCCAGGGCAACATCTTCGTGGCGCGCAACATCACCGACCGCAAGCGCGCCGAACGCCGCATACGCTATCTGGCGCGCTACGACGCGCTCACCAAGATCCCGAACCGCATGCAGTTCCACCACCTGCTGCAGCAGACCATCGCG
>VBNP01000225.1:0-2500 GCA_005877965.1 Gammaproteobacteria bacterium | reverse complement strand
ACGATGAGGAGGCGATCCGGGAAGCCGACCATGTCGTGGACCTAGGTCCCGGCGCCGGTGCGCACGGCGGACACCTCGTGGCGCAGGGCACGCCGCGCGACATCGCCGCCAATCCCGCCTCGATCACCGGCCAGTACCTCGCGGGCCGACGCCGCATCGAGGTGCCCGGCTTGCGTCTGCGCCCGGATCCGCAGCGGCAGATCCGCATCGTCGGCGCGCGCGGCAACAACCTCGCGCAGGTGAGCACGCAGATCCCGCTGGGCCTGTTCACCTGCGTCACCGGGGTCTCCGGCTCGGGCAAGTCGACGCTCATCGTCGACACGCTGTTCGGTCACACCGCCGCGCGCCTGAACGGCGCGCGCGTCGAAGCCGCGCCCTGCGAGCGCATCGAGGGCCTGGAGCAGATCGACCGCGTCATCGACATCGACCAGAGTCCGATCGGGCGCACGCCGCGCTCCAACCCTGCGACCTACACCGGGCTGTTCGCGCCGCTGCGCGAGTTGTTCGCCGCCGTGCCCGAGGCCCGCGCCCGCGGCTACGATTCCGGCCGTTTCAGCTTCAACGTCAAGGGGGGACGCTGCGAGGCCTGCCAGGGGGACGGCCTGATCCGCGTGGAAATGCACTTCCTGCCCGACGTGTACGTGCCGTGTGACGTGTGCGGCGGCAAGCGTTACAACCGCGAGACGCTCGAGATCCGCTACCGCGGCAAGAACATCCACGAAGTGCTCGAGATGACCGTCGAGGATGCCGCGCGCTTCTTCCAGAACGTGCCGGCCGCGGCCGGGAAGCTCCAGACGCTCACCGACGTCGGCCTGTCGTACGTGCGCCTCGGACAGAATGCCACCACGCTCTCGGGCGGTGAGGCGCAGCGCGTGAAGCTGTCGCGCGAGCTCGCCAAGCGCGCCACCGGCAAGACCCTCTACATCCTGGACGAGCCCACCACCGGGCTGCATTTCCACGACGTCGAGCAGCTGCTGCACGTCCTGCACCGCCTGCGCGACGAGGGCAACACCGTCGTGGTGATCGAGCACAACCTCGATGTCATCAAGACAGCCGACTGGGTGATCGACCTGGGTCCGGAGGGTGGTGAGGGTGGGGGCGAGATCGTCGCCACCGGCTCGCCCGAGGATATTGCGGCCAGCCAGACCTCCTGGACTGGGAAATACCTGCGACCGCTGCTGGCTCAGGAGCGCCGCTCTGCCGCCGCAAGTGCATGATTATCCTAGCTATGGTACCCATGCTGGCCCTGCGATTGCAAATGCGAACCGTTCTCATCCATAATTGCCCTCATGGACGCCGTCGTCGCACCCGAGGGTTTCGCTCTCGACCCGGGCTTCGTGAGCCTCGCCGCCCTGCCTCCCGGCACCACCGCACGGGTGGTGGGCGTCGGCTCGATCGCGTCGGCCCTGACGGCGCTGGAGCGCCGGCTCCTCGAGTTCGGCTTCGTGAACGGCGAGCAGGTCGAAATCCTCGCCGAGGCGCGCCCGGGGCGTGATCCGTTCGTGGTGCGCGTGGGTCACACGACGCTCGCGCTGCGTCGGCGCGAGGCGCAGAGCGTGTGGGTAGAAATTCAGCGCTCCGGAGCGAACGCCCCACCCCTCGAGGCACGCAGTAGCGCCAGCGAGAGGGTCGAGATTCAGCGATGAACGCCCCCGCGGCCGCGGCGTTGGCCGCGCCGCAGCCCACTCTCTCGCTCATCGGCGTCCCCAACTGCGGCAAGACCGCGCTCTTCAACCGTCTGACGGGCAGCCGTCAGAAGGTCGCCAATTACCCGGGCGTCACGGTCGAACGCAAGGAGGGGCGCCTCGTCGGACCGCGCACCGGGCGCACCTTCCGCGTCATCGACCTGCCTGGCGCCTACAGCCTCGAGCCTGCGACGCTCGATGAGGCCATCGCCCGCGACGTAGTGCTCGGCCGGCACGCGACCGAGCCCGCGCCCGACCTGCTGGTGTGCGTGGTCGACGCGACCAACCTGCGCCTCAACCTGCGACTGGTCCTGGAGCTGAAGCGCTTGGGTAAGCCCATTATCGTCGCCCTCAACATGAGCGACCTCGCCGCGCAGCGCGGCTACACGCTCGACCGCGCGGCGCTCGAGCGGGCGCTCGGTGTGCCGGTGGTGCCGACCGTCGCGGTGCGCTCCGGCGGCGAGCGCGCGCTGGTGGATGCCATCGACACCCACGGTTTCGCCACTGAAACGGCGGCGCGCGTCCAGCGTCTCGAGCCCCCGCCGGTGGCGAGCGCCGCCGACATCGAAGCCACCCAGCGCGAAGTGCGCCGCGTGTTGCACGAGGCCGGCTATCGCGTACCCGCACGCCTCGCGGTGCTGTCGCGGCTCGACGCGGTGGTGCTCAATCCCAGCGCGGGACCGGCGCTGCTCGCGATCGTGCTGTTCCTCATGTTCCAGGCGGTGTTCAGCTGGGCCAGGGCGCCGCAGAACATCATCAACACCGGCGTCCAGGGGATGAATGCCTGGCTGAGCGGCGTGCTGACCCCCGGACCG
>VBNP01000230.1 GCA_005877965.1 Gammaproteobacteria bacterium | reverse complement strand
TGTCGATCTGCACCAGCTTGAGCTTGGTGCTGATTCGCCGCCCGTAGCCCATGCGAAAGTCGAACGGCGTGCCGACGATAAGAATGAGGTCGGCGTCGGAGAAGGCGTTGCCGCGGGTTCGATCGAAGTGGTGCGGATCGCCCGGCGGCAGGAGCCCACGGCTACCGCCGTTGAAGTAACCGGGAATGTCGAGTCCGCGCAGCAGTGCGATCGCTTCTTCATGGCCGCGCGCCGCCCACACCTGCTGTCCGTACAGGATGGCCGGACGCTCGGAATTGACCAGCAGGTCGGCCAGCTTCTCGATGTCGCGGGGATCGCCGAGCGAGCGGGTCGAGGCGCGGTAGTGACCGGGCTTCGGGACGATGGCCTTGGATGTCTCGACCTCGCGATCGAGGACGTCGCGCGGAATTTCCAGGTACACCGGTCCCGGGGCGCCGTTGAAGGCCTCGCGCGCCGCCATCGAGACCATGTCCGCGACGCGCTCGGTGCTCGGCACCGTGGCGGCGAACTTGGTGATCGGCGTCATGAGATCGACGTGCGGCAGGTCCTGGAGCGATCCCATCTTGTGCTGGGTGAGCGCGCCTTGCCCGCCGATGTGCAGCACCGGGCTCTCGGAGCGAAAGGCCGTGGCAATCCCGGTCACGGCATTGGTGCAGCCCGGTCCGGCAGTGGTGACCACGCAACCGAGCTTGCCGGTCTGTCGCGCGTAACCGTCGGCGGCGTGCGCCGCGACCTGTTCATGGCGCACGTCGATGATGCGGATGCCTTCATCGATGCAGCCATCGTAGATGTCGATGATGTGCCCGCCGCACAGGGTGAAGATGGTATCGACGCCCTCGTTCTTCAGGGCCTTGGCGACCAGGTGCCCGCCGGAAATGACGTCGGCGTCACGGCTTTTCCGCTTGAGTGTGTCTTCCGCGGTTGTCGTAGCGTTGCCGTCCGTGGTCTTGGTCGCCGTCTCGAGCATGGATGCCTCCATTCGTAACAACTGTCCGCGACGGTACCCTTCCCGTCCGCACTCGAGCTGGCTCCGGAGTGCGCACCAGGCGCCCTTCCGCCAAGCGGCGGAAGGGCGCGATCTTCACGCCTCAGCCCGTCGCCAGCTTCGCCGCGGCACCAACGGTGCCGGTCCGATTCGTGTACGCGCCGCGCATGGGCTTCAGGATCGCGATGGCCATCAGCGCCGCGAGGATGTTGAGTGTGGCGGCGGTGATGAATACCCCGTGCCAATTCCCCTTCGCGGCGACCATGACGTTGGCCAGTGGTACCAGCAGCGAGGCCGTGCCCTTCGCGGTGTACATGAGGCCGGTGTTGGTCGTCGCGTACGTGCCACCGAAGGTGTCCGTCACGGTGGCGGGGAAGAGGCTGTAGATCTCACCCCAGGCGAAGAACACCAGGCCGCTCAGCAGGACGAACGCCACCGGGTCGTTGCCGAAATTGGCGAGCGCGATGATGCCCGCGCCTTCGATCAGGAAGGCGATGAACATGGTCTGCTCACGCCCGATCTGGTCGGACACCCAACCGAAGAATGGCCGGGTCAGACCGTTCAGTATGCGATCGATGCTGAGGGCGAAGGTCAGCGCCGGGAGCGTTATGCCGATCAGGCTCACCGGGATCTCAGCCACCTTGAAGTCCTTGGCGATGGGCGCGAGCTGTGCGGTCGCCATCAGACCGCCCGCCGCCATCATGATGAACATGACATACATCACCCAGAAGACCGGGGTCTTGAGCATCTCGAGCGGCTTCGCCTGGTAGCGGCTGGCGCCGGGGCTTAGCTTCGGGGCCGCCACGAAGAAACTCGCCGACGGGGCGAGGATCAGCAGGCCGACGATCACGACGACGATGCCCTGAAACAGGCCGAAGGTCAGGAAGGTGTGCTCGTAGCCCGAGCTCTTGATCATGTTGGCGATCGGGATGATGGTTGCCGCAGAACCGGCGCCGAAGCCGGCCGCCGTCAGACCCGCCGCGAGCCCGCGCCGGCCCGGGAACCATTTCACGGCATTGCCGATACACGTGCCGTACACAGCACCGGCGCCGATGCCACCGAGCACCGCGGCGAAATAGAACATTCCCAGGGAATCGGCGAAGGAATTGACCGTCCACGCGAGGCCGCACAGCGCGCCGCCGATCACGATCATCCACTTCGGACCGAACCGATCGACCAGGTACCCTTCCGCGGGCACCAGCCACGTCTCGAACAGGACGAAGATGGTGAACGTGATCTGGATGGCGGCCTTGGTCCAGCCGTACTTGGCGCCGATCGGGCCGACGAACAGCGTCCAGCCGTACTGCAGGTTGGCGACCATCACCATGCAGATGAGGCCGATGATCAACTGCGCCCAGGGTCGGGCGAACACTGAAGTGCCTTGAGAATTCGATTCGGTAACCATCGATGCTCCCCCTTCGTCGTTTGTTTGAACCGTCAGCCGGTTGGCCTGAGTTTCCGCGATGGGTTGTTGTCAGGTGCCCTCATGCGGCTGGGCTCGGATCGCGCCCTCGGGACCCGTGGTTCGATTGCCGGCACCAGAATGAGGCCCTGGAACGGTGCATAGGATCAGCGTTTTTTTGAAGCGCGGCCGACGATATGTGATATATCTCGGCGCTGTCAACACTGGGTCTCAAGCGCTTGGAGGCGTGCAGGCGTGAGCGTGAAGGGGGCCGTCCAGGAGGTTGGAGGGTAAACCCGACTCGCGGCGCACCAATTTGGGGAGAAACACCCTGCGGTGATATCTGATATACCGAGAGTTGATTGAAACAGCGCCTGATGCGTTCCAGGCTCCGTGGGTCCCTGGGAACCTAAGGTGCAGGGGCGTGTTTTTGATCTCTTCGAGGCTCATCGAGTACGGTGCGCAACTGCCCGACGAGGAACGGGGGGTTGAATGAGGGCGATCGCGACGCGCCTGCGTAAGCACGGACCCGCGGGGCAGCTTGCGCTCGCGCCCCTCAATTCCGTGAGCCTGCGCGATCAGGCGTATGCCTTGCTCAAGGACGCCATCGCGAGCACCGACATATACAGCGAGCGGGAGCCCCTGCGACTCGATGAGCGGGAGTTGATGCAGGCGCTCGGCGTGAGTCGAACCCCGGTGCGCGAGGCACTGTCGATCCTGGAGCAGGAGGGCTTTGTCAGGACGGTTCCACGCCGCGGAATCTTCATCGTCCGCAGATCCAAGCGCGAGATCATCGAGATGATCCAGATGTGGGCGGCGCTCGAGAGCATGTCGGCGCGCCTGGCGACCCTGCATGCGCCGGACGCGGAAATCGGCAAGCTGCGTCATCTGTTTGATGAGTTCCAGAACTCCCCACCCGCGCAGCATCTTGACGAGTATTCGGACGCCAACATCGCCTTTCATCAGATGATCATCCGCCTGGGCGGCTCGCGACTGATCGCGGACGCGACCAAGAACCTGTTCCTGCACGTGCGCGCGATCCGCCGGGCTACCATCTCGCAGAACGGACGCGCCGCACGCTCGATCATCGATCATCTGAAGATCATCGAGGCGCTCGAGCGGCGCGACACCGAGCTCGCCGAGCGGCTGACGCGCCAGCACACCCTCGACCTCGCCGCGCACGTCGAACGCTACTGCGACTTCCTCGACTAGCTCGCGCGGCGGCCGCGGGGCCGTTTGCCGCGCGGCCCCGGCGGGGCGGCTTGCGGGCGCGCCCGCGGCGCGGGGCCCGACAGCTCAAAGTGCACCAGGCGCTCGATCAGCGGCGCGCCCTGGCGCATCAGGAAATCCTTGAACGCCGCCGCTACCGGCGGCAGGCGCTTGCTGCGGTTGTGCACCAGATACCAGTTCAACATGGCGGGGAAGCCCTGCACATCGAGCACCACCAGGTTGCCGGCCAGCAGATCAAGACCAATGGTGTGGGCGGAGAGGAAGGCAATGCCCATGCCGGCGACCACCGCCTGCTTGATGGTCTCAGTGCTGCGGATCTCCATGGCGATGGTGAGGCGGGAGAACTGCCGGCCGAACACTTCGCGCATTGAATTCCAGGTGTCCGATCCCGCTTCGCGTTGTACGAAGCGCTCGCGGTTGAGAGCCGCGCGCGGTATCTGCCGCACCCGGGCCAGCGGGTGGCTCGGTGGCGCCACGATGACATAGGGGTGCGGTGCGAACGGCAGCGCGATGATGTCCATATCGCGCGGCGGCCGGACCATCACGGCGAGATCGGTGAGATTGTCGGCAAGCTGGCGCAGCAGGCCTTCGCGATTGTGCACGGTGAGATGGAACGTGATACCCGGATGCCCCGCGCCGAAGGCCGCCAGGACGCGGGGAAAGAAGTAGTCCCCGGCGCTGATGACCGCGACGTTGAGGCGACCGCCGGTCACGCCCTTGAGTTGCGCCAGCGCCTCGTCGGCCTCCTTGAGGCGCTGGGTAATGGCCCGGGCACACTGCAGCATCTCCTCGCCGGCGGGCGTCAGGTAGGTCTTGCGGCCGATGCGCTCGAACAGCGGTAAGCCGACGTGGGACGCGAACTCCTTGATCTGAGTCGAGACTGCCGGTTGCGACAGGTGCAGCTCCTCGGCGGCACGCGAGAAGTTCATGTGCCGCGCTGCGGCCGCGAACACCCGCAATTGCCGGAGCGTCACATGCTTCATTCGCCGCCAGCATACCCGCACTCCAGGTATTCTGAAAAGCTTATGGTCGCGATAGAAAGCTTTAATTTTTCTTTTGGTACGGGCGGGGGTAACGTGGTTCCAGGATACAGGGAGTCAGCGATGTCAGACTTTGTCAGCGAGACCGTGCCGGCCAGTGCGACAAGCGACCTGCTCGCCGCGGAACTCGAGGCGTACAACCGCGCGTTCTGCGAACTGGAACTGCCATGGCGATGGGATGCCCAGACGCTGCGTCATCTCGTGAGCGTCGCGCCTGACCGGGACGTCGTCGGCACCTACGTGGAGCGCAGTCAGCCGCACCTGTTGCGGGTCTACGAAAAGGCGTTCTTGCGCAACCTGGTGCTCTCCGCCAAGGACCGCTGTCGGCAGGAATCGCAGTCCCCGGCGTAGCGTCGAGCTGCCGCGCTGCAGACCCACGCTGCAGACTGTCCTGCGCCTGCCTGATCAGATCAGCCGCTCGCCGGCGCTGCCGGTCGCCAAAGACAAGAAGGGAGCGCGATGAAGGTCGCCATCATCGGTTGTGGTGCCATCGGCGGTTACGTGGGCGCGAAGCTGGCGCTGGCGGGTGAGCGGGTCACCTTCATCGTGCGCGGGGCGAATCTCGAGGCGGTGCGAAGCCGCGGCGTCAGGCTCATCCTCGCCGACGGCACCGAGCACCTGGCGAGCGACGTCATGGCTACGCAGGACTACGTTGCCGCGGGCGCACAGGAGCTGGTGATCCTCGCCGTGAAGGCCCATCAGCTCGAGGCCGTCGCCCGCGATGTGCCGCATCTGTGCGGCCCCGACACCGTCGTGGTGACCATGCAGAACGGCATCCCCTACTGGTATTTCCACCAGCATGGCGGCGAATGGGCCGGCAGTGTGGTGCGCAGCGTGGATCCGAGCGGCGTCATCGCGCGCATGATCCCGCCCGAGAGAGTCCTCGGCTGCGTGGTGTATCCGGCCGCCGAGCTCATCGCCCCCGGGGTCGTGCAGCACATCGAGGGTGATCGCTTCCCCGTCGGCGAGCTCGACGGCACGAGCAGCGAGCGCGTGCGGCGGGTTTCACGATGCTTCGCGCGCGCCGGCTTCAAGGCGCCGGTACTCGAGGACATCCGGGCCGAGATCTGGCTCAAACTCTGGGGCAATCTCACCTTCAATCCCATCAGCGCGCTGACCCGCTCCACGCTGGCCGACATTTGCCAGTTTCCGGCCACGCGCGAGCTGGCGGCGGCGATGATGACCGAAGCGCAGACCATCGCGCACAAACTCGGCATCGTGTTTCGCGTCAGCCTGGAGAAGCGCATCGCCGGCGCCGAGAGAGTCGGCCAGCACAAGACTTCGATGCTCCAGGACGTCGAGGCGGGGCGCCTGCCGGAGCTCGAGGCCCTCGTCGGGTCGGTCGTGGAGCTCGGCCGTCTCACCGGCACGCCCACGCCGCATATCGAGGCGGTGTATGGTCTCACTCAGCTGCTCACCCGCACGACAGCGCTCACCCGACAGGAAGCGTAAGCGAATGGCGCGCCCGGCAGCCTGCAGGGCGCCGCCGGCGGGCCGATCGAGTAAGCTAGCGACCGTGAAACCCTGGAACCTGTGCCCTGAGCACCGGCGAGCCGGCTGATGCCTGGCGGCCGGATTGA
>VBNP01000052.1 GCA_005877965.1 Gammaproteobacteria bacterium | reverse complement strand
TTCCACGACCTCGGGGGCAACATCTGGAACTGACCCGGGGGGTCGGGTTCAACGACGTGGGGGCCCCGGTCAGCACGGAGCTGGCCGCTCTGGTTGCAGGCTCGCTCGAGGCGCTCAACGCCAACGAGGCCGCGCGAACGGCGCTCGCCGCTGCGCCGCCCGCCATTCGCGACTCGATCCAGGCGGTATTCGCCGCCAGCGACTTCGTGGCGCAATCCTGCGCGCGCGATGCCCAGTGTTTCGCCAGCCTCGTCGGCGGCGACCTGCAGCGGCCTCTGGCAGCGGCGGACTTTGCGGCGCGCGCCCCGCTGCCCCCGGACCCGGCGACACCCGAGGTGCTCTTCCAGGCCGAGCTGCGCCGCTGGCGGCGGCGCGAGCTCACCCGCATTGCCTGGCGGGATCTCGCCGGCTGGGCGGATCTGACCGAGACGCTGGCCGATCTCACGGCTTTTGCCGATGCAGCGATCGCCACGGCGCTGGCTCACGCCCGCCGCGCACTCGTGGCCCGCTACGGCGAACCGCGCTCGGCGGCCGGCGAGGTTCAGCCCCTGGTCGTTATCGGCATGGGGAAGCTCGGTGGCGGCGAGCTGAATTTCTCCTCCGACGTCGATCTGGTGCTGCTGTTTCCCGAGCACGGTGAAACCGACGGCCCGCGCGGCGTCGCCAACGAGGAGTTCTTCACGCGCCTGGGACAGGCGCTGGTGCGGCTGCTGGAGACGCCGACGTCCGAGGGCTTTGTGCTGCGCGTTGATCTGCGCTTACGGCCCTTCGGGGACTCGGGTCCCCTGGTGGCGAGCTTCGCCTCCTTCGAGGATTACCTGCCGCGCCACGGGCGCGACTGGGAGCGGTACGCGTACGTCAAGGCCCGTCCGGTCAGCGGTGCGCAGCGTTATGCGGAAATTGACGCGGCAGCGATACGGCCGTTCGTCTACCGCCGCTATCTCGACTACGGCGTGTTCGAGAGCCTGCGGGAGATGAAGACTCTCATCGAGCGCGAAATGCAGCGGCGCGAACTTGCCGATCACGTAAAGCTCGGTCCGGGCGGGATCCGCGAAATCGAATTCATCGTGCAGGCGCTGCAGCTCACCCGCGGGGGCCGGGACCAGCGCCTGCGGACTCCCTCGCTCCTCGCCGCGCTGGCGTGCCTCGGGGAGTCGCGGCAGCTGCCGCCCGAGGCCACGAGCGAACTGCGGGCGGCCTATATCCATCTGCGCCGGCTCGAGAACCGCCTGCAGATGCTCGCCGACGCGCAGGTCCATTCACTGCCGGTGGAGCCGCTGGCGCGCGAGCGCATTGCGCTCGCCATGGGTGCGCGCGACTGGCTCTCGCTCAGGCAGGAACTCGATGCCCACCGTGCACGGGTCAGCCGGCACTTTCGCCTGCTGGTGCAGGGCGGGGCTGAGCCCGACACGGGCGCCGTGCGCATCGATCTGGGAAGGTTCTGGGACACTCAGGCGGAAACCGCGGCGCTGGCGGAGGCGCTGGCGCGCGCCGGCTTCAGCGACAGCGCGGAAGTCGCGCGCCTGCTGCTGGAGCTGCGCGCCTCGGCCCTGGTGCGCAAGCTCGATGAGCCCGGGCGCAAGCGCCTGCAGGCGCTGCTGCCGGCGCTGCTCGCAGACGTGGCGGGGAGCAGCGCCCAGCTGCCGGTGCTGCGACGGATCCTCGCCATCATCGAGGCGACGGGCAAGCGCTCGGCGTACTTCGCGCTGCTGCGAGAGAACGGCGCGGCGCGCGCGCGCCTGGTGCAGCTGTGCCGTCACGGGGATTTCCTCGCGGCGCAGATCGCCGCGCACCCGCTGCTGCTGGATGAGCTGATCGATGCGCGGCTGCTGTCGCAGCCGCCGACCCGTGCGGCCTTCGCGCGCGAGCTCGAATCCAGGATGGAGCAGCTGCACGCGGATGATCCCGAGCAGCAGGTGGAGGCCCTGCGACAGTTCCAGCGCGCCGCCCTGTTTCGCGTCGCGGTGGCGGATCTCACCGGCGTGCTGCCGCTGATGCAGGTGAGCGACCGGCTCACCGATATCGCCGAACTCATCGTCGAGCGCGCCATGCAGCTGGGCTGGCGGCAGATCACCGCGCAGTTCGGAGTCCCGACCTGCACCGACGGCGCGGGGCTTCGCCCGGTGGCCATCTGCGCGGTGGGCTACGGCAAGCTCGGCGGCATGGAGCTCGGCTACGGTTCGGATCTGGACCTCGTGTTCCTGCACGACTCGCACGGCGAGCATCAGGAGACCAGCGGCGCGCGTCCCATCGACAACCAGCTGTTCTTCGTGCGGCTCGCGCAACGCATCGTGCACCTCCTGACCATGCACTCCGCCGCCGGTCGGCTCTACCAGGTCGACGTGCGCCTGCGCCCGAGCGGCAAGGGGGGCCTCCTGGTCACCAACATCGAGGCGTTTGCTGACTACCAGCGCCGGGAGGCGTGGACCTGGGAGCACCAGGCGCTGCTGCACGCGCGCGCGGTGGCGGGCTCGCCCGAGCTGTGCGCGCGCTTCGAGCGGGTGCGGCTCGAGGTACTGTGCCAGCACGTGCGCCGTGACAGCCTGCGCGAGGAGGTGCGCACCATGCGCGAGCGCATGCGCAAGGAGCTCTCCGCGGGCGATGCGCTGCGGTTCGACATCAAGCAGGACCCGGGCGGGATCGCCGACCTCGAGTTCCTCGCTCAGTACTGGGCACTGCTGTGGGCGCGGGAGTACCCGCCGGTGGCGATGTTCTCCGACACCATCCGGCAGCTCGAGTCCGTGGCCTCCGCGAACCTGGTGCCGCAGGCGAGCGTGGATCTGCTGACCCGGGCCTATCGGGAGTACCGCGCCGCCACCCATCTCCTCTCCCTCGAGGGCGCCGCGCCCATCGTGCCGGCGGGGGACTTCCGCGACACGCGTGCCGCCGTGCTACGGCTGTGGAACGCGGCGATGGCCGCTGAGATGCAGGGCGCGCAGGTATAATCGGCACCGTCGTTCACGGGATCGCGGAAAAATCTCGCCATGGTCGCTGCGGCCAAACCGCTCATTGAAGCCAACACGCACAACCAGTACCGGGTCAGCGCCGAGGATCTGCCGCTGTGCTGCCCGATGCCGCAGATGTACCTGTGGAACTCGCATCCGCGCGTGTATTTGGCCGTAGAGGAGAGCGGCTGGGCGAAATGTCCCTACTGCGGCGCGGAGTACACGTTGCGCCGCTGAGGGACGGCGAACATGTTCGCACCGCATGCCGGGCGAGTGTTCACTCCTGATCCGCCGCGTTGAGATCTCGGGGAGGCGGCAGGTCGGCGCGGATCGGGGCCAGCTTCGCCGCGCGCAGTGTTGCGTTGAGCGCGGCCAGATCGGCTTGCAGCTGCTGCCAGCTGCCCGCAATACCGGTGAACTCCCGTTGCGCCGTGGCAGCCGCGTCCACTTGCGCGGCGGTGGGGGCGGCGTCACTGCGGATGACTTCCGCATACAGGGTGGCGATACGCTCCTGCAGCGCCGGCAGGAGGATTTTTGGCTCGCCCTGCTTCTCCTGATCGCCGCCTTCCTTCTTGTCGGACGAGCCTAACAGTTCGGCGAGGCGCGTCCCCCAGGCTTGCAGCGCATCGGCGGTTGCGCCCGCGGGCGCCAGGGATTTCAGTTGCGCCTGTGCAGATCTGGCCGCGAGCAGCGCCCGGGAGCTCTCGCTCAGCAGCCGGGCTAACTCCGTGGCCAGGCGCAATTGATCCTCCAGAGCGCCGGGGGAAAGCCGTACGCGCGGGTCCGCCTTCACGGTGAGCGGCGCCTCGAAGCGCCGACCCTCGACCGTCAGGCGTACCAGGTAACGCCCGGGCAGCGCGAGCGGACCTTCCGGCCCCTGTGGCGTCGCATGCGGTACCGCGGAGATCGGGTAGCCGCGCGTGGTGGCCAGGGGCGCAGCGTAGCGCAGGTCCCAGACCCAGCGATGCATGCCGCCTTGCGCCGGCAGGACGCGGGGCGGCCTGATCCAGTACTGCGGAATGAGCTCGCGGGCGAGTTGCTCCGCGTCAGGCTGCGCCGGATCGTCGCTTCTGAAGCGGCGCACGAGGCCGTTGCCGCTGTCGAGCACCTCGAGCATCACCGCTCGCCGGGCGTCGTGCGGCAGAAAGAACTCGATGACGGCGCCCGCGGGCGGATTGGCGGCGAGCGGTTCGTCAGGCGCAAGGGGTGTGTCGCTCCAGGTGCTGCGTTGCATGCGGTAGGCGTCGGCGGGACGGAACAGCACGACCTCGTGCATGGGGGCGACGGTCGTGAGTTGCCGCAGCCGCGAGATGTCGTCGAGAATCCAGATCGAGCGGCCGTGGGTCGCCACGATGAGGTCGTCGTCGTGGATCCACAGGTCGCGCATCGAGGTATGCGGCAGATTCAACTGCAGCGACTCCCAGTGCTCCCCGTCATCGGACGACATCCATACGGCGCTCTCGGTCGCGGCGAACAGCAGTCCCTGGCGCTGGGGATCCTCGCGCACGGCATTCACCGGGGCGTCCGGCGGCAGCCCGCCGGCAATCGACTGCCAGGTCCTGCCGCCATCGACGGTGCGGTAAAGGTACGGGCGCAGATCATCGATCCGCATACGGCTCACCGAGACGTAGGCGGTGCCCGCATCGAAGTGCGACGCCTCGATCTGGGTGACCTTGCTCCAGGGGGTGAGCGCCGGCGGGGTCACGTCGGACCAGTGCGCTCCGCCGTCGGTGGTGAGCCACACCAGGCCGTCATCGGTCCCGGCCCACAGGGTGTCGATGTTGCGAGGCGAGAGTCCGAGCGCGTAGATGACACCGCGCTGGCGCTCCGCTCCCGGCCGGTGCAGCGCGCCGACGCTCGCGGGAATTGCGCTCAGCTCGCGCGCGAGGTCGGGGCTGATCGCCTGCCAGGTCGCGCCCCCGTCGCCGGTCTTGTAGAGGCGGTTGGCGCCGTAGTAGAGGGTGTGCGGGTCGAGCGGCGAAAATAACAGCGGCTCGGTGCGATCGACACGCGCGTCGGGGCCGCGCACCGGAATCGGTGTGACGTTCTGCACCTGCCCGGTCGAGCGGTGGAACTTCGAGACTTCGTTGCGCCCGGCGCCGTAGATCACGTCGGGGTCGAGCGGATCGGGGGCCACATAGCCGTACTCGATGGCTCCCACCGGATGCCAGTCGCGGTCGGTGACACTGCCGTCGTTGCCGCGGCTGGCGATGCACACCGAGCCGCTCTCCTGCTGCGCGGCGCACACACGATACGGGAACGTCGGCCAGACGCTGACATGAAACAGCTGCGCGGTGGGCTGGTTGAACCAGGAACTCCAGCTCTGCCCGCCGTTCAGCGTCACGAGCGCGCCCTGATCGCTGACCAGGGCGATGATGCGCGAGTCGTTCGGGTTGATCCACAGGTTCTGGTAGTCATCCCCGCCCGGGGCACCCCGCAGTGACAGCCAGGTCCGGCCGCCGTCGCTGGACTTCATGGTGACGAGGCTCGCGCTGTAAACCACATCCGGGTTCGAGGGATCGACGCGCAGCACCGGCAGATCGCCGCCGCCGATGCGCAGTGCAGGCCGGGGATCGGAGGTGATGCGCAGCCAGCTCTCGCCGGCATCGTCGGAGCGAAAGACGCCGAGTCCCGCCGCCGAGGAGTAATCACCGGGCTCGTCGGTGCCCGCGGTGGCATACAGGCGCCGTGGCGCGCTCGGGGCGATCGCAATGTTGATCTGCGACAGGTTCGCCGGCAGGCCGGCCGCGAGGCGCTTCCAGGTCGCCCCGCCGTCGCTCGACTTGAACAGGCCCCCCCCGGTGCCCTGGAACTCGTTCTTGTCCTCCCAGGGACCGAGACGCGACTGCCACAGCGCCGCATACACGACCTGCGGCTGGGCCGGATCGATGGCCACCGCCGAGCCGCCGGTGTCCTCATCGCGGTACAGAACCCGCTCCCAGCTCACTGCACCGTCCGTTGAGCGATAGATGCCGCGCTGCGGGTTGGGTCCGTAGGGGTGGCCGAGTACCGCCGCGAACAGGCGGTTGGGATCGCGGGGATCGACCGCCAGGTCCGCGATCTGCTGCCCGTCGGCGAGACCGCGATGCGACCAGCTCTGCCCGCCGTCGGCGGAGCGGTAGACGCCGTTGCCGACCGAGAGGTCCGGCCGATGCAGCCCCTCGCCGCTTCCCACGTAGATGATGTCGGGATCCGAAGGCGCCACGACGATCGCGCCGATCGATTGCGTCGGCTGCTCATCGAAGATGGGCCGCCAGGTGCGACCGGCGTCGTCGGTTTTCCAAACCCCGCCGTCGGCCGCACCCACATAAAAGACGTGCGCCTGCGAGGGCACCCCGGCTACCGCGCGGGTGCGCCCGCCGCGGAACGGCCCGATCATGCGCCAGGCGAGATCGCCGTAGAGGCCGGGGGGTGGCTGCTGCGCGAGGCCGGCGCGCACAACCAGCGCCAGGCTGACGAAGCTGAGCGTCGTCACGAACAATGACTTGTGTCTGCGCACGTCCGGACCCCCCCGCCCTACCGATATGGCTTGTACGACTTCTCTTCGATCAGCCGCGATCCCAGCTGCAGATTGATGCGCTTCTTGATCGCCGCGCGCTCGTCATTGCACGCGTACACCGCGCGCGCCAGCTCGATGAAATCGCGATCGAAGCTCTGCTTGGCCTCCTTGTCGCGGATGCGATCCTCGATGTCCCACAGCCGCTCGTTGACGTCCTGCAGCGCGCGCTCATCGGGCGCGACGTCCTGCGCGGCGCAGCCGCAGTCCCGCCAGGTCTGCTGCAGCAGCGCAAGTTCCAGCTTCACGTTGACGAGCTTGGCGGCATCGGGGATGCGTACCTGCTTGATCCTGAGAATGGTGATCTTGTCGAGCAGCTCGCCCGGAGAGACGGGAACCAGGATGTCTTTCATGGGCGCGATCCTAGCAACTCGTCGAGTTTCGCGGTGACCTGCGCGACGCTGATCAGGTCCATGACGCCCGGCTCCTCGATCTTGTGGTTCCACGGCAATTCGCCGGCCTCACAGCCGCGAAAGCCGCGCGCCGCCTCGGGGTACGCGTCGACGCACCATCGGCCCGACAGGTACGGGCCGCTGCGCGCCGGGTTGGTGGCCGCGTACAGCCCCACCACCGGGGTGCCCACCATGGTCGCCATGTGCACTGGACCTGAGTCGGGACTCACGAGCACCCGCGCCCGCGACAGCAGCGCGAGTAACTCCGGCAGTGTGTCCTTGCCGATCTGGTTGACCAGCCCGCTGCCGCAGGCCTGCTCGATTTCAGCGCCGGTGCGCCGCTCCAGCTCGCTCGGTCCGCCGGCGAGGATCACGCGCATGCCGTGACGGCCGGCGGCATGCTGCGCGAGCGCCGCGTAGCGCGTGGCCCGCCAGTTGCGCAGCGCATGTCGCGAGCACGGATTGATGATGAGCGTCGGCCGGGCGTCCGGAATCAGCCGCTCGGCGTAGGCGCGCGCGGCGCGCGGCAGCGGCAGGTCCCAGCGCAGCAGCCGTTCGCCGATGCCCAGTGCGGTGAGAAAGCCGAAAAAACTGTCGAGCACGTGCTCGCGGGGGTGGGGGGCGATGCGCGCGTTGGTGAACAGCCACTGCAGCTCGCGGGCTCGCGCACGGTCGAAGCCGAGCTTCACGGCCGCCGGCACGCAGTGCGCCACCAGGCTCGAGCGCAGCGCGAGTTGCATGTGCAGCAACGCACCGAAGCGCCGGCCGCGCAGCTGACTGCGCAGCGCGCGCAGGGCGGTGAGACTTGCGCGCTTGTCTACGGTGATAAACTCCACACCCTCGATGAGACTCATGAGGCGTGCTTCGGTCTTGCCGATGATCCAGGTCAGCTGCGTCGCGGGCCACGCCTGCTGCAAGGTGCGCACGATCGGCACCACGTGGCAGGTATCACCGATCGCCGACAGCCTGAGGATACAGACGCTGCGCGGCGGTTCGGCGAAGGGCAACATCATGGAGTCGGGTTTGTGAACGGGCGCTGGGCGCTCGGCCCGGAAGTGAAACACGGCGCCCTCGCGGGCGGCGCCATGCTATATGACGCCTCGCGCGTGGGCAATTTGAGTCCCAACTGGTTCGACCCCAGCTACTGGGCGGAGCGCGGTGAGCTCGATGGAGTGGCGCGCGGCCGGGGCGCCACCCACTTCGTCAGATCCGCGGGCAAGGGTTACGTGCTGCGCCACTACCGGCGCGGCGGCCTGATCGCGCGCCTCTCGGGCGATCGCTACGTCTGGCAGGGCGAGCAGAGCACGCGGCCGTTCGAGGAGTGGCAGCTGACCTACCGTTTGCATCGTGCGGGGCTGCCGGTGCCGGCGCCGCTCGCGGCGCGCTACCACCACCACGGCTTCACCTACACCGGCGACATCATCACCGAGCGCGTGGCCGTAGTCGGCTCGCTGAGCGAGTGTCTGCGCACCGGGGCCCTGTCGGTGCTCACCTGGATTGCCATCGGCCGCTGCATCCGCAGATTCCACGATCTCGGGGTGTGCCACGCGGATCTCAATGCGCACAACGTGCTGCTGAGCGAGGAGGCCGTGTATCTCATCGACTTCGATCGCTGCGAGCTGCGCCGGCCGGGGTTGTGGTGCGACGCGAACCTGGTGCGGCTGCGCCGCTCGCTGGAGAAGCTCACCTGGGCGCTGCCGGCGGAGCGCTTCGGCGAGGCGGACTGGCACGCACTGCTCGACGGTTACCGCCAGTCCCCCGGCACCCCCGCGCCGCCGGCGCCCTGAAGCACCGGGCGCCGCTTGCGCTTCCTCTATCTCCTCGCCGTATACCTCGCCGCACCGCTCATCTCCGCCGTGTTTCTGGGGCGCGGGCTGCGCGATCGCGGCTACTGGCGCAACTTCGGTGAGCGCTACGGCTTCGGCGCGCGCTCGGCCCCGCACGGGGTGTGGATACACGCGGTCTCGGTCGGGGAGGTGCAGGCCTGCGCGCCGCTCGTGGGCGTGCTGCGGCAGCACTATCCGGACCTGCCGCTGACCGTCACGGCTCTCACGCCCACCGGCGCCGCGCGGGCGCGCGCGCTGTTCGGCAACGCCGCACAGGTGCGCTACGTGCCGTTCGATCTGCCGGGCGCGGTGCGGCGCTTTTTCGCACGCGTGCAGCCGCGGCTGGCGGTCATCGTCGAGACCGAGCTGTGGCCGAACCTGTACCGGGAGTGCGCACGGCGGCGCGTGCCGCTGGTGCTGGCGAGCGCGCGCCTGTCGGCGCGCTCGGTCGGTCGCTACCGGCGCCTGGGAGCGCTGTTCCGCGACACCCTGTCGCAGGCCGCCGTGGTGGCGGCCCAGGGCAGGGTCGATGCCGAGCGCTTTCGCGCGCTGGGCGCAGATCCTGCCAGCACCCACGTGACCGGCAATCTGAAGTTCGATTTCCAGCTGCCACCGCAGACGGTGGAGCGGGGCGCGCGGCTGCGCGAGCGGTACGCGCGCCGCCGAGCCCTGTGGGTGGCCGGCAGTACCCACGGCGGGGGCGAGGAGCAGGCGCTGCTGGCGGCGCAGCGGCGGGTGCGCGCGGCGCACCCGGAAGCGCTGCTGGTGCTGGCGCCGCGTCATCCGCAGCGCTTCGCCGAGGTCGCGGCGTTACTGCACCAGGCCGGGGTGAGCTTCGTGCGCCGCTCGCAGGGCGCCGCGGCCGCGGCGCAGACCTGCGAGGTGCTGCTGCTCGACTCCCTCGGCGAGCTGCTGGATTTCTACGCGGCCGCCGACGTCGCCTTCGTCGGCGGGAGCCTCGTGCCGATCGGCGGCCACAACCTGCTCGAACCGGCCGCGCTCGGGGTGCCGATCCTCACCGGCCCGTACAACTCCAACAGCGAGGAGGTCGCGCGCCTGCTGATCGCGCGCGGCGCCGCCGAGGTCGTGCACGACGCCGCCGAGCTCGGCGCGCGCGTCGGCGCGCTGCTGGCGAACCCCGAGGCCCGGGTCCGTATCGGTGCGCAGGCGCGCGCCTCGGTGGACAGCAACCGCGGTGCGCTCGACAGGCTCCTCGGGCTGATCGAACCGCTGCTGAAAGAGCCGTAAGGCTGTCAGGGCTTGCCGCCCGGCGGCGGTGTCGCCGGCGGGATGCTGGGCGCGAGGCTTTCGGGCGTGGCCACTGCGGGCGAGGTCGGCGCGGCCACCGTCAGCCAGTTGTTGATCTCGGTGAGTTGCGGGCGGTCGAGATTGCCGGCCGCCAGGCGCAGCTGCAGCACGCTCACGATGTAATCGTAGCGACTGCCGGAGTAGTCGGTCTGCGCCTGCACCAGGGTCTTGCGCGAGTTGAGGACGTCGACCGCCGTGCGGGTGCCGACCTCGTAGCCCGCTTCGGTGGCCTTGAGCGCCGTGCGGCTCGACTCGAGCGCCTGGCGCAGCGCCTGCACCCGCGCGATTCCGCTGATCACGCCGAGATAGGCGTCGCGCGCCTGACGCTCGGTGGCGCGTGAGCTCTGCACGACCGCTTCCTTGGCGGCGATCCACAGGTACTGGGTCTGACGCACCCTCGACTGCGTCAGGCCGCCGGCGAACAACGGCACGGTGAGCTGCAGGCCGATCTGTCGGTCGTTGAGCTTGCTGTCAATGGGGGTGGAGGTGGAGGTCTGCGGCACTGGCGGTGGCAGGTTAATGATCTCGCTGGCGTTGGTCTGCGTGTACGAGCGTCCCGCCACCAGGTCGAGCGTCGGGAAATGGCCGCCGACCGCGATGCGCACGTTGTCGCGCGCGATCTCCGCCCCCAGGCGGCTGGAGATGAGCGACAGGTTCTGCTCCAGAGAGATGCTGACCCAGCGGCTCTCGTCGGCGGGCTCCGGGCTCTTCAGCGTCATGTCGGCACCGGGCTTGGCGAGCTGCGGGTACTTCTCGCCGGTGATTTCCTGCAGCTGGTCCTCGGAGGTCGCGAGCGTGCGCTTGGCGGCTATCACGGCCGCGGCGGCGGTGTCGCGCGCCGCCTTGGCTTCCTGTACATCGGTGATGGCGATGAGCCCCACCTCGAAGCGCTTGTTCGCCTGATCGAGCTGGCGGGAGATGGCTTCGAGGGACGCCTGGTTGGCTTCCAGCCCGTCCGCGGCGGCCAGCACGTTGAAGTAGGCCTGCGCGACGCGCAGGATCAGCTGCTGCTCGGCGGCCTGGTAGGTGGCCTCGGCCTGGGCGACCTCGCGGCCGGCTTCCTTGAGCGCCATCCAGTTCGCCCACGAGAACACGTTCTGCCGCAGATTCACCGCCCACTGCTTAGTGTTCGTATCGGTCGTGATTTGAAACCGTTCTGCCGTCGGGGGCTGAAAGACTTGGTCCTGAAAGCCAGCGGTGTGAGCGCCCGAAATGCCCGCGGTGCCGATCAGCTGCGGCAGCAGCGCGGCCAGGGCCTGGGGGCGAGCCTCGCGCGCTGCGAGCCGGTTGGCATCGGCCTGGCGGATGACCGGGTCGTTGTGCACCGCGTCTTCGAAGACCCCTGCCAGATCCTTGGGCTGCGCGGCGCCCGAAAACGCTAGTAATACCAGTGCGAGAGTCGAGGCGCGATTCATGGCATTCCCTTCATGCAAAGTCAGATGCGGTCTGTGGTCAAAAAGTGAATCCCGGCGGCCGCGCCGCATGCACCAGCGGGTCGATCACCGTCTCGAACAGGCTCTGCGCGCTGCAGGCGTCCTCGGCCGTGCGCCGCACCAGGCGTGCTTCCATTACCGGCGCCTCGCCCACCACCACGAACAGACGCCCGCCGAGCGTCAACATGCGCTCGAAGCGCGCATCGTAGAGGGGCAGCGAAGCGGTTACCGCAATGGCGTCGTAACGCGCGCCGCCTTCGGCGCTGAGCGCATCCGCGTCCAGCACCTCGACATCCCGCATGCCGAGCGTCGCGAGATTGCGGCGCGCCGCCTCCGCAAGCTCCGGAAAGATCTCCAGCGAGCGCACCTGTGCCGCCATGGCGCGCAGGCACGCCGTGAGGAATCCGCTGCCGGCCCCGATCTGCAGCACCGCCTCGCCCGTCCCGGGCAGCAGCGCCTGCAGGAGCCTGCCGGCCACGCTGGGACGCAACATATGCTGTGCGTGCGCCAACGGCACCTCGGCATCGGCGTACGCGCGGTAGCGCTGCCCGTGCGGGACAAACAGCTCGCGCGGCACCCGGCGCATGACCTCCAGCACACGAGCGTCCAGCACGTCCCACGCGCGCACCTGCTGCTCGATCATCTGTTCGCGGGCATCCGCGCTGTGCATCGCCTGGCCTCGGAATTGGACTTATTGCCGCACGGTGAAAAGGCCGGAGAAGTTAAGGGTTTTCCCCCGCGCTGCCAAGCGGGCCTGCGACGAGATATGGTGAAATACCGACAGGGCGAGGGGGTACGTGCGCTATGCTTGCCTGGACCGCAAGCCTCAGGCGTGACAATTCGAATTAGAGTGCCTGACCGGACCGCGCGGTAAAACCAAGCGGAAGGCTTGAAGAAGAAGGTAGATGTCGATCCTTGGGCTATTGTGCCTGCTGTTCGCGCTCATCGCCGCTTTGCTCCTGGTGCTCTATGGGTTGCAGCGTCGCGAGTTGCGCAGCATTGGGGACCTGTCGGAGCAACTGCTGCGCATCGCCGTGGGCGGGCCGTTCCCCGAGCAGGTGGATTTCGGCAGCGACAAAGGTGAAATCGCCGGCCTGGTCACGGCCGTCAATCACCTGTTGACGCGCGCCACCCGCGGCGCGGAGCGCGATGCCGCCCAGACGCCCAGGCTGTTCGCCGACCTGGGCGAGCGCATTCACGAGGCGGTGCTGTTGCATCGCGATGTGATCCTGTACGCCAACCGCCAGTTCGCGAGCCTCATCGGCGTCGATCGCGTGCAGCTCGTCGGGCGCCGGCTCGCGGATCTGGTGCCGCCGGAATACTCCGAGCTGGTGAGCGAGAACATCCGCCGCCGCCTGGCGGGGGAGCCGGCCGCCGAGCGCTACGAAGTCGACATGGTCGGGTTGCAGGGCCAGCTGAGCCGCCTGGAGATCAGCTCCGCCCCGGTCGATCTCGACCCCGGCCGCGCGCTGTTGATCACCGGAGTGGAGATCATTCCCACCCAGACGACTCCGGCACTGCCCTTGGGCGGCGACGGCGCCGCCGAGCCGCAGCAGCTGGCGCTGCAGTCCCTGGCGGAGGCGATCATCGCCACCGACAAGGACGGCCGCATCACCATGCTCAATCCCGCCGCCGAGCAGCTCACCGGCACTCCGGCCGCCGGGGCGCTCGGCAAGGTCCTGGAGGACATCGTCAGCCTGGTCGACGAGACCGACCGGCGGCTGCTCTCCGATCCGGTACACCAGGCACTCACCAGCGGCGCGCGCGTCAACTTAAGCCGGCGCGCCCTGCTGCTGTCGCGCACCAACGGCAGCGAGCGCTCCATCGAGTTGTCGGCCTCGCCCATCCGCAACAGCGCCCAGGAGCTCGTCGGCGCGGTGGTGCTGTTGCATGACGTCACCGAAATGCGCGGTCTCGCCCGCCAGATGTCGTACCAGGCGACGCACGATGCGCTCACCGGACTCGTCAATCGCCGCGAGTTCGAGCGGCGTCTGGAAGAGGCGATCGAGAGCGGCCACCGCGGCGACGGCCAGCACGTGCTGTGTTATCTGGACCTCGATCGATTCAAGCTCGTCAACGACAGCAGTGGCCACCTCGCCGGGGACAGCATGCTGCGCGAGGTCGCGAAGCTGCTGCGCGATGCGGTGCGCGACAGCGACACGGTCGGGCGTCTCGGCGGTGACGAGTTCGGCACGCTGCTGGTCGGCTGTCCGCTGGACAAGGCGCGCCAGATCGCCGATGACCTCACCCGCTCGGTGGGCGAGTACCGCTTCGTGTGGAAGGACAAGATCTTCAACATCGGCGTCTCGGTGGGCCTGGTGGAGATCTCGCGCGAGAGCGGCACGCTGGAGGAACTGCTGGCTGCCGCCGATACCGCCTGCTACGTCGCCAAGAAGCAGGGCACCGGACGGGTGGTGGTGTACTCGGCGCGCGACGAGGCCCTCGCCCGCCACACCGGCGAGATCCAGTGGTTGCAGCGCCTGCAGGGCGCGCTCAAGGAAAACCGTTTCCACCTGTACCAGCAGGTGATCGTTGCGGCGCACGGCGATGACGGCGGCCCGGCACTGGAAGTGCTGGTGCGGCTGCAGGACGAGGCCGGTCACGAGCTGCCGCCCGCGGAATTCATGCGGGCCGCCGAACGCTACCGGCTCATGGGGCTGGTGGACCGCTGGGTGGTACAGGCGACGTTCGCGGCCCTCGGGCGCGGGGCGATCCCCGTGCCCGCCCACCGCAGCGTCGCCATCAACGTGTCCGGTCAGACGCTCGGGGACGCACAGTTTCTCGAGTACGTGGTCGAGTGCTT
>VBNP01000229.1:5025-5942 GCA_005877965.1 Gammaproteobacteria bacterium | reverse complement strand
GTTGATCCACACTGATGTCCCCAGGAAAGGGAATCGTGTCGAGACCGGTGCCGCATACGGCGGAGTAGGCCAGCACTGAATCCGTATTGAAGGCGCCTTGCGCCCAGCGCCGGGCCAGAAGTTTGTCTTCCATCACCGGAACCATCAGCCCGGAATATCCGATCTGGGTGACGGGAACCGCCTTGACCGCGGTGGTGATGATCAGCGCCGCCGTCATCGTGCCGCTCGATCCGAATCTCGAACCCGAGTAAGTCTCGATAGCCGCACCGATTGACACATCGCCGAGCGGAGCGGGGGTCGGATCCACGCCCATGAAGGCCCAGCCCTTCGACGCCGCAATCCGCTGGCCGACCGACTCCGCCACCTTGGCGTGAACGGTCAGTTGCCTGGTCAGCTCTGCGACCGAGGCGTCGAAGTCTCCATGCGTACGCGCGAAGACTTCCTGAACGACATTGGCTCCCTCCAAGCCGATCGAGAACTGCTTGCCCGAGCCGGTGTGATAGGTGCCGGGGTAGAACGGCCCATACGGCTTGAGCATCGCGGTCCCGGTAAAGTTGAAATTGCCCTGGCTGTGCGGGCTGTTGTCAGTTACGTAACGCACCAGGGCCGCGCTCTCGCGGATCACTTTCCAGTGGATCCCGTCCTCGCCGGCCAGAATTGCATTTCCTTCGATGTTGGGCAGCGATGAGAGAGCTCGTGCCAGCAGATGCATGACGCGCGGATCGTCGCTGTCGCGCAGCATGGCGGGCCCGACGCTGGGAAGAAAGTTCTCTTTGGCCGACAGGTCGTCGAAGGTCTTCAGAAATCCCAGCGCCTGTGCATCGGACAGGCCACTCACCAGTTCCCCGAGCGGCTGAGTCACTATGCGGAGGGTTTCGACCTCATACCCCTGCTTTGCGAATTCGCCCTTTGCCGCG
>VBNP01000229.1:0-4973 GCA_005877965.1 Gammaproteobacteria bacterium | reverse complement strand
CGCGCGCAAGACAGAAAGAGCCTCGGCAATCTGCTGCGCGTAAGCCTCGCGGTCCAGGCGCACGAATCCCGTGATGGCCCGGACCTTCGGCCGCGTATAGTTTTGCGCTTGCGCCGTTACCGCCGCCACGACGGCGAGCAGCAACGTGGCTATCAGTTTCAGTCGAGATCTGTGAACCATGCGTTCTCCCGTGATTCCATCGTATTGAAGCACAGTTCGTCCGCCCGCAGCGGGCGAATGCCGCGCCTCATCCAAGCGCGATTGGCCGCGTCCTGACGATCTACAATCGAGCCCATGACCCTGCTCGCCGACCTCGTGCGCACCTCGCAGCGTGTGGGCGCCACCGCCGCTCGCCTGAGCAAGGTGCGGGAGTTGGCTTCGTTCCTGCGCGCGCTGCCGCCCGATGAGATCGAGACTGCCGCGCACTATCTGTCGGGAGAGATCCCGCAGGGCCGGATCGGCATCGGCTATTCGACGTTGCAGGCAGCCGCGGCGAGCGGCGCTGCGAGCGCGGAAACCCTGTCGCTTGCGGAGGTGGATCGCAGCCTCGCCCTGATCGCTGCGATTCCAGGCGCTGCGGGAACTGTTCCGGCGCGCGACCGCCCCCGAGCAGCAGTTCCTGCTGCATCTGCTGGTGGGCGAGTTGCGCCAGGGCGCGCTGGCCGCAAGTATGGTCGAGGCCATCGCCGTGGCCGCTGAGCTGCCGGTGGCGCAGGTGCGCCGCGCGGCCATGTATTCAAAGAGTCTGGGAGCGGTTGCCCGAGCGGCACTGCGCGAAGGCGCCGATGCCCTGCGCCGATTCCAACTGGAGCTGTTCTCGCCGGTCGCCCCCATGCTCGCCCAGACCGCTGCCGACGTGGGCGAGGCACTCACGGAGCTCCAGGGCGAGGTGGCGTTCGAGTGGAAGATGGACGGGGCGCGCATACAGGTACACAAGGGGGCCGATGAGGTGCGCATCTATACGCGCGCGCTGAACGATGTCACCGGCGCCCTGCCGGAGATCGTCGCCGTGGCGCGTACGCTCCCCGGCCGCACGCTGGTGCTCGATGGTGAGGCGATCGCGTTCGATGCCTCGGGTCGGCCGCATCCGTTCCAGATCACCATGCGTCGCTTCGGGCGCAAGCTCAACGTCGAACAATTGCGCGTCGAGCTGCCGATCAAGGCTTTCTTCTTCGACTGCCTGCGACTCGATGCGCTGAGCATCGCCGACCGCCCGGCGCGCGAGCGCTTCCAGGCGCTCGGCGAGGCCGTGCCGCCGGCGTTGCAGATCCCACGGCTCGTCACCTCCTCGGAAGCCGCGGCGCGCGCCTTCTATGAGGCCGCGCTCGCGGCCGGCCATGAGGGTGTCATGGCGAAGTCGCTCGATGCCCCCTACGAAGCCGGCAATCGGGGCGCGAGCTGGCTCAAGATCAAGCGTGCGCACACCCTCGATCTGGTGGTGTTGGCGGCGGAGTGGGGACATGGCCGACGCACCGGCAAGCTTTCCAATCTGCATCTTGGCGCGCGGGCGCCGGCCACGGGCGGGTACGTCATGCTCGGCAAGACGTTCAAGGGCCTCACCGACGCCATGCTCGAATGGCAGACGACGGAGCTTCTGGCACGCGAGACTCACCGTGACCAGTGGACCGTGTACGTGCGACCGGAGCTGGTCGTGGAAATCGCCTTCAGCGACCTGCAGGCGAGCAGCCGCTATCCGGGCGGCCTGGCACTGCGGCTCGCCCGGGTGAAACGCTATCGGGACGACAAGCGCGCCGCCGACGCCGATACTATCGAGACGGTACGCAGAGTGTATGCGGCTCGCGCCGCGACCTGAACTGATGCGCGCCGGCTGCGTCCGGCGCTGGAATGATCAATCCGGGAATTCAGGCAGCGGAACTGCCCTCCAACTCGAGCCCCATTGCGAGGGCGTCGGGCCCATGTCGAACTCGAGCAGCCCGCCGGCCTGCAGCTGGGCATGCGTCAGGACCGGGACGTGGAGCGGCTCACCGTTCAGTCTCGCGGACTGAATGTAGAGGTTGGTCGCGGAGTTTTGCGGCGCGGATATGACGAACCGCCTGCCGCCAGGCAGGTTGAGCGTGAATTTGCGGAACAGCGGGCTGCCGATCATGTAATTCCCCGACACGGGATTGAGCGGGTAGAAGCCCATCGCCGTGAAGATGTACCACGCCGACATCTGGCCGCAGTCCTCGTTTCCCAATACGCCGGCGGGTCGATTCTGGTAAGAGTCGCGGGCGATCTCGCGCACTCTTAACTGCGTCTTCCACGGCTGGCCGCTGAAATCATAGAGATAACCATAGTGGTGGCTGGGCTCGTTATCGTGGCGGTTGTGCCCGCCCTGGAAGTGCTCATCCAGCGTTGCGTTGAACTTCTCCGGCCCACCCATCAGCGCCATCAGCCCCGCAATATCGTGGAGCACGGAATACGTGTAGACCCACTGATCGCCCTCGGTCCAGCCATCCTCCGGGCGCGCCCAGGAGCCGTCGGCGTTTCGTCCCTGCATGAACCCGCGCGCCGGGTTGTAGAGATTACGGTAGTTGCGCGAGCGACCGATGAAGAGCCGGAAATCCTTGTCCCTGCCGAGCGCCTTGGCGACCTGCGCGACCGCAAAATCATCATAAGCATCCTCGAGCGTCTCCGAGGCCGCCTCGGCGGTCTTGTCGACCGGAACATACCCGAGCTGTTTGTAATACGTGAGGCCGGGACGCGCCTCATAGGGGACCCCCGGCTGGCGGTCGTGCCAGTCACGTGTGGTATCACCCTCGGGCGGCGTCATGGCGTCCTTGTAGGCGGCGTCGTACGCCAGGTGGTAATCGAAGCCATGAAAGCCCTTGTTGATGGCCTCGGCCACGACTGAATCCGCGTGCGTGGCGATCATGATGTTGGTGTAGGAGGGGTTCGGCCACTTCGGCATCCAGCCGCCCTCCTGGTAGTCCTGCAGCAACGCCCGCACCATGTCGTCGATGCGCTCGGGAGCGAGGATCGTCAACAGGGTGTTCTCGGCGCGGAATGTATCCCAGAGCGAATAGGCCGTGTAGGAGACTCCGTCGTGCACCCGGTCGTCGAAAGCGCTGTAGTAGCGGCCGTGCTCCGAGAACAGCTTGGGGTACAGCAGTGCATGGTAGAGCCCCGTATACAGGATGCGGCGCTCGTCGTCGGAGGCGCCCTCGAGCGACACCATGGCGAGTTTTTCGTTCCAGATGCTCTTCAGCTGCGCGCGCACGGCGTCGAAATTCCATGAGGGAATCTCCGCTCGCAGATTCGCCCGCGCCTGCTCGATACTGATGAATGAAGTGCCGACCGTCGCCTGCACCACCCGATCGGCTCCGGGTTCGAAGCCGACGTACGCGCCGACGTTAGGGTCTTGAGCCGTCAGCTCTCCGGAGCGCAGCGCCTCGCCGGTATACACCCCGTGCGCGACGAAGGGCCTGTTGAATCTGACCACGAAATATCCCTTGAAATTCGGCAGCCGCATGTTGGTGAGGTGGGCGTCCATGCGGTCGGGGTTATAGCCGACGATCTCGCGCGCCGTGGGATCGATGCGCACGAACCCCATGACGCCGGTGCGCGTGGCTTCGACCACGACGCTTGCCCTGGAGTGCGCGGGGAACGTGAATCTCAGGAACCCACAGTGGTCGGTCGCGGTGATCTCGGTGCGGATCTGCCGTGAGGCTCCCGCATCCATGAGCACCGAATAGTAATCTGGCGATGTGATCTCGTCGCTGCGTGAGAACGGCAGCCTGCGGGTTGCCGCGACGGTCTTGATATCGTCAACTTCGGGTGTGAGCGTCACGTAGCCGTAGTCGCCCATCCAGATGGCCGGTTGATGGGTGCCGATGAACCCCGAGATCGTGTTGTCTTCAAACGCGTACGAGCTGACGCTGATGCGGTTCTCGCGCGTCTGCGCGGTCCAGTTCGTCATCCCGAAGGGCGTCGTGACGAACGGCATCGTGCCGCCGTAGTCCGATCCGCCGCCGCCGGTACCGATGTAGGTGTTGACCCAGTCAACGGGACTGGCGCCATCCTGGGCAGGCCCAAGCGCATAGGCGCGAGCGGCAGCGACGACTGCAGCCGCAGCGACGACTGCGCGTGCGATTCTGTGCAACACCGTGGAGACCTTGTCGAACAATCTACCACCGATCATCGAACAGTGTCTGCGGACGCCGACTAGTCCGGCTGCCTAGCCCGTCCTTGTAACCCTGATTGGGATCTTCGGACCATTCCCCCCGCGGCCGCCTTTGGCCGAGGATGCGCATCGCTGCCGACGAACAGCACTGTCGGTAACGCTTCAGCCCTCTAATGAGTCATACGGAGAGTTTCCAAATGCTGTCAAACTTTTCACCATTTTCCCCGCAAGGATTGATACCTCAGTTTCCTGGACTGCAGGGAGCGGGGTGGCCGCAAATGAGTCCCGGCCTGTTCGGGCAGCCCGGCGCATACAACAGCGGCTATGTGCCCTTCGGTCACGAGCCTGCACTGGCAGGCATGTATCCGAGCCCGTTCGCGCCGAGTCCGTTCGCGTACAACCCGCTCCTCGGCTCCTTTGCCGGCTATGCGGGTGCACACCATCCGGCACAACAGATCGTCCTGTTGCTCGGGCAGCTGGCGCAGCAGATCTCCGCCCAGACCGCCGTGACACAGCAGATCAGTATCGGGCTCCACCAACTCGTACACCAGCTGGCTGTGCAAGGCCTTCAGACTCCTCAGGGCGCCCTGGGTGCCTTCGGTGGTCAGTACTTCGCACCGAGTCCCTTCACCGGCGCGACGCAGGGCGCATACGGTGGATTCACCCCCCAGGCGCAGGCATGGGGCGCCAATCGGGCGCAGACCATTCAATAGCACCCAGGCCGTGTGCCTCGGCAGGCCGCCGTGACGGGAGTGAAGCCCGCCGGCGCCTGCCGCGGCGCGACGCGACGCGGCGACCTCACCATCAGTATGGAGGACAGTTCGATGGCTCAAGAAAGAGAGGAGCGGCC
>VBNP01000051.1 GCA_005877965.1 Gammaproteobacteria bacterium | reverse complement strand
GTTGATCCCCAGCCCCCCCGCGATCTGCAACTGTGCACCGGCCAGCAGGCAAACACCGTGCAGCGTCGGATCGCTGATCGACGCACAGGTGGGAAGTGCCGCCTTTATTGTGGCGTAATCCGAATCAGGCACCGCGGCATGCCCGGAGGCATCCTTGATCCCATTCGTGAGGATCACGAGATACCCGGTACCCGTCTTGCAGTTGGCTCCCAGGAACATGCCGCTGCTGATGCAGGTGCTCGGCTTCAGGGGATGGAGCGGGTCGATCTCGAGAATCGTGGCGCCGACTAGCGCATCGGGTGCTAGTCCTACTGCGTAGTCAACATTGAGCGTGAGCGGCGGTCCGAGAACCCCAGTGGTCGCCTTGGTTTGATTGTCCGTCGTGACCGGTACGACGATGACGGACGCCGCCGTGAATGATGTCGGATCCAACGCCCCGCCGAAGCGCTCACGGATGGGCGCGATGACGGAGAAGCCATCGAGTGCGTTCACGGCCGCTTGATTCGGCATGAGCGCATTGGCAGGCTGGATATTGATCGTGCCGTCGGTCGAGCCCGCGAAGTACAGGTCGGTCGGATAGGGCAGGATCCCGGCCGCCGGGTGAAACAGCGCCGTGTTGCTGGAGGGCTGCGTGACCGGCGTCGAGCCTCCCGGGTTGCCGTTGAAGCCGGTGAGGTTCTCAGTGCCGACGGTGCCGTAGCCGCCGCTCGAACAACCGCCCGCGAGCAATGCAACCGAAACGATGCCGGCGGCGATGAGTTTCTTCATATCCCTCGAGCTCCTAACCGCGCGGAGCTAGGGTACGCTTACGGCAAGAACAGTGGCAAGGTGCGGCCATGTCCGCTGGCAAGTCAGGCAGCCGCGCAGCCGTCTCCGTGAGGCGCGCCGGCCGGGCGCGCGTGCTGCGCATCATCGGGGGAACGTGGCGCGGCAAAAAATTGCGCTTCCCGGCATCCGCCGCCATCCGTCCGACCCCCGATCGCGTGCGCGAGACGCTCTTCAACTGGCTGGGGGCGCGCACACCCGGAGCGCGTGCGCTGGACCTGTTCGCAGGCAGCGGGGCGCTCGGGCTCGAGGCGCTGTCGCGCGGCGCATCGCACGTGACGTTCGTCGAGCAGGATGAGGCGGCCGTGCGCGAGCTGCGCGCGCGGCTCGCCGAATGGCAGGCGGGTGATGCCCGTGTGGCGCGCGCGGACGCCCTGCACTACCTCGCCGGCGAGGCGCGGCCTTTCGACCTGGTGTTCCTGGATCCGCCGTTCGCCTCCGAGCTGCTGGGCGAGGCGGCGCGGCTGCTCGAGGAGCGCCACTGGCTTAAGCCCGGGGCGCTCATCTACGTGGAGTGCGCGGCGCGCGCCGGCCTGCCCCCGCTGCCGGCGCCGTGGCGACCGCTCAAGGCGAAGCAGGCGGGCGAGGTCGGTTATCATCTGTTCGCGCACACTGCGCCTTTGGCAGCCGACACCGCATGAAACGCAACGCCGTCTATCCGGGTACCTTCGATCCCATCACCAACGGCCACTACGACCTGGTGCGGCGCGCGGCCGGCATTTTCGACCAGGTGATCGTCGCGATCGCGGCCAACACCCACAAGACACCGATGTTCCCGCTGGAAAAGCGCGTCGAGCTGGCGCGCCGCGTGCTGAGCGACCTCACGAACGTGGAGGTGCTGGGCTACTCGGGACTCACGGTCGATTTTGCGCGCCAGCACCACGGCACGGTGATCGTGCGCGGCTTGCGGGCGCTGTCGGATTTCGAGTTCGAGTTTCAGCTCGCCAACATGTCGCGTGCCCTCGACCCCGACTTCGAGACCGTGTTTCTCACGCCGCAGGAACACTTCACCTTCATCTCCTCGACCCTGGTGCGTGAGATCGCCGTGCTGGGCGGCGACGTGAGTCAGTTCGTCCATCCGATCGTCGAGGCCGAGCTGAAGAAGCAGCGGCGCGTTTGATGAGGGCCGCTACGCTCGCCTCCACGGATCACGCCCGGCGGCACCAGCTCGAGGGCGCCTGGGTGCCCATCGCTGCCAGCGTCGCCGGCAGCCGCGTGGCCGTGGATGAGCTGCGGGTACGTTATCTGCTGCTCGAGGCGGGTGGCTACAGCATCATCGATCGCAGCAACCACGTGGTTGATGGCGGCCGCTATCTGGTGAACGAGCAGCTGACCCCTGCGACCCTGGACATCGTCGGGCGTAGCGGCCCGCACGCCGGGCGCACGATGCGCGCGATCTACGAGTTGCGCGACGATGAACTCACCGTGTGCTACGACCTGGAGGGCGGGGAACGCCCGGCGAACATGCAGCCGCAGGAGGATCAGCTGCTGCTGCGCATCACCTACACCCGCGCCGCTATCCTGTTTTCCTAGCTTTCCTGGCTTTGCCGGCTTTTCTGGCACCCCGGCCGCGTGGCGCGGAGCGTGGAGCGCGCGTGCCTGCAGGCGCGGCGCGACGTGCTCGCACCTTCCGTGAGCGCACCGCCGCCCGCCCGCGCGGCTTGCCGCCCTTGGGCCTGGCCGCCCCGCGCCGCGCCGCGCGGCGCAGCCTCTTCACGCGCGGCAGGCGGATGCGCTCCGCTGGCGAGGGCAGGGTACCGGCGCGCTTCAGTTCCAGCGCCCGCCACAGGTACCAGGCGGCGGTGGTCCTGAACGGCTTCCAGCGCTCGCCCCAGGCGGCGAGCGCCCTGGGGTGCGGCATGCGGGTGAGGCCATACGCGGCACGAAACCCGGCGCGCACCCCGAAGTCATCGACCGGCAGCACATCCGGGCGCCCGAGCTGGAACATCAGCAGCATTTCCACCGTCCAGCGGCCGATGCCGCGCACCTGCGTGAGGCGCGCAATGATCTGCTCGTCCGACAGCTGCATGAGCGTCGCGCCATCGGGGACCACCGCGGCGAGCGTCTTCGCCGCGAGATCCTTGAGCGCGGCGACTTTGGCGAAGGAGAAGCCGGCGGCGCGCAGGCTCTCCACCGAGGCTTCCAGCACCTGATGCGGCGTTGGAAACGTGCCCTGACCGCACGAGTCGATGAGGCGCTTCAGGATGGTGTTGGCGGCGGTGCCGTTCAACTGCTGGTGCGCGATCGCCTGGGCGAGCACCTGAAAGGGGTGGACATCCTCCGGCGCGGCGAGCTTGCACGGTCCCACGGCGCGGATCAGGCCCCCGAGCACCGCATCCGCGCGGGACAGGTGCGCGAGAATCTCCCGGTTCATGCGGATTACTTCTGACATGACGGACAATAGTACGTGGAGCGCTGCCCCTGGGTCACCGCGCGCACCGCCGTGCCGCAGCGGCGGCACGGCCTGCCCCGGCGCTCATACACGTAGAGGCGCTGGCGGAAGTAGCCCGGCGCGCCATCCGCGCCCCGGTAGTCGCGCAGCGTCGTGCCGCCGGCGCGGATCGCCTGCGCCAGCACCGCGCGCACGCCGCGCACCAGCCTCGCCGCGTCCGCGTGCGACAGGGTCCTTGCCTGGCGCTGCGGCCTGATGCGCGCGCGGAACAGCGCCTCGCTCGCGTAGATATTGCCGACGCCGACCACCAGGCGGCTGTTCATCAGCAACTGCTTGACGGCGACGCGGCGCCGGCGGGTGATGCGCCACAGGTAGTCCGCGTCGAAGGCGGCCGCAAACGGCTCGGGCGCGAGACCGGCGAGCAGCGGGTGCTGCTGCGGGTCGCCGCGGGTGTAGAGCAGGCTACCGAAGCGGCGCGGGTCGTTGAACCGCAGCGCGAGCCCCGAATCGAGCACCAGGTCGAAATGGTCGTGACTTTCCCGCGGCGCCTGCGCGGGCACGACGCGCAGATTCCCGGACATCCCCAGGTGCAAGAGCAGGGTGCCCGAATCGAGCTCGAGCAGCAGGTACTTGGCGCGCCGTCCGGTGCGCACGATACGCTGACCGGCCACCTTCCCCGGCAGGTTGCGAGGCACCGGCCAGCGCAGCCGCGGCTCGTAGACCTCGAGCGCGACGATGCGGCGCCGCAGCGCGTAGGGCCTCAGGCCCCGGCGCGTCGTTTCGACTTCAGGCAGCTCGGGCAAGCGCTTGGTGAGCGCACCGTTACTTGATCTTCGACTCTTTGTAGGCGACGTGCTTGCGCGCCAGCGGGTCGAACTTGCGCACTTCCAGCTTGTCCGGGTGCAGGCGCTTGTTCTTGGTCGTCACGTAGAAGTGGCCGGTTCCGGCCGAGGACAGCAGCTTGATCTTCTCGCGCATGGTGGCTCCTATGCCGCCTAGAGCTTGTGGCCCTGGGCGCGCAGCTCGGCGAGGACCTTGTCGATGCCGCGCTTCTCGACGGTGCGCATGCCGCTGGTGGTCAGCCGCAGGCTCACCCAGCGCTTCTCCGTCTCGACCCAGAAGCGCTGCGTGTGCAGGTTGGGCAGAAAGCGCCGGCGCTTCTTGTTGTTGGCGTGGGAGACTCGGTTCCCCACCCCAGGCTTCTTGCCGGTGACCTCGCAAACGCGGGACATACGCTTACCTTGAGAGATTTCAGTGACTTGGAATCGAGGAGCGTGCCCCTCGGGTCCGGGCCGGGTCTTATACCAGCCCGGGGGCGCGATCACAAGCTAAGCCGGTTTGCAGGTGCCGCAGGAGGAGCGTAGGCTCCCGCGCGCCCGACGCCGGCCGGAGCCGCTCCGCCGGCTACCGCTACAACACCAACAACCGCAATCACCTTGGGAGAAACCTCATGACGCGCATGACGCGAGTTTTCTGCGCCGCGGGCGCTCTGCTGTCGCTCACGAGTCTGGCCACCACAGCCTATGCCGACGGCCGCGACTGGAACGACGGACCGGTCATCAATGTCGCCTCGATCCGCACAGTGGATGGGCATTTCGACGACTACATGCACTGGCTCGCGACGACCTATAAGAAGCAGCAGGAGGCGGCCAAGAAGGCAGGGCTCATCACCGCCTACCGCGTCGTCGTTATTGAACCGCGTGGACCGAACGAGCCGGACATCCTTCTGGTCACCGAATACAAGAACTGGGCCGCGCTCGACGGCCTCGGCCGCAAGTTCGATGGGATCCTCACCCAGACCGAGGGGTCTGTCGACAAAGCCAATCAGTCCGAAGCGGAGCGCGCCAAGATCCGCACGGTACTCGGCTCACGGACCCAGCAGCAAGCACTGCTGAAGTAGGCGCAGCGCGGGCGGGCGGCGTTCGAGCCGCCCGCCCGCTGTTGGCCCGCGCGGGGACGCCCCCAAGTTACAGCAGCCCGTGCTCTGAAAAGGAGAAGCAAAGTCCGTCGCCGATGATGAAGTGATCGAGCACGCGGATATCCACCAGGCCCAGGGCCTCCTTCAAACGGCGGGTGATGAGCTCGTCCGCCTGGCTCGGCTCGAGGACTCCGGAGGGGTGGTTGTGCGCGAAGATGACCGCGGCCGCATTGTGCAGCAGCGTCTGGCGCAGCACCTCCCGCGGATGCACTCCGGCGCGGTCGATAGTGCCGCGAAACAGCTCCTCGAAGGCGATGAGCCGGTGCCGGTTGTCGAGGTACAGGCAGCAGAAGACTTCGTACGGCCGATCACGCAGCTGTGCCAGGAGGAAAGTGCGCGTCGCCTCGGGAGCCGCGAGCGTGGGTCCAAAGCGCAGCGCCTCGCGAAAATGCCGCCGCGCCAGCTCCACCGCCGCCTTGAGGATCGCGTAGCGCGCCGGCCCGATGCCCGCCTGCGCGAGGCAGCGCTGCGCTTCCGCGTTCAACAGCCCGCGCAGCGAGCCGAAGTCCGCGATCAGGCTGCGCGCGAGCTCGACCGCGGTACGCCCGCGGGTCCCCGAGCCAAGAAGCAGCGCCACGAGCTCGGCATCCGAGAGCGCGTGCGCGCCGCGCTCGAGCAGCTTCTCCCTCGGCCGCTCCGCGCCGGGCCAGTGCCGGATGCTCATTACCTTCAGTTCTAACGACCGTGGGTGGCCAGTCTAAGGACCCGCCGCCACGGCGCGGGAGGGGGAGAAACCGCCCGAAGTGGCGAAATTGCCCACAATTCGCGCGCTCGTTTGCGCGTTCCGGGAGGCGCGGTGCGATAATTGCCTGCGAGGCGAACCGAGTTTCCCATGCAAGGCAAGCGCATTCTTCTTGGCGTCACGGGCGGCATCGCCGCCTACAAGAGCCCGGACCTGGTGCGGCGCTTGCGCGAGCGCGGCGCGGAAGTGCAGGTGGTGATGACCGCCGGCGCGCGCGAGTTCGTGACACCGACGACCTTCCAGGCGGTCTCGGGACGCACGGTGCGCAGCGACCTGTGGGACGCGGCCGCAGAGGCCGCCATGGGTCACATCGAGCTGGCACGCTGGGCTCATGCCGTGCTGGTCGCGCCCGCGAGCGCGGATTTTCTCGCCCGCCTCGCCACCGGGCAGGCGGATGACCTGCTGGCGACGCTGTGTCTGGCGACCGAGGCGCCGATCGCAGTGGCGCCGGCCATGAACCACATCATGTGGGCCAATGCCGCCACGCGCGCCAACATCGGCACGCTCACGCAGCGCGGCGTGCAGGTCTTCGGGCCGGCGGAAGGCGATCAGGCGTGCGGGGAGGTCGGCGAGGGCCGCATGCTCGAGCCGCTCGAGCTCGCCGAGCGCGTGGGCGCGCTGCTCTCCGGCAGCGGTGCGCTCGCCGGCAGGCGCGTACTCATCACCGCCGGCCCCACGCGCGAGCGCATCGACCCGGTGCGTTTCATCAGCAACCGCAGCTCCGGCAAGATGGGCTTCGCGGTCGCGCAGGCGGCGCGCGAGGCGGGCGCCACGGTGGTGCTGGTCGCGGGACCCGTGAGCCTGCCGACACCCGCCGGCGTGAGGCGCGTCGACGTCGAAAGCGCCGCCGACATGCTGGCCGCGGTGCTCACCGAGCTGCCCGGAACCGACGTCTTCATTTCCACGGCCGCGGTGGCGGACTATCGGCCGGCGCGCGCCGCCGAGCACAAGATCAAGAAGACCACCGAAACCATGGAGCTGGCGATGCAGCGCACCACGGATGTGCTCGCCACCGTGGCGGCCCGGGCCGATCGGCCGCTGGTGGTGGGGTTCGCCGCCGAGACCGAAGCGGTGGAGCAGAACGCGCGCACCAAGCTCATGAAGAAGAATCTCGACATGATCGCGGCCAACGAAGTCGGCCACGACAAGGCCTTCGACTGCGAGGACAACCAGCTGATCGTATTGTCCCGCAACGGGCGCCACGAGCTCGGCCGGGCCGGCAAGCTCACGCTCGCCCGTGGGCTCGTTGGCCTGATCGCCCAAGATCTCGCGGCGCGCGTCGGCGCCCGCACGCGCGGCACGGCGCGCGCTTGAGCACGCGCTCGGCCGCACGCCGCGCGCTCAAGGTGCGGATCCTCGATGCGCGCATGGGCACGGAATTCCCGCTCCCGGCCTATGCCACCGGCGGCTCCGCCGGCCTCGATCTGCGCGCCTGCCTCGCCGGCCCCCTGGTGCTCGAGGCCGGCCGGGCCGAGCTGATCGCGACCGGGATCGCGATCCACGTGGACGATCCGACACTCGCGGCCCTCATCCTGCCGCGATCGGGCCTGGGTCATAAGCACGGCATCGTGCTCGGCAATCTGGTCGGTCTGATCGACTCGGACTACCAGGGGCAGCTGATGGTGTCGTGCTGGAACCGCGGAGCACAGCCGTTCACCATTCGGCCCGGCGAGCGCATTGCGCAACTGGTGGTGGTGCCGGTGGTGCCGGTGGAGCTGGAGATCGTGGCGGACTTCGCCGCGTCCGCACGCGGGTCGGGCGGCTTCGGTCACTCCGGGCAGCACTGAGGGTGCGGCGCTTAATGCGAGTGGATGGTGTGCAGCGCGCGGTAGCGCTCGATATCGGCCTGGAACTGCGCGCGCAGCGTGGTCTCATCCTGGCTCTTGACGGCGAGCTCGTGGTCCTGCGCGTGCAGTTCATTCGCCGTGCGCACCAGATTCTCCGCCAGGTCATCCGGCATGCGCCGCGCGTCGGGGCGTGAGTTGTAGGGCTGGAAGTTCAGCGCCCGCGTCTGCAGGGTGGCGAGGCGCGTCCGTAGACTCTCCGTGTATTGCTCCGCCGCGGCGCGCTGACCTCTGAGCTGATCGAGCCGCAGGTCCCGCAGCGCCTCGATATCCTTGACCGAGGTGTAGGTCGTGATCAGAAAAGCGTCGTGCTGCCGCTCCCTCAGCTGCGCCTCGCGCGCGCGCGCGTCCGCAGCGGCCTCCTCCGGAGACTTCTGCGCCTCGAAATGCCCGACCTCCACGCCCTGGCTGTTGAGGACGGCGCGTTCCTTGGAGGCGTACTGAGGTGGAATGTGGTCACCGTAGTGCACCACTCCCTGCTCATCGACCCACCGGTAGGCGACGCCCTGCTTGGAGGAGGAATGGCCCGCAGCGGCGGCGGCGCACGCGCCGGCACACACCAGCGCCGCGCAGGCGAGCAGCCAGCGAAACCGGGGGCGCGGGGTGCGGGGGCACATGGGAGTATATTCCTGCGCCGGCGGCATGGCTGGCAAGCTCACGCGGAGCCGTAGCGCTGCTGATAGGCACGCAGGGCTGTGAGCTGCTCGGCAGAAACGCGCGCGCGTCCGTCCGCGGGCCGCGCCAGGGCCTCGATGAGGTCGGCGAGTGTGACGATGCTCACACACTGAAGGCCCTGCTGCTGCTCCAGCTCGTGTACGGCGCTCGCGGTAGCCCGTCCGCGTTCCTGGCGGTCGAGCGCCAGCGCCACGCCCGCCGGCTGCGCGCCCGCGGCGCGAATGATCTCGAGCGATTCGCGCACCGCGGTGCCGGCCGTGATCACGTCGTCCACGACCAGCACGCGCCCCTCAAGCGGCGCCCCCACGACCTGCCCGCCCTCGCCATGGTCCTTGGCTTCCTTGCGGTTGAAGGCGTAGGGGACGCTGCGGCCGTGCTCGGCTGACAGCGCCATCACCGTCGCAACGGCGAGCGCGATGCCCTTGTAGGCCGGGCCGAAGATCATGTCGAAGCGAATGCCGGAGTGCACGATGGCGGCGGCATAACACCCCCCGAGTGTCGCGAGCGCCTCGCCGTCGCTGAACAGACCGGCATTGAAGAAGTACGGGCTCTCGCGCCCGGACTTGAGCGCGAACTTCCCGAAGCGCAGCGCCTCGCGCTTCAGAGCCAGGTCGATGAACGTGAGCTGGTATTGCCGCATGCCCTATGATTGCCTGATGCGTGTCATCACCGTCAACGTCTGCGGAATCCGCTCCGCGGCGGCCAAGGGGCTGTTCCGCTGGCTGCGCCGCCAGGGCGCGGACTTCATCTGCCTGCAGGAGACCCGCAGCCAGGAACCGCAGCTCGCCGGCCATGCCGTGACGCTGCCGGGGTATCAGAGCTTCTTCTGCGACGCCGAGCGCAAGGGCTACGCCGGGGTTGCGCTCTACACGCGGCACACCCCGCAGCGCGTGGTGCGCGGCTTCGGGATCACCGAGTTCGACCGCGAAGGACGCTACCTGGAAGCGCAGTTCGGGGAGCTGTCGGTGGTATCGCTGTACCTGCCCTCCGGCTCCGCGGGCCCGGAGCGCCAGGCCGCCAAATTCCGCTTTCTCGATGCCTTCGCGCCGCACCTCGGACGCCTGCGCCGCCGCCGCCGCCACTACATCCTGGGCGGCGACTGGAACATTGCGCACCGCGCCATCGATCTGAAGAACTGGAGGTCGAACCAGAAGAACTCCGGGTTCCTGCCCGAGGAGCGTGCGTGGATGGACCGCCTGTTCGGTCGGGGCGGGTACGTGGACGCGTTCCGCGAGGTGCGCTCCGAGCCGGATCTGTACACCTGGTGGTCGAACCGCGGGCGGGCGCGCGCCAACAACGTCGGCTGGCGCATCGACTACCAGGTGGTGAGCGGCTCGCTCGCCGGCAAGGCGCGCGCCGCCTCCATATACAAGGAGCGGCGCTTCTCGGATCATGCGCCGCTCATCATGGACTACGCTCTTTGAGCGCATCGCCCGCCACCGCGGCTCCGCGGCTGCGCGAGGTGCTCGCGAGCCCCAAGATGCTCGCGATCCTGTTCCTCGGGGCGGCTTCCGGCTTTCCCAACCAGATCACCGAGAGCGCGCTGCAGGCCTGGCTGAAGGACGCCGGAGCCACCAACATCACGATCGGCGTGATGTCGTACGTGGCGCTGCCGTATCTGTTGAAATTCCTGTGGGCGCCGTTCATCGATCGCTACCCGCTGCCGCTCCTCGGGCGGCGCCGCGGCTGGATACTGGCGATGCAGGTCGCGCTCGCCGCCACCATCGCACTCTTTGCGCTGCAGAACCCGGCGCTGGCGCTCGCGCCGATCACGGCCTGCGCCGTGGCGATCGTATTCTTCTCGGCGACCCAGGACATCGCCTTCGACGCTTACCGCACCGACGTGTCGCTGCCGAGCGAGCGCGGACTCGCCGCGGCCGCCACCAACCTCGGCTACCGCACGGCCGCCTGGTTCGCCTCGGCCTGCGCGCTCATCGTCGCCGATCACTTCGGCTGGCGGCCCGCGTTCCTGATCCTCGCCGTGCTCATGCTGCTCTTTGGCGTGGCGACGGCGCGCGCCCCGACGTCGCACAACACCTACCAACCGCGCTCGCTGCGCGAGTCGGTGCTTGAACCGCTCAGGGAACTCCTCGGCACGCCGAGCGCGGCGACGCTGATCGTGGTGGTGCTGCTGTTCAAGGTGGGCGATGCCTTTGCCAACAAGCTGTTCACGCCCTTCATGATGGACGTCGGGTTCTCGAAGACCGAAATCGCGCTCATCGTCAAAGCACTGTTCACGATGAGCACGCTCGTCGGCTCGGTGCTGGGCGGCGTCTTCATGGTGAAACTCGGGCTGCTGCGCTCGATGCTCGCCTTCGGCGTGCTGCAGGCCGCGACCAACCTGCTCTACTGCGCGCTCGCGCTGGCCGGCAAGAGCTATCCCATCATGGTCGGCGCCGTGGTCATCGAGCACGTCGCCGGCGCGATGGGCGGCATCGCGCTCGTCGCCCTCATCATGGCGCTGTGCGATGTGCGCTACAGCGCATTTCAGTACGCCCTGCTGTCGGCGCTCGCACTGCTGCCGCGCTACACTCTGGGGTATCCGGCGGGCTGGATTGCCGACCACGGCGGCTGGTACGTCTACTACGTGATGAGTTTCGTGCTCGCTTTGCCGGGGCTGACGATGGTGTACCTGACCCGGCGCAAGATCGATGCGCTCGACAGGCAGCGCTCTGAAGAACGGCCGTGACCAGCGGCGATGGGATGCAGGGCGCACCGGCACTCGACCTGGAGAGGGTGGTATGCCGCCTCACGGAGCTCGGGCGCCACGGCGCACGCGCCTTCACCATCGCTGCCGGTGACTGGCCGCTCAGGGGCTTTGTAGTGCGGGTCGGGGATGCGGTGCGCGGCTACGTGAACCGCTGTCCCCACGCCGGCCACCCGCTGAATCTGCTGCCGGACCGGTTCCTCACGTCCGACGGCGCGCTCATTCTGTGCTGCTCGCACGGCGCGCTGTTCGAGAAGAGTAGCGGCTATTGCGTGGCGGGTCCGTGCGCCGGAGGCGCGCTCACCCCGGTGGCGCTCGATATCAGGTACGGATACGTCGTGCTGGCCGACAGCGTGGACGTGAACGCTCTGGCGCAGGCGGCTGGTTAGCGGTGCGGGCCCTTTGCGGGCGGCGCATCATTCGAACAGATCGATGCCGTCGAGCGAGCCCGCCCGCAGGTCCCGGTCCTCCGCCAGCGAGTCCGAGCCCGAGCTGCGGCTCTCGTCCGTGGCCTCGACATCGACCGAGCCGCTCCAGTCCTCTGGGGGCTCGGCGGCTTCCAGCGCGCCATCCTCCCACTGCGTATCCCAGTCCTCGATGTCCATCTCCGCGACCGTGCCGTCGAAATACTGGATCTCGATCGTGCCGTCGTCGTCGTCGAGGGCCACCACCTCGAATAACGCACCGCCGCTGGAGCGATACCA
This sequence comes from Gammaproteobacteria bacterium, assembly GCA_005877965.1. Taxonomy (GTDB): domain Bacteria; phylum Pseudomonadota; class Gammaproteobacteria; order Steroidobacterales; family Steroidobacteraceae; genus 13-2-20CM-66-19. The sequence goes on along the minus strand of VBNP01000051.1, from coordinate 3,111 downwards.
ATCGCCGATAGCCGGTTGAGGAGTCGCCATCGTCGCCCACCTCCCGCGAAGACATTCTCCGGTATTGCGGATTCCCAGTGCGCTCTACAATCGATGTTGCGCTTCGTCTTTGACGCTTTCAAGAACTATCGGGATTTAGCCGCAGACCCGCCCGTTGCGCACGGCATCAATGCTCGAGCAGCCACTCAAATTCTTTGTCGTATTCTTCGTGGTGGTGGAACCGGTGTCGCTCGTTCCGCTGTTCACCGGGCTCACCGCCGGCGCTACCCGCCACTACAAGCGCCGCATGGCGCTGAAAGCCGTCAGCGTGTCCGCCGTGATCCTGCTGCTGTTCGCGCTCGGCGGGGCGGCGTTCCTCGAGCTCATGGGCATCAGTCTCGAGGCGTTTCGCATATTCGGCGGCTTGCTGTTGTTTCTGCTCGCGCTGGAGATGGTGTTTGCGCGCGAGTCCGGCACGCGCACCTCCAGCAGCGAGGCGGCCGAGAGCCGGCGGCGCGCGGATATCTCGGTCTTTCCGCTGGCGTTTCCGTTCATCGCAGGTCCCGGGGCGCTCGCCACCATCCTGCTGTGGTTCGGCCCGCTGCACCTTGCCGGCCAGGCGGCGCTCTTTGGCACACTGCTGGCCGCGGCGGCAGCGGTGCTCGCGATCGCACTGGTGCTGATGCTGCTGGCCGATCCGCTGATGCGCGTGATCGGCGTGACCGGCGCCAATGTTGCCGGCCGGCTCCTGGGGGTGATCCTGGGCGCGCTCGCCGTGCAGTTTGTGCTCGACGGGCTGCGCCAGGCGTTCGGCGTCGGCTGACGGCGTGGCGGCGCCGGTCTCAGGTTCGCCGGAAGGCCAGATCCCAGACGTCGTGGCCCAGGCGCTCGCCGCGACGCTCGAAGCGCGTGGGTGCGCGTTCCGCCGGCCGCGGCACGAAGGCGCCGTCGGCCGCGAGATTCTTGAGGTCCGGCGTGGCCATCAGTGTCGAGAGCATCTCGAGTGCGTACGGCTGCCAGTCGGTGGCGAGGCGCAACACGCCACCGTGCACGAGGCGGCTCACCGCCAGGTCGACGAACGGGCGCTGGATCAGGCGCCGCTTGTGGTGGCGTTTCTTCGGCCAGGGATCCGGAAACAGGACCAGAATCTCGTGCACCGAGTGCGGGGCGATCTGCCGCTCGAAGACCTCGACCGCGTCGTGACAGATGACGCGCACGTTCGCGAGCCCCCGCTCCTCGAGCCCGAGCAGCAGCCGGCCGACGCCCGGTCGATGGACCTCGACCCCGAGGAAATCCCGCGCAGGATGCGCGGCCGCGAGCGCCAGGAGATTCTCGCCGTTGCCGAAGCCGATCTCGATGGTGCGCGGTACGTCGCGGCCGAACAGCGCGTGGGGCTCGAGCACCTGCATCCCGAACGCAACGCCGTACTTCGGCCACAGCGAGCTGAGCGCGCGCTCCTGCGCCGCCGTGATCCGGCCGGCGCGGGTCACGAAGGAGCGGATCAAGCGAGGGTGTTCGGCCGCGGTCATGTGTCGAGCCGATCTTACAGCGCCGCGAGCGCGTGACGGGCGCGGCCGTGGCGCGATCGTGGTATAAGCCCGCGCGATGCGGGAGCGGCCCGCGGCATGCAGGGAGAGTCAGGCAATGTCCAGGTGGCGGTCGGCGGGCATCATCGCCCTGGCGGGTGTGTGCGGCGCGGCGTTCGCGCAGCAGCGCGCGCGCGCACAGGAACCATCCCATGCGGTCGAGCAGCCCGGTCATGCCGGCGAGCAGCCCGGCCCCGCGGCGGCTGTCAACGCACGGCTGTGCAGGATCGACATCCGCGGCGAGAAAAAAGACCAGTGGATGCGGCTGCCGAACGCGGAGAGCTCGGTCACCCAGCATCGCCTGAACGCCGGCGGCAAGTCATTCGACTACACCGCCACCGCCGGCACGCTGATCATTCGCGACGATGAGGACAAGCCGACCGCCAGCATGGGCTACGTCGCTTACGTGCGGCACGATCTCAAGGGCGCCGCGGCGCGGCCGCTGATGTTCGCGTTCAACGGCGGACCGGGATCCTCATCGCTGTGGCTGCACATGGGCGTGTTGGGACCCAGGCGCGTCGTGGTGTCCGATCCGGGTCCGACGCCGGCGGGGCCGTATCGCACGGTGGACAACGAGTTCGGCGTGCTCGACAAGAGCGACCTGGTGATGATCGATCCGGTCGGGACGGGCCTGAGCCACGCGGTCTGCGATCACCGCGACGACGAATTCTGGGCGGTCGATCCGGACATCGATTCGGTCAGCCGCTTCATCGCGCAGTACGTGAGCGACAACAATCGCTGGACTTCGCCGAAGTACCTGCTGGGCGAGAGTTACGGCACCACGCGCGGGGCGGCGATCGTCAACTACCTGCGGGGACGGCGCTCGTTCGCCTTCAACGGCCTGATACTCGTGTCGGTCGCCACCGACATCGAGGCGATATTCGCCGAGCTGCCGGGGAACGACCGGCCCTACGCCGTGTACCTGCCGGGGTACGCGGCCGTGGCCTGGTACCACCACATGCTGCCCAGCCAGCCCGCCGCGCTCGAACCGTTCCTCACCGAAGTGCGCGCCTACGCCATGGGTCCCTTCACCGCGGCGCTCCTCAAGGGCGATGCGCTCGCCGATGCCGAGCGCGAGGCCGTGGCGCAGAAGATGCACGAGTACACCGGATTGGCGGTCGAGTACCTGAAAGCCGCCAACCTGCGCGTGTCGGAGAATGCCTTCGCGCACGAGCTCCTCAGGGCGCAGCGCAAGACCCTCGGGCGCCTCGACGGGCGCTTTGTCGGACCGACCATGGATCCGCTGGAAAAGTACACCGACTATGACCCGCAGTCGGCCGCGATCAGCGCCGCCTTTGCGGCGGCGTTCCTCGACTACTACCACGGGGATCTCAAGTTCGGGCAGGGCAGCACCTACCGCACCACCAATTTCAGCATCGGCGAACACTGGAAGTGGGTGCACAAGACCGAGCACGGCGAGCAGCCCATGGTCAATTCAGGGGTCGACCTCGCCGAGGCGCTGGTGAAGGATGCGAACCTGCGCGTGCTGGTGCTGAACGGCTACTACGATCTCGCCACGCCGTTTTCCGCGACCGAATACGTCATG
>VBNP01000232.1:4597-6933 GCA_005877965.1 Gammaproteobacteria bacterium | reverse complement strand
ATCCGGCAGCGACAGAAACCGCCGCCGTGGTGACGCCGGCCGCCGACACGTCCGTCGCCAATTCCGTGAAGGGCGCGGCCCAGGCCGCCGCTCCCACCTTCCGCTGGCCGGTGCACGGCAAGGTCATTGCCAGTTTTGGTCCGCGGCCCAATGGCCAGCAGAACGACGGCATCAACGTCGCGGTGCCCGAGAACACGCCGATCAAAGCGGCTGAGGACGGAGTGGTCGCCTATGCGGGGAACGAGCTGAAGGGCTATGGCAACCTCGTACTGGTGCGCCATTCCAACGGCTACGTTACCGCCTACGCTCATGCCAAGGAGCTATTGGTCAAGCGCGGCGATCCGATCAAGCGCGGGCAGGTGATCGCCAAGTCCGGCCAGACCGGCAATGTCGACGCGCCGCAGCTCCATTTCGAGGTGCGCAAAGGCCCGACGCCGCAAGACCCGATGCCGATGCTCAATGGCGGGTGAGACGAAGCCGCGCTGCCGAGTTCGCCGGACTACGGCACGGGCGTGTAAAAAGGCTTCCCCTTCTCGACCACCAGGGTGGCGACAAGCTTGACCGGCACATTGCCCACGTTGATTCCGAAATGAATTTTGTCGGCGTCGATGTGGAGCGAATCCCAGCTTTGTACGTCGTCGCTGGCCGCCCTTCGTGCTCGACGGTGATCGTGCCTTCCAGCACGTAGATTCCGAGCACGCCCGGATGGGTGTGCCGCACTTCGCGCCCGCCCACGGGAATTTCCACCAGCGTCGTCACCATCTGCAGGTTGGGGAAGTTCAAATCCTGCTGCAGCAGCACCTTGCGTTGGATCGCCGGCTGCTGAGCGGAGGCGATGTGATCGCCGGCAAGCAGGGCAACTGCAAGCAACATCGCCAGCCGCGCGCTCGATGATCTGACGTTCAATCGCTTCACGACGTCCTCCCGACTTGCTTTGATCATTGTTTGTCCGCCAGCCGCACGCCGAGCCGGCCCGCGAGGTCCTGCACGTATTGCCACGCCACGCGCCCGGAGCGTGCGCCGCGCGTCGTCGCCCATTCGAGCGCCTCGCGTTCGAGCGCGTCGGGCTCGATCGGGATGCGGTAGTGGGCGACGTAGCCTGCGACCATCGCCAGATATTCGTCCTGGCTGCAGCGGTGGAAGCCGAGCCACAGTCCAAAACGGTCGGAGAGCGAGACCTTCTCCTCCACCGCCTCGCCGGGATTGATCGCGGTCTGCCGCTCGTTCTCCATCATCTCGCGCGCCATCAGGTGGCGCCGGTTGGAGGTAGCGTAGAACACCACGTTGTCGGGGGAGCACCGCCTTGAGCGATTTGTAGCTCGTGTCCTGCGCCTCGAACGAGAGGTCGTCGCAGAACACAATGAAGCGATGCGGCGCGTCGCGCATGAGCGCCATCAGGTCGGGCAGGCTCGCAATGTCCTCGCGGTGGATTTCAATGAGCTTGAGCGGTGCTGCGCCTTGCTTGCCGCGCGCGCGCGCGCCATTGACGGCGGCATGCACGGCCTTCACCAGCGACGACTTGCCCATGCCGCGTGCGCCCCACAACAGCGCATTGTTGGCGGGAAGGCCGCGCGCGAAGCGCTCGGTGTTTTCGACCAGGAGATCGCGCACGCGGTCGATGCCCTTGAGCAGCGCCATGTCCACCCGGTTGACGCGCGCGACCGGGGCCAGCCGCCGGCCGTTCGGATGCCAGGCAAAGGCGTCGGCGGCGGCGAAGTCGGGTGGCGCGGGCGGGGCGGGCGCCAGCCGTTCGACAGCTTCGGCGATACGGAAGAGCGCCTCATGGGTTTCGCCCTCAGATACGCCCTCGTTTTCCAGGAAATCGAGAACGCCCTCCATTGCGGCGAGATCATCCCATGACAGTTGTTCTGCCGGCGAAGGCTTCGTGAGAGGTCGTGATTGAGGTGGACGGGTGCGCTTGGCCATCGGGTTGCCTTTTGCGCTGCACCCTTAGCGGGGCCCCCCCATAGCCGCAAGCCCGCCAGCCGGCCTCTCTGTCGCGGTGGATAAAGGCGGCGTTGCAATTGGGCCACTGGCCGTTATAGTCCGCGCCGACTTGCGCCGGCAGCGCGTTGCGGCAGGGGCATAAAAGCCGGTCTATTCAGAGACATAGAGGGGATATACCAATGTTCGTCACGCCGGCATTTGCGCAAGCGGGGCCGTTTGGCGGCGACAATATGTTGGTGCAGCTTCTTCCCTTCGTCCTGATCTTCGTGATCATGTATTTCTTGATCCTGCGCCCGCAGCAGAAGCGCGGGAAGGCGCACGCAGAACTGGTCAAGAACTTGCGCCGCGGCGACACTGTGGTTACGTCGGGGGGACTGGTCGGCAAGGTC
>VBNP01000232.1:0-4527 GCA_005877965.1 Gammaproteobacteria bacterium | reverse complement strand
CGTGCGCGCCAAGGGCGAGCCGGTGAAGGACGAAGCGGGCTGATCGCCTGCGAAGGTTCAATCGATTCGGACGGCAATCCAGGCAGACGGTTCCAGGCCATGCTCTACATCTCGCGTTGGAAGGCGATCGCGATCCTGCTCACGGCATTCGTGTTCTGCCTGTGCGCGGTGCCGAACTTCTTTCCCGAAGCGACTGTCAAGAGCCTGCCGAAGTGGGCGCAGCGCCATGTGGTGCTCGGGCTCGATCTGCAGGGCGGCTCCCACATCCTGCTCGAAGTCGACGCCGCGGCGGTGCGCAAGGAGAAGCTCGAGCAGTTGCGCGAGGACGCGCGCCGCGTGCTGCGCGACGCGCGGGTGGTGCTGCAGGGTATTCCGGTGATCCGCGGCAATAGCGTCGAGGTACGCATTCGCGACAGCGACGTGCAGCAGGGGCTGGCCAAGCTGCGCGAGCTCTCGACCCCGCTCGGCGGCATTCTCAGCGCCACCGGGCAGCGCTCGATCGAGGTCGTCAACGCCGGCGGCGGCCTCATCACGCTCACGCTCACTGAGCCCGCGATCATCGAGCGCGTGCGGCAGGCGGTCGAGCAGTCGATCCAGATCGTCGAGCGCCGCATCAACGAACTCGGCACCGTCGAGCCGCTGATCCAGCGCCAGGGCATCGACCGCATCCTTGTGCAGGTGCCCGGCCTGCAGGACCCGCAGCGCCTCAAGGAGCTTCTGGGCAAGACCGCCAAGCTCGATTTCCGCATGGTCGACCAGTCGATGAGCGCCGATGTCGCGCTGCAGACGCGCCCGCCACCGGAATCCGAAATTCTCTACGGAACCCGCCGCGAGGGGCGCACGCCCTATCTGATCGAGAAGCGCATCCTGGTGTCGGGCGGCGACCTGACCGACGCACAGCCCGGCTTCGACCAGCGCACCGGCGAGCCGATCGTCTCGTTCCGCTTCAATTCCTCGGGCGCGCGCAAATTCGCGCAGGCGACCCAGGAGAACGTCGGGCGCCCCTTTGCCATCGTGCTCGACAACGAGGTGATCTCTGCCCCCGTGATCCGCGAGCCGATCCTTGGCGGATCGGGCCAGATTTCCGGCAGCTTTACAGTCGAATCCGCCAACGATCTCGCGATCCTGCTGCGCGCCGGCGCGCTGCCGGCGCCGCTCACCATCATCGAGGAGCGGGTCGTCGGCGCCGGCCTCGGCCAGGACTCGATCGAGAAAGGCAGCCGCGCTTCCTATTTCGGCGCGGCGCTGGTCGTCGTCTTCATGCTGGTCACCTACGGCACGTTTGGGCTGTTCGCCAATATCGCTGTGGCAGTCAACGTCGCCATGATTTTTGGCGTGCTGTCGCTGCTCAATGCGACGCTGACGCTGCCGGGCATCATTGGGATCGTGCTGACCGTCGGCATCGCGGTCGATAGTAACGTGCTGATCTACGAGCGCATCCGCGAGGAGGTGCGCACCGGCCGCACCCCGATCACCGCGATCGACGCCGGCTTCACCCGCGCGCTCGCCACCATTCTCGATTCGAACATCACCACGTTCATCGCCGCCGCGGTGCTGTTCTTCATCGGCACCGGGCCGGTGCGTGGTTTTGCCGTGACGCTCGGCATTGGCATCATCACGACGGTGTTCACGGCCTTCACCCTGACACGCCTGATCGTGGCCTGGTGGGTGAGGTATACGCGCCCGCAGCGGCTGGCGATCTCATAGGCTTGGAGCACACGTGCGCCTGCATTCCTCCATTCCGCTGCTTCGGATCGTCCCGGACGATACCAAATTTGACTTCATGCGTTTCCGGCGCATCAGCTTTCCGGCGTCCGCGGTGCTGTCGATCATCGCGATCATGCTGTACTTCTTCCACGGGCTCAATTTCGGGATCGATTTCATCGGCGGCACGCTGATCGAAGTGCAATCGAAGTCCGGACCTGCCGACCTTGCCAAGATGCGCTCGACACTGTCGGGTCTCAATCTCGGCGACGTCCAGTTGCAGCAGTTCGGCGGCCCGTCCGACGTGCTGATCCGGGTCGCGCAACAGCCCGGTGGCGATGCGGCGCAGCAGGCCGCCGTCGCCAAAGTCCGCGAGGCCTTGGGCACCGACGTCGACTACCGCCGCGTCGAGGTAGTCGGCCCGCGCGTGTCGACGGAGCTTCTGGCCTACTCGACCATCGGGCTCGTGCTCGCGATCTTCTCGATCCTGATCTATCTGTGGTTCCGCTTCGAATGGCAGTTCGCGCTCGGCGCCATGGTGGCGAACGTCCACGATCTTGTGCTTACGGTGGGCTACATGTCGCTCACCCAAATCGATTTCGACCTGTCCAGCATCGCGGCGCTGCTCACCATACTGGGCTATTCGCTCAATGACACGGTGGTCATCTACGACCGCATCCGCGAAATGCTGCGCCGCTACAAGCGCATGTCGATGCCGGAATTGCTCAACATCTCGGTCAATTCGACGCTGTCGCGCTCGATCATCACCCACGTCACCGTGACGCTCGCGCTGCTCGCGCTGTTGCTGTTCGGCGGGCATGCCATCCACAGCTTCACCGCCACGATGATTTTCGGCGTGGTGCTGGTCGGCACCTACACGTCGGTCTTCATCGCAGCGCCGATCCTGATCTATCTCGGCGTCGGCACCACGCGCGCGGCGGCCGAAGAGAGTACGCCGGACCCCGAGCCTGCCGCGGCGAGCCGGCGGGCGTGAGTTTTGACGAAACGCGCCTCGCACCCCACCTGCCTCACCCGGCAACGATCGAGGCCTACGGCAAGGGCGGCTTTCGCTTTGCCGGCATGTCGCATCGCGGCTCGCTCCTGTGCCTGCCCGACGGAATCTGGGCCTGGCCGGTGGCGCGGCCGGAGGACGTTACGGAAGCGACGTTCGCGCCGGTATTTGCCCGCGCAGAGGCAATCGGGGTGTTCCTGATCGGCAGCGGCCGTGATGTCTGGACGGTGCCGGCCGCGTTGCGAATGCGGTTTCACGAACTCAAGCTCAACGTCGAGACGACCCGCACCGGCACCGCGGTGTCGACCTACAACATCCTGCTCGGCGAAGGCCGTCGCGTGGCGGCGGCGCTGATCGCGGTGGAATAGCTCCTGCGTGCTAGCTTATTGCGATGCCCGATTCCTTCGATCATTGCGAGGCGCTGGTGCGCGCGGCCGACAAGGACCGCTTCCTCGCGACCCTGTTCGCGCCGGCGCGCTGTCGCCGCCCGCTGTTTGCGCTCTACGCCTTCAACATCGAGGTGGCGCGGGTGCGCGAGCTTGCGCGCGAGCCGATGCCGGGCGAAATCCGCCTGCAATGGTGGCGCGACGTGTTCTCGGAGGCTGGCGGCAGCGAGGCTCGGGCTCATCCGGTTGCCGCCGCGCTGACCAATACGATCGTACGCTATCGGCTGCCGCTGTCTGCCTTTTCGGACCTGATCGAAGCGCGCGCGTTCGACCTCTACGACGATCCGATGCCCTCGCTCGAAGCGCTCGAAGCCTACGCGGGCAAGACGTCGGCAGCCCTCATAGTGCTGGCCATGCTCATTCTCGAAGAAGGAAAATCTACCGGGCTCGGAACGCTGGCCGGACACGCCGGCATCGCCCATGCCATCGCCGGGCTCCTGGCGTCGCTCGGGCAGCACGCCGCACGCCGCCAGCTCTATGTGCCGCTCGACGTGTTGCGGCGCCATGGCGCGCGCGTCGAAGATGTCTTTGCCGGCAAGGCAACGCTCGAACTGTGCGCGGCGCTGGCTGAAATGCGGCTGCACGCGCGTCGTCATCTCACCGAGGCCAAGGCGTTGATGGCGTCCGCCCCGCCGGCCGCTATGCCCGCGTTGCTGCCGGCGTCGCTCGCGCGCGTGATGCTCGATCGCATGGAGCGGCGCAGCTACGACCCATTCAAGGTGGTCGAAGTGCCGCAGTGGCGCCGGCAATGGGCGCTGTGGCGGGCGGCGCGCCGGCCGGCGCAGATGTTCGATTAGATATTGTAGCGGTCGCCGAGGTTGCGGCGGTCGGCGACGATCTGCGCGACCACCGTGCGCTCCTGCGCGCTTGCGATCAGCGGCTCGATCTGGTCGACCTGGTTGAGCGCGACGAGCTGGAGGATTTCGCTGCGCACCTCGCCGCTGGCGCGGCGTGGCAACGCTGGCGCCACCTGCAGATGCTCGGGCGGCTTGGCCGGACGCTCCATGCCGGCAATGAAGTCGCGCAGCGCCTGCTCGGAAAGCCCCGCATTCCCCTCGACGAAGGCGTAAAGCCCGGTGCCGGTCCCCAGATTGGGAAACGCCACGATGGCGACCTCGCTCACCTGCGGGTGGGTCTTCAGGCGCGCGGCGATCCGGGGCGCGTCGTGAATGAGGCGTCTGCCGCCGCCCTCGCGGTCGGCGTAGCCAAGAAGCCGGCGCATGACCAGCAGGTAGCCGCGCCGCACGGTCGCCCGCCAGAATTTTGCGATCAGGCTCTTGCGCGCGAGCACGCGCCGCTCGGCGGCGGTCAGCGCGTCGGGCGTGTAGCGCTGCTTGTGCTTGAGCAGATGGCGCAGGTCCTCAT
>VBNP01000231.1 GCA_005877965.1 Gammaproteobacteria bacterium | reverse complement strand
GTGCGCCCCGGTGCGCAGGTCGCGCCGCAGCGCATCGCCATGGGCGAGCCGCCGTCAGGCGGCGAGCGCCCGGTCAGGATGGCCGGGCAGGAAGCGCGGCCAGGGATGGCCACGAGCGGCAAACCGCGAGCAGCTGAGGACGGAGCCCTGCTCGCCCGCAATACCACCGATGCGGCTTCCGGCAGCGCGGCACCCTGATGAACATCTCCAACTTCTTCATCGAGCGGCCGATCTTCGCCGGCGTCATCTCGGCGTTCATCACCATCGCCGGTCTCATTGCGCTCTTCAAGCTGCCCATCAGCGAGTACCCGGAGGTCGTGCCGCCGTCGGTCGTCGTGCACGCGTCCTATCCGGGCGCGAACCCCAAGGTCATCGCTGACACGGTAGCGGCACCGCTGGAGCAGGCGATCGTCGGCGTCGAGGACATGCTCTATATGTCCTCGACGTCCACCATGGACGGGGCGTTGACGCTGACGGTGACGTTCCGCATCGGCGCCGACATCGATCGCGCCCAGGTGCAGGTGCAGAACCGTGTGGCGCAGGCCCTGCCCCGCCTGCCCGAGGAAGTACGCAGTCTCGGAGTCAACACGGTCAAGGCCTCGTCCAATCTAACCCTGGTGGTGAACCTGACCTCGCCCAGCGGGCGCTACGACTCGCTCTACCTGCGCAACTACGCGGTACTGAACATCAAGGACGTGCTGGCACGGCTGCCGGGCATGGGCGATGTGCAGGTCTTCGGCGGCGGCGACTACTCGATGCGCGTGTGGCTCGATCCGCAGAAGCTTGCGGCGCGCAATCTGACCGCCGGGGATGCCGTGGCCGCGATCCGCGAGCAGAACGTCCAGGTGGCAGCCGGACAGTTGGGCGCTCCGCCCTCCAGCAGCGCGGAGTTTCAGATCGCGCTGAATGCGGCCGGGCGCCTCACCGACGAGCAGCAATTCCGCGACATCATCGTCAAGACCGGTGCCGACGGGCAGGTGGTGCGGCTCGGGGATATCGCGCGCGTCGAGCTGGGCGCGCAGGCGTACGGCGTACGCAGTCTCCTCGACAACAAGCCCTCGCTCGCGATTCCGGTGTTCCAGTCCCCCGGGGCCAACGCCCTGGAGCTCTCCACCAGCGTCCGCAAGACCATGGAGGAGCTGAAGAAGAATTTTCCGGAGGGCATGGACTACGGCATTCTCTATGACCCGACGCAGTTCGTGCGCCAGTCGATCGAGGCGGTGGTGCACACGCTGCTGGAAGCGGTGGCGCTGGTCGTGCTGGTGGTCATCCTCTTTCTGCAGACCTGGCGCGCCTCGCTCATTCCGCTGATCGCGGTTCCGGTGTCCGTTATCGGCACCTTCGCGGTGCTGCTGGCGTTCGGCTTCTCCATCAACACCCTGTCGCTGTTCGGGCTGGTGCTGGCGATCGGCATCGTGGTGGATGACGCCATCGTGGTGGTCGAGAACGTCGAGCGCCACATCGCCGCGGGCCACTCGGCACGCGAGGCCACCAAGCTCGCGATGAGCGAGGTCAGCCGTCCGATCATCGCCATCACCCTGGTACTGGTCGCGGTGTTTGGGCCGGTGGCGTTCGTGAGCGGCCTCACCGGTCAGTTCTACCGCCAGTTCGCCCTCACCATTGCCATCTCCACGGTGATCTCGGCGTTCAATTCGCTCACTCTCTCGCCGGCGCTCGCGGCGGTGCTGCTCAAGCCCCACGACGCGAGGCCCGATGTCCTCGCCCGGGTGATGAACAGCCTCTTCGGCCGCTTCTTCAAGCGCTTCAATCGCGGCTTTGCCCGCGCCGGCGACAACTACTCGCGCGTGCTCGGGATCACGATGCGCCATGGCGCCATTGCGCTCGCCATCTACGGCGGGCTCATCGTGCTCACCTGGTTCGGCTTCCAGTCGGTGCCCGGGGGCTTCATCCCGGAGATGGACAAGCAGTACCTGGTCGCGGTCGCGCAGCTGCCGCCGGCGGCCTCGCTCGACCGCACCGAGGCCGTCACGCGGCGCATCGCCGAGATTGGACTCAAGCAGCCGGGCGTGGCGCATGCGGTGGAGTTCGCCGGCATGTCCGTCAATGGATTCACCCAGAGCTCGAGTGCCGGACTCATCTTCTTCCCGCTCGAGGACTTCGCGGCTCGCGGGCTTTGTCGGGCCGCGCCATCGCGGCGGCTCTGAACGCGAAGATGGCCTCCATCCAGGACGCGTTCGTCATGGTGGTGACGCCCCCGCCGGTGATCGGCCTGGGGACGCTCGGCGGCTTCAAGCTGCAGGTGGAGGATCGCGCGGATGCGGGACCGGAGGCGCTCTTCAGCTCACTGTCGGAGGCCCTCGGCAAGGCCAACAAGGACCCGACGCTCGGTGGTGCGTTCAGCACCTACCAGATCAACGTGCCGCAGCTGAACATCGACGTCGATCGGGTCAAGGTGAAACGCGAGAACGTGAGGCTCTCGGATGTGTTCGAGACGCTGCAGGTGTATCTCGGCTCGCTCTACGTGAATGACTTCAACCGCTATGGCCGCACCTACCAGGTGGTGGCGCAGGCGGACGCCCCGTTTCGCTCCCAGCTCGATGATGTCATGCCGCTGAAAACGCGCAACGCCAGCGGCGAGATGGTGCCGCTGGGCTCGGTGATCAAAGTCGCCCACTCCTTCGGCCCCGATGTCGTGCAGCGCTACAACGCCTACCGCGCGGCCGACATCAACGGCGGCCCGGCGCCGGGGTTCAGCTCGGGGCAGGCGCAGGGCGCGATGGCGAAGATCCTGGATCAGACACTGCCGCGCGGCATGTCGTACGAGTGGACCGACCTCGCCTACCAGCAGCTCATCTCGGGCAACACCGCCATCCTGGTGTTCCCGCTGTGCGTGCTGTTCGTCTTCCTGGTGCTCGCCGCCCAGTACGAGAGCCTCAGCCTGCCGCTGGCGATCGTGCTCATCGTGCCGATGTGCCTGCTGCCTGCCATCACGGCGGTACGGTTCGACCATGGGGACAACAACATCTTCATGCAGATCGGGCTCCTGGTGCTGGTCGGCCTTGCCTGCAAGAACGCCATCCTGATCGTGGAGTTCGCCAAGCATCTGCAGGAGGACCGCGGCCGTGACGCCAGGTCCGCCGTGCTCGAGGCCGCGCACCTGCGCCTGCGCCCCATCCTCATGACCTCGATGGCCTTCATCATGGGCGTCGTGCCGCTGGTGCTCGCCTCCGGCGCCGGAGCGGAGGTGCGGCACGCGCTCGGCGTCACGGTGTTCGCCGGCATGCTGGGCGTGACGGCCTTTGGCCTGCTGCTGACGCCGGTGTTCTACGTGTTCGTACGGCGCGCCACGGCGCACGCGACGGCGCACGCGGCGGCGCCCGCTCCCTTGCCGGCGCTCGCCGCCCCGGAGACCGAAGCATGACCGACTTGAACATCCTGCGCGGGTCCGCGCTCCTGTTGAGCGCGGCGCTCGCCAGCTGTGCGGTGGGACCGAACTACGTACAGCCCGACAGCAAAGTGGCGCCGCAGTTCGAAGGTGCCAGGGACGGCGCCTTCTCCACTGCGGACGCCCAGGCGAAGTTCTGGACGCAGTTCGGCGATGACACCCTGAACCAACTGGTCGATGAGGCGCTGGACGCGAACCACGATCTGCGCATCGCCCTGGGAAGACTCGTCGAGGCGCGGGCGATTCGTCGCGAAGCCGAGTTCGGTCTCGCGCCCACGGTCATCGCTGCCGGCGGCTACACCAAGGAGCGATTCCCGGCGGTCGACAGTCCGACCGGCGCGCCGCTGGCGGGGCATTTCTACCAGGCGGGCTTCGATGCGTTCTGGGAGCTCGACTTCTTCGGCCGCGTGCGCCGGGGCGTCGAGGCGCGCCACGCGGAAGTGGCAGGCGCGGAGGCGAGCCTGCGCGATGCCCAGGTGTCGGTGACCGCGGAAGTGGCGCGCACCTACTTCGAGCTGCGCGGGGCGCAGACGCAGCTCGCCGTCGCACAGCGCAACGTCGACAACCAGCGCGAGACCGCGGGCCTCACCCAGGTGCGGCTCGATGCCGGCCGCGGCACCGAGCTCGACACTTCCCGCGCACGCTCACAGCTGTCCACGACGCTCGCCACCATCGGACCGCTCGAGGCGCAGGTCGCGCGCTCCATTCACCGTCTGGCGGTGCTTACCGGCCGCGAGCCCAACGCGCTCAATGCGCCCCTCGCGCCGCCACGCGAGCTGCCGGAACTGCCGCAGATCACCGCCGTCGGGGATCCCGCCGGACTCCTGCGCCGCCGGCCCGACATCCGCGTCGCCGAGCGCTCCCTCGCCGCCTCCACCGCGCGCGTGGGCGTGGCGATCGGCGATCTCTTTCCCAAGGTCACGTTCACCGGCAATTTCACCTACACCGCCACCGAGCCCGCTTACCTGGGCCAGGCATCCACCCGCGGCTACGTGATCGGGCCCGCCATCTCCTGGGCGGCCTTTGATCTGGGGCGGGTGAGAGCCCAGATCGCAGGCAGCCGCGCCCGAGCGGACGTGGCGCTCGCCGGCTACGAGCAGGTGGTGCTGCGCGCGCTGGAGGAGACCGAGGATGCGCTCGTCACCCATGCCCGCACCCGCGACAGTCTCAAGGACGCGACGGATGCGGCGCGGGAGAGCCGGACGGCGGCGCGCATTGCGCGCACCCGCTACGAAGGGGGCATGGTGGATTTTCTTGAAGTGCTCGATGCCGAGCGCACCCAGCTCGCCGCCGAAGACCGCTTGGCGCAGGTGCGCACCGATGCGGCGACCAGCCTCATTGCCGTCTACAAGGCCTTAGGGGGTGGTTGGGAAATGGCGCCCCTGCCGCGCTATGTCAGGCAGGCAGGTGGATAAGCCTTAGTGGATAAGCCTTTGATTCACAAGAGGATCATGATCGTATGCTGCGGGAAATAGCCCGGGAAGCGCGCGCGTCAGGGGCCGAGGGCGAGTCCGCCACGCTCCCTCTTAAGATAGAGAGAAGTGTCCGCAGCGGCAGAACCCGTTCGCGGCGCGCTAGACTTTCCGATCTGCCCTTGGAAAGCCTGCGAGTACCGCCCGACATGAACGCGAATGTGGCCCTGCTGGAACCGGAAGCCCAAGCCGCCCCCTGTGCGGAAAAGCTCAGCGAGATCAACGAGTCCCTGCGGGCGCGCGAGCGGCTGCTCACCGCTTCCGCCACCGCGAGCCGCCTGCTGCTCGAGGCCCCCGACGTGCGCGCCGCCATCCCGCGTGTGCTGGGGCTGATCGGGGAGGCGGCCCACGTCGATCGCGTCAGCGTCATGGAAACGCGCACCGGCCCGCAAGGCGAGCCGCTGCTCGTGGTGGCGAGCGAGTGGACGGGGCCGGGCGTGACGCCGTACCTGACGGAGAAGTGCAGTTTCTCGTGCGACGAGCGTCAGTTCTCCAGCGTGTTCGCACAGCTGCGCGCCGGGCGCAGCGTGTGCCTCAGCCCGAACGAGACCCCCGGCGGCCACGCCACAGCGGGCATCGAGGGCGTCGGCACCAAGACCAAGGCGATCGTGCCGATCTTCGTGGCGAGCGAGTTCATCGGGGTGGTGGGCTTCGACAACACCCGCCAGCAGCGGGCCATCGATGCATCCGAGCTGGCCGCGCTCGAGACCGCCGCCGGTGTGATCGGTGCGGCGCTGCACCGCGAGCGGCTCGTCGATGACGTGCGCCGCGCGCGCGAGCGTGCCGCCGAGGAGCGCGTCGCCGGGCTCGCCACGGCCAATGCCGTGATCCGTGCCAACCTCGAGCGCCTCGCCGGCCAGACCGACCTGCACAGCTTCATGGGTCACATGCTGCTCGAGGCGACGCGCCAGTTCGATGCCGTCTCCGGTGCCGTGATCGCGCTGAAGGACTCGCTGCAACAGTGGCGCATCGTCGCGCACGTACGCGACGGGCAGCTCGCGGAGCCGCCGTTCGCGGCCAGCGTGCCGGTGAACGGCTCGGCTTTCACCGCGCGGTTCGCGGAGCTGCGCGAGCCCATGTATCTCGAGATCGCCCGCCAGGAGACGGAGATCTGGCCGGGCGTGCTCGCCTTTCATCGCAGTGAGGGCGCGGTCGGCACCGTGGTCTATCCGCTGGTGTTCGGCGCGCGCAGCGTCGGCTTTCTGGTGCTGACCTTTCAGCGCAACGCCGAGGACGTGCAGAAGAGCGAGCTGCTGGTGGCGCTCGCGCAGCAGGCGACGCTCGCCGTGCAGCTGACGCGTCTCGCCTACTCGGCCAAGGAAGCCGCCGTGCTCATGGAGCGCACGCGCATCGGCCAGGAGATTCACGACGGCCTGGCGCAGTCCTTCACCGGCATTCTGCTGCAGCTGGGCGCGGTCGAGGAGTTCCCGTCCTGCAAGAAGCGCGGCTCGGAGCTCGCCGTGACCTTATCGCGCATCCGCGAGCTGGCGCGCGACGGGCTCACCGAAGCGCGCCGCTCGGTGATGGCGCTGCGCCTGGATCAGACCCGGCGCCCGGGACTGGAGATCGCGCTCCGGCAACTCGCCGACCGCTCCACGGTGCCCGGCGGCGTCACCTGCACCTTCGAAGGCGGCGGCACCGCGACGGGCCTGCGTCCGGAGCACGAGCACGAGCTGCTGCGCATCGCGCAGGAGGCCGTGAGCAATGCGGTGCGGCATGCCCGCCCACACACGGTGCGCATCACCATGACCGATGAGC
>VBNP01000221.1 GCA_005877965.1 Gammaproteobacteria bacterium | reverse complement strand
GCTGGTACGAGCTGCTGATGGCGAACCTGGAGGACCTGGCGACGCTGATGACCGCCGAACAGGGCAAGCCGCTCGCGGAGTCCAGGGGCGAGATCGCCTACGCGGCGTCCTTCATCGAGTGGTTCGCGGAGGAAGGCAAGCGCCTGTACGGGGACCTGATCCCGGGGCACCAGGCCGACCGGCGCATCCTGGTGCTGCGCCAGCCCGTGGGAGTGGTCGCGGCGATCACGCCGTGGAACTTCCCGCTCGCCATGATCACGCGCAAGGCGGGACCGGCGCTCGCGGCCGGCTGCACGTTCGTCTGCAAGCCCGCGAGCCAGACGCCCTACTCGGCACTCGCTGCCGCGGCGCTCGCGGCGCGCGCCGGGGTACCGGCCGGCGTGCTCAACGTCATCACCGGGGATGCGGCCGCGATCGGCGGGGAGATGACTTCCAACACCAGCGTCCGCAAGGTCACGTTCACCGGCTCCACCGCCGTGGGCAAGAAGCTGATGGCGCAATGCGCCGGCACGGTGAAGAAGCTGTCGCTCGAGCTCGGCGGCAACGCTCCGTTCATCGTGTTCGAGGACGCGGATCTGGATGAGGCGGTGGCCGGGGCCATCGCCAGCAAGTACCGCAACACCGGGCAGACGTGCGTGTGCGCCAATCGCCTGCTGGTGCAGGCGCCGGTGTACGAGGCGTTCACAGCTAAGCTGGTGCATGCCGTGGCCCAGCTGCGCGTGGGCGACGGGCTGAAGGGTCCCACCGACCAGGGTCCGCTCATCGATGCCAATGCGCTCGCCAAGGTGGAGCAGCACCTCGCGGACGCCACCGCCAAGGGCGCGCGCATCGTGCAGGGCGGCAAGCGCCATGCGCTCGGCGGCACGTTCTTCGAGCCGACCGTGCTCACCGACGTGACCGCCGCCATGTTGGTGGCGCGCGAAGAGACTTTCGGTCCGGTCGCGCCCCTGTTCCGCTTCGAGACCGAGGGGGATGCCATCCGCATGGCGAACGATACCGAGTTCGGACTGGCGGCCTACTTCTACACGCGCGACCTGGCGCGCTCATGGCGCGTGGCCGAGGCGCTGGAGTACGGCATGGTGGGCCTGAATACCGGGATCATTTCCACCGAGGCTGCCCCGTTCGGGGGGGTCAAGGAGTCGGGCATCGGCCGCGAGGGCTCGAAGTACGGGATCCTCGACTACACCGAGCTGAAATACCTGTGTGTCGGCATTGGCTGAGGGCGCCGGGATAGGCGACATGCGCTACGCGAACCCCGAACGTATCGGCATCCTGCTGGTCAACTCCGGCACGCCGCAGGCCGCGGACGCGGGCGCCGTGCGCGCGTTCCTGGCGCGCTTCCTCTCCGACCCGCGCGTGGTGGAGTTGCCGCGCGCACTGTGGCTGCCGCTGCTCTACGGCATCATTCTGCCCTGGCGGCCGCGGCGCATCGCGCGCAAGTACCGCCTCATCTGGACGGCCTCGGGCTCCCCGCTGCGCGATCTGTCGGAGCGCTTGCGCGCCGAGCTCGCCGGCTCGCTCGCGCAACGCATGCTGGCGCCGCTGTCGGTGGAGGTCGGCATGCTCTACAGCGCGCCCGAGGTGCGCGGCGCGCTCGCTCGATTGCGCGACTGCGGCGCCCAGCGCATCCTGGTGCTGCCGCTGTTCCCGCAGTATTGCGCGGCCACCACCGGTGCCGTCTACGACCAGGTCGCTGCGGAGCTGCGCCGCTGGCGCGCTCTGCCCGAGCTGCGTTTCATCGCGGACTATCACGAGCATCCGGGCTACATCGATGCGCTGCGCGCCAGTGTCACCGAGCACTGGCTTACCGCAGGCCGCACGGCTCACCTGCTGATCTCCTTCCATGGCATTCCGGAACGCTACGTCCAGCAGGGCGACCCGTACTTCTGCCGCTGCCAGACCACGGCACGCCTGCTCGCCGATGAACTGCTGTTGCGCGACGGCGAGTGGAGCGTGAGCTTTCAGTCGCGCTTTGGTCCGGCGGACTGGCTGAAGCCCTACACCCGCACGGTGCTCACCGGGATGCCCGCCCGCGGCGTGCGCGAAGTCACCCTGGTGTGCCCGGGTTTTGCCGTGGACTGTCTGGAGACGCTCGAGGAGATCGATATCGAGAATCGCGCCGCCTTCATGCGCGCCGGCGGGCAGCGCTACCAGTACGTGCCGGCGCTCAACGCCCGCGCCAGCCACGCGCAATGCCTCGCGGACCTGATCGAGCAGCACTGCCAGGGCTGGACGCACCCCGGGCATGGGCGCCTTCCCAGCACCGCGCGTGGTGCCTCGGCGTGAAGTCCAGCGCCCCACTGCCGCTGCTCGGGACCTTCCACGAGACCAGCATCGCGGTCGATGATGTGCGTCCCTCGATCGAGTTCTACGAACGCTTAGGCTTCACCCAGGCCCCGACCACCGATACCTTCACGCACCCGTACGGAGTACTGACCGACGGCCGGCTGTTCATCGGCCTGCATCAGCGCAGCAGCGCCCCGCTCGTTCTCACCTTCGTGCGCCCCGGCATTGCCGAGTGCGTGAGGGAGTTTGCCGCGGCGGGCATCGAGCTGACGCTGTGCCGCACGGGCGAGGAGGTATTCAACGAGATCGGTCTGCTCGACCCGTTTGGCCACGCGGTCTCGGTCCTGGAGGCGCGCACCTACTCACCGGTGGCGCGCACCGATGCCTCGCTGTGCGGCGACTTCGCCGAAGTGAGTCTGCCGGTCACCGACTTTGCCGCCGCGCAGGGCTTCTGGGAGCCGCTCGGCTTCGTCGCCGCCGGAGAGGTGTCGGCGCCCTATCCGCACCTGCCGCTGACCAGCGATTACCTCGACGTCTCGTTTCACCCGCCCGGGGTGTGCGAGCGTCCGATGCTCGTGTTCCGCGACCCTGACATGCGCGCACGCATTGCGCGGCTGCGCGAGCTGGGCGTGGCCATGTCCGCCATCGTGCCCGGCGCCGCCGGGCGGCTCGGCAACGCCGTGCTGGAAAGCCCGGACGGCACGGCGCTGACGCTCCTCGAAGCAGAAGGCTGAGGATCCCCATGCGCCGCAGCCTTCTGCCCGTCCTCCTCGCGCTCCTGGTGTCACCGAGCGCCTTCAGCGACGCCGGCATGTGGACCTTCCACGACTTTCCGAACGATCTGGTGAAGCGCCAGTACGGCGCTGACATCAGCTCCGCCTGGCTCGATCGGGTGCGCAGCGCCACGCTGCGCTTATCGAACTGCACGGCATCCTTCGTGTCGCCCGACGGACTGATCCTCACCAATCACCACTGCGCGGAGAGCTGCCTGGATGATCACTCGACGAGTGAGCGGAACCTGGTGCGCAGCGGCTTCCTCGCCCGCTCCCGGGAACAGGAACTGAAGTGCGGCACGCAGATCGCGGATGTCCTGATGGGCGTGGAGAACGTCACCGACAAGGTCGCCGCGGCGATCCGCGGACTCGATGACCGCGCGGCGAACGACACCCGCAAGAAGACCCTGACGCAACTCGAGCAGGCCTGCGAGCAGGCAAGCCAGCATGCGAAATCCGGGCCGCTGAAGTGCGAATCCGTCGACCTCTACCAGGGCGGGCAGTACTGGCTGTACAAGTACCACCGCTACGACGACGTGCGCCTGGTGTTCGCTCCCGAGCGCGGTGTTGCCGCATTCGGCGGCGACCCGGACAACTTCCAGTTCCCGCGCTGGTGCCTGGACATGTCGGTGCTGCGCGCCTACGGCCCGAACGGCAAGCCCGCGGCGACGCCGAGCTTCCTGGCGCTACGGCCGGAGGGGCCGCAGGCGGGCGAGCTGGTGTTCGTATCGGGGCATCCGGGCACCACCGACCGGCTGCTGACCGTGGCGCAGCTCGAGACCCTGCGCAATGTGGGACTGCCGCGCTGGCTGCTGCGCGCCTCGGAGCTGCGCGGGCGTTACCTCGAGTTCGCCAAGACCGGCCTGGAGGCCGACCGCATCGTGGAAGATCCGCTCAATTTCCTGGAGAACTCCATCAAGGCGCGCCGCAAGCAGCTCGACGCGCTGCTCGATGAGCGGCTGCTGAAAGCCAAGCGCGACGAGGAAGCGGCGCTGCGGGCCAGGGTCGCCGCCGACCCGCAGCTCGCCGCCGCGACCGGGGACCCCTGGTCGGACATCGCAAAAGCGCAGCTGCGCGAGCGCGAGCTCTACCTCCCGTACACGTTCCTCGAGCAGGGCGCCGGCTTCAACAGCCGGTTGTTCACCTACGCGCGCACCCTGGTGCGCGGCGCCGCCGAACGCCCCAAGCCCAACACCGACCGCCTGCGTGAGTACCGCGACGCGGCCCTGCCACGCGTCGCGCAGCGCCTGGAGCGCATGCGCGAGTGGCTGGGGCCGGACGCCCCGATCGTGCGAGCGTTGCTCGCGAAGGATTCACCCGACACGCTGGCGGCACGCCTGGTGGACGGCTCGCAGCTCGCCGATCCGAAGCTGCGCCAGCGCCTGTGGGACGGCGGCGCGGCGGCGCTCGAGGCCGCGAACGACCCGATGATCGAATTCGCGCGCAGCGTGGATGCGCCGGCCCGTACGGTGCGCAAGAGCTATGAAGACGAGGTGGAAGCTCCGGTCGACGCAGCGTCCGAAAAAATCGCGCGCGCCCGCTTTCGAGTCTACGGCACCAGCCTGCCGCCGGATGCGACCTTCACCCTGCGCCTGAACGTCGGGACGGTGCAGGGCTGGAGGGAGGACGGCCAGGAAGTCGAGCCGTTCACGCACCTGGCGCGCCTGTTCGAGCGCGCCACCGGCCAGGAACCGTTCAGGATTCCCGACAGCTGGCTCAAGGTTGAGACCGGGCTCGATCGAGAGACCCGCTTCGATCTCTCCACCAACAACGACATCGTGGGCGGCAACTCCGGCAGCCCGCTCATCGATGCCGGCGGCCGGCTGGTGGGACTGATATTCGACGGCAACATCCACTCGATCGCGGGCAGCTACTGGTTCGACCCGGAGTTGAACCGCGCGGTGGCGGTGGATCCGGCCATCATGTTCGAAGCGCTGCGCAAGGTGTACAAGGCGGACGAGCTGCTGGCGGAGCTCGGCCGCAGGTGACGCGCACCCTCAGGGCTGCGCGCCGGGGGGCGACCCGGCGGCGCGCGCCACGATGCGGAACCTGACGCGCATCTCGTCCTGCACCTGCAATGCCCCGAGCAGGGCGCTGAAGGGCGTGAGCCCGAGATCGCTCTGCCGCAGCGGCGCCTCGCCGGATGCGATGAGCGCGCCGGCGGTGAACTGATAGCGCACCGGCACGCTGATGGTGCGCTGCTCCCCGCGCACCGTGGTCTGCACGCGGGCCAGCACCGCCCGCGCTTCGCCGCCGGCCTCGCCGGCGGACTCGAGCCGCACGGCCCGCAACACGATCTGCGGGTTGCGCTCGGCATCGAGCAGCGCCTCCCCGAGCATGTTGCGCCGCGTCCCCTCACGGGCGGCGTCCGGCACATCGGGCGGGAAATCCGGGCTGTGCTCCT
>VBNP01000220.1 GCA_005877965.1 Gammaproteobacteria bacterium | reverse complement strand
ATCCCCGGGCACCGCGGCGAGGTCGGGGAGGTAATCATTGCTCCCGGTGGTATCCAGCAGCAAGGGGTGCGCGCCGGCCAGGAGCGCCGCGCCCTCGTAGATCTGGTAGAAGGGATTGGGCATGGCGATGAGCGGTGCACGAGCGCTATCCACGGCCGCCTGCACGAACGCGAACAGCGCCTCGCGCGTGCCGTTCACCGGCAGCACCATGGTGTCGGCATTCACACTGCCGGCGGCAAGCCGGTAGCGCCGCGTGAGCCAGCCGGCGCAGGCGGCGCGCAGTTGCGGCAGGCCCGCGGTCGCCGGATAGCTGCCCAGCCGATCGAGATGTCGGCGCAACACCTCCAGCACGAACGCCGGCGGGCTGTGCTGCGGCTCGCCGATCGACATGCCGATGTGGGTGAGCCGGGCCGGTGGGGTGATGTCCGCCTTGAGCCGTGCCAGGCGCTCGAAGGGATACGCATGCAGGGCCTCGAGGTGTGGGTTCATGTGCGCATCGCGCCGGCAGCCGGCTCGCGCAGCGCCGCCTGGCGCTCATCGAGCGCCTGCACCAGGCGTTCCCGCAGCCGCTCGGCGGCGGCCGGCTCGAGCGGGCGGTTGTCGAAATCAGTGAGGTAGAACACGTCCTCGGCGCGCTCGCCGACGGTCATGATCTTGGCCGCGTGCAGCTCGACGCGCTCCGCCATCAGCACCTTGCCGACCTCGCACAACAGGCCGGGGCGGTCGCCTGCGGTCAGCTCCAGCACCGAGCGGCGGTTGCGCTCATCGACGCTGAGCGCGATCTGGGTGGGCGTGTTGAACATGCGCGCCTGGCGCGGCGCGCGCCGCGACACCGCAAACGGCGCATCTGCCGGTCCCCGCAGCGAACCCCACAGTGCCTGCTCGATCTCCACCTGCCGGTCGTTGTCGGTGATCGGTGCGCCGTCGTCCTCCAGCAGGTGATAGAGGTCCAGACTGAAGCCATCGCCAGTCGGGGTGATGCGCGCATCGACGATGTTGAGGCCGAGCTGATCGAGCGCTGCCGTGGTGCGCGCGAACCCATGCCGCCGTGGGCGTGTGAAAATCAGCGCCGCAGTGGTGCCGCGCACGCTGCGCGGCTCGAGCGCGACCAGCGGCTCATCGGAGGCCGCGTCACGCTCGGCGAGCAGGCGCGCGTGCCACGCGATCTCCTCGGGGGAGTGCTGCAGGAAATAGCCGGCCGAGAACCGCGTCCACGCGCCCGCGATGTCGCGCTCGCTGACGCCCCGCTCCAGCAGCAGGCGCCGCGCGGCGTCCTGGGTCTCGCGCACCAGATGCTCCGGATCGATGGGGCTCTCGAGGCCGCGCCGCAGGGCGCGTTTCACGCGCTGGTAGAAGTCCCGGAACAGCGATGCCTTCCAGGAGTTCCACAGCTTCGGATTGGTGGCGCGAACGTCCGCGCAGGTGAGCACGTACAGGTAATCGAGGTGCGTCTCGTCGCCGACCTTGCGCGCGAACGCGTTGATGACCTGCGGGTCGCCGATGTCCTGCTTCTGCGAGGTGATCGACAGCTGCAGGTGATTGCGCACCAGCCAGGCGACCAGGCGCGCATCGTACGGGGACAGGCCCTGCTCCAGACAGAACGCCTCCGCGTCCACCGCGCCGAGCTCGGAATGATCGCCGCCGCGCCCCTTGGCAATGTCGTGGAACAGCGCGGCGAGGTAGGCGACTTCGCTCCTCGGCAGCTGCTGCATGACGCGCGAGGCTTCCGGCACCTCATGGTCGTAACGCGGGATCGCGAAGCGGCGCAGGTTGCTCACCACGAACAGCGTATGCGCATCGACCGTGTAGGCATGGAACAGGTCGTACTGCATGCGCCCGACGATGCGCCCGAATGCCGGGATGTAGCGTCCCAGCACGCCGTAGGTATTCATGCGCCGCAGCTCGTGCGTGACGCCCACCGGCGAGCGCAGGATCTCGAGGAACAGACGGTGATGGCGCGGGTTCTGGCGGAACTCCTCATCGATGAGCCACAGGTTGCGAGCCACCGCGCGCATGGTCGAGGCGCGCACGCCGCGGAGTCCCTCGTTCTGCTGCAGCAGGATAAACAGCTCCAGGAGCGAGGCCGGCGTGCGCGCGAACACCTCCTCGCCCACCGCCTCGAGCGAGCCGTTGCGCACCTGGAAGCGCGCATTCAGCGGCCGCGGCGGCTCGCTCTCGGTGAGGATCGCGTCACGAAACAGCTGCAACAGCAGCTCGTTCAGCAGGCTCACGTCCATGACCGTGCGGTAGTAGCGCTGCATGAACTGCTCGACCGCGAGCGTGTAGGAGGCGTCCTCGTAATCGAAGCTCTGGGCGAGGCGGATCTGGTAGTCGAACAGCAACCGGTCCTCGCGCCGCGCGGTGAGGGTGTGCAGGCCGAAGCGCACCTTCCACAGAAACGCCTGCGCCTGCTGCAGGCGGCGCAGCTCCTCGAGCGTGAGGAACCCATGCGTCACCAGGGCATCGAGGGTGTCGGCGCCGCCGAAATGGCGCTTCGCGACCCAGGCGATGGTCTGGATGTCGCGCAGGCCTCCGGGGCCGGTCTTGACGTTGGGTTCGAGGTTGTAGGCGGTGTCGTTGGCTTTCAGGTGCCGCTCGGCCTGCTCGCGCGCTTTCGCCTCGAAGAACTGCTTCACCGGCCAGATCCGCTCGGGCGCGAGCGCGCTGCGCATGGCGGCGAGCAGCTGCGCATCTCCGGCGAGCAGGCGCGCCTCGAGGAGCGTGGTCATGACGCCGACGTCGCCGACGCATTCCTCGGCGCACTGCGCCACGGTGCGCACACTGTGGCCGACCTCGAGACCGATGTCCCACAGGAACGCCACCAGGGTCCCGATGGCCGCGCTCCCCGCGGCGTCCGGCGGCTGCGGCACGAGCAGCAGGATGTCGATGTCGGAGCACGGGTGCAGCTCGCCGCGTCCGTAACCCCCGACCGCAACCAGGGCCCCTGCCTGCGCGGCGCAATGCCGGCGCCATGCCTCGCGCAGCGCCGCGTCGATGAGTGCCGCGCGGGCGTGCACCAGGTCCTCGACCGGCTCTTCCGCGACAAAGCGCGCCTTCAGCTCCTCGTGCGCCTGGCGCAGCAGCTCACGCCAGGCGGCCGGCTCGAGCGCGGCGGCGAGTTGGGCCGGCAGTCGCGCCAGCAGCGGCCAGGAGGCTGCGGGGGACGTGGCGGGGCGCGTTTCCTCGAGCAGCTCTGAGTCCGAGGCGCCCATCGTGCGCGCAACTATTGCTGCGCCCCGTTCGCGCCCAGAGTCAGTACGTCGAACCCGGTGTCGGTGACCAGCACGGTGTGCTCCCACTGCGCGGACAGGGAATGATCCTTGGTAATGACAGTCCAGCCGTCGGGCAGCAGGCGCACGTGGCGCTTGCCCGCGTTCACCATCGGCTCGATGGTGAAGGTCATACCCGCCTTGAGCTCGAGCCCGGTGCCGGGCTCGCCGTAGTGCAGCACCTGCGGGTCCTCGTGGTACACACGCCCGATGCCATGACCGCAGTACTCGCGCACCACCGAGTAGTCGTTTTCCTCGACGAAGCTCTGGATGGCGTGACCGATGTCGCCCAGGCGCGCGCCCGGACGCACCGTCTCGATGCCGCGCCACATGGCGGCGAAGCAGGTCTCGGAGAGGCGTTGCGCGTGCGCCGGCGCCTTGCCCACCAGGTACATGCGGCTGGTGTCGCCGTGAAATCCGTCGCGGATCACGGTGACGTCGATATTGACGATGTCGCCGGCCTTCAGGCGCTTGTCATTCGGGATGCCGTGGCAGACCACGTGGTTCACCGAGGTGCAGATGGTCTTGGGAAAGCCGCGGTAGTTGAGGTTCGCAGGCACCGAGCGTTGTACGTTCACGATATGGTCGTGGCAGAGGCGGTCGAGCTCCTCGGTCGTCACCCCCGGCACCACGTGCTCCGCGATCATGTCGAGCACCTCCGCGGCGAGGCGCCCGGCGACGCGCATCTTCTCCTGTTCCTCGGGGGTCTTGATCGTGACGTGCATGGGGTGCGAAATGGGGTCGCGGCGCCTTAAGCCAAGGGGGTGTCAGGGGTAGCGTAAGACATTGTTCCGACGAGGTCTTCATGGTATAAAGCGCGGCCTTTTTTGGCAACGCAACCCACACGCGCGTCGTTAACCTTGGTGACTGGGTGTCCTCGGGACTCGCCTCACGGCGTTCCAGGATGGTCACGGGGATGCGCGGAGGCTCAACCCACATGAGGAGTCTTTCATGCCCGGCGTGTCCATGCGACAGATGCTGGAAGCGGGAGTCCACTTCGGACATCAGACCCGCTTCTGGAACCCGAAGATGGCTCCCTTCATCTTCGGCGAGCGAAACAAGATCCACATCATCAACCTCGAGAAGACGCAGCCGATGTACGCGGAGGCGGCGCACTTCATCAAGGGGGTGATTGCCGACGGCGGGACGGTGCTGTTCGTCGGCACCAAGCGCTCGGCGCGCGAGTCGATCCAGAAGGAAGCCGAGCGCGCGACGCAGCCGTTCGTGAACCAGCGCTGGCTCGGCGGCATGCTCACGAACTTCAAGACCATCCGCCAGTCCATCA
>VBNP01000219.1 GCA_005877965.1 Gammaproteobacteria bacterium | reverse complement strand
CGCCGGTTTGCGCGAGTGACGCTCCAGCTTGCGGGTTTGATACGAACGGCGCATGCGGGACCTTCAGTCCTTCACCTTCAGGCGAGCGCGGGCTTTAGGCCGCTGCGGGCGCGCTTTGCCGCTCGGTGATCGCGTTCAGGAACTTGACCGACGCCATCTCCAGGCTGTCGATCAGCTCGGTGGTCCTGGTCTGCAGCCACGCGTGGATGAACAGCAGCGGCACCGCCGTCATGAGGCCGAAGGCCGTGCAGTTCATCGCCACCGAGATGCTCGCCGACAGCAGGTTGGCCTTCTCGGCCGGGTTGACGGTCGCCACCGCCGCGAAGGCGCGGATCAGGCCCATCACCGTGCCCAGGAGTCCCAGCAGCGTCGCGAGATTGGCGAAGGTCGCGAGGTAGTGCGTGCGTTTTTCCAGCCGCGGCACCACCTCCATGAGGCTCTCCTCCATCGCCTTCTCGATGTCGTCGCGGCGGCGCGCGGACTGAATGCGCGCCAGGCCGTAGTTGAGAATGTGGCCGATGGCCGACGCGGATTTGGAAGTCGCCTGCGCCACCTGGCGAAAGTTACCCTGCGAGAGCAGCGGCACGATTTCATTCCACAGACCGCGGTTGCGCGCGGCCGTGAGTGACAGATAGATGTAACGTTCGATGGCCATCGCCAGGCCCACCACGAACACGAATGCGATGGGATACATGAAATTCCCGCCGCCCTGAAAGAAACGCACGATCAGATTCCAGAGTTCCATTTAAAGACTCCCGCTCATTACAGACCGCTACACACGCGCCAACTTACGAAAACTGAATGACATAAGCCCAAAAAGCTGCGACCCAGCTCTCATCCTGATACCGCGCCCCGGCCCTTTTCAGGGCTTGTCGCCCGAAGCCTGCGCCGCGCCCGCCGCGGGGGCGGCCTGCTCGGGCTTCAGAGCGTCGTAATAACGGTTTTCCCGCTGGAAAACGTCCCGGTCCAGCGGCTGCAGCACGTCGTCCAGCAGGCTGTTCACCGGCTTGCCGAGCAGATCGCCAAGATCGGAGCGCTTCCACGGCACGATGTACAACACCTTGGGCAGCTCACGGTTGCCGGTGATATCCGTCGGGTCGAGCTCGATCCGGTCCGGGCCCTTGCGCGCGCTCGCCTTGGGGGCGGGAGGCTCCTTGCGCCCGGCAGCCGCCCCGGCCGCAGCCGGCTTGCGTGCACCGCCGGGCGCGCTCGCGTTCGCGGCGTCCACGCCTGTGGCCGCCGTGTCCGCGGCCGGTGCGCGCCTGGAGGTATCCACTGCGGGCTCGAGTTGCTCCGGGCGCGGCAGGGCGCGCGCGGGTGCTTGCGGGTGCGAGGGCGGCGGCGGCGCGGACTCCTGCGCCCGTGCCGCTTCGGGGGTCAGCGGGCACAAGGCCATGAGAACCGACAGCACGGTCGCTGGCCTCAATCGGTATACGCACACTCGGTCCATGTTCATCTCCTGCTCAGGCGCCGCCGGCGGAGCCGTTCGCAACGCTGTCGCCCGGGGTGGGTTGCGATTGCGGCTCAGGCGCCGCGCGCGGCTCGGCTGCCGGCGCGCCCGGAGCCGCCGCGGGCGCGTCGCCCGGGTTGCCGTTCGCGGGCGCGGCAGGCGCCGGCCGCTTCACCGGCGGCACACCTAAGCGTTGTCGCAACTCCGCAATCCAGCCGCTCACCGGCTTATCCTCGCCGGTGAGCTGCCGGTACTGCTCGAAGGCCGTCAGCGCGCGGCCGGGGTCTCCGAGATAGAGATCCGACAGCACGCCGAGGTTCCGCCAGGCCGGGGCATAGTGCGGATCCGCCGCAATGGCCTGCTCGTATGAGGAGGCCGCGTCCTTGAACTGCCCGCGCATCCGCTGCGTGGCACCGAGCTCGCTCCAGGCCACCGCGCTGCCGCGCTCGTGAGCGACCGCGCTCTTGAGGGTTTCCTCCGCCTGCTCGAGGTGACCAGCGTTGCGCTGCAGAATGGCGAGGTTCACGAGCGGTGCGGCGAACTGAGGATACTGCAGCGACAGCTGCTTGAAGCCGAGCTCCGCCTCGACCGCCTTGCCGGTGCGCATGTAGCTGACGACCCGATCGAAGTCCGCCCGCGCCGCCGGTGACACCTGCGGATGCGCACTCACGGCCGCTGCCACGCCGGGCGCGGTCGGGTTCGCGGTCCCACCCGCCGGCGCGGCGGTGGCAGCACGCGTCGCCGGTGCAGGCGCCGGTGCGGCAGATGCGGCGGCCGCCGGGGCCGGCGCAGCCGCCGGCGCATCACGCGTGATCGGCTTCGCCGGATGCATCACCGGGCGCTTGGGCCCGGAACTGCAGGCACCGAGCACCGCCAGCGCCAGCCAGGCGAGCGCGGACGCGGCCCGGGTGTCGGCGCCCGGTGTGCGCTCACTCGAGGCTGGTAACCGCATCCTGTATCAACTCCGTCTTGCCGTAGCGCGCGGGCTTGAGCTGCGCGAGCGCCTGAAAGCTCTTTTGCACCCACTCGTCGTACACACCGTCCCTGGCGCGCGCGGCGTTCAGCTCGTGCGCCTTGATCGCCTGCTCCTCGAACGGGAATACCTGCTCCTCGAGCAGTGAGTTGTATTCCTCCAGCGCATCGCCCTTGAGGGTCGACGGCCGCTCCGAGCCCAGGAGGTCCTTGGCGAGCGTGCCGTACAGCTCCGCCATCTCGTAGGTGGCGGCGGTGGTCACTTCGGCGACCTGGTATTCGGCGGCGCGCCTGTAGCCGTCCATCGCGCTCTCGAGCGCGTTGCGCTTGACCGCCAGGCTCTTCTTCAGGGGCGCGGTGAGGCGCACGGCCCGAAACGCATCGCGCGCCGGCTGCGCGAGCGCCAGCTGCGCCTTCGCGGCCAGGTAGTGGGTGCGGTCGGTGCGCTGCGCGCCGGCCTGCGCGTCGGCGCGGATGATCTCCTGGTACCAGTGATCGCGGCGCGCGGGATCGCCGCTCTTGCCGGCGTAGTCCGCCAGGCGCTGGCGCGCCTCCTCGGCATCGACCAGTGGCGTTGGGTTGGTGTCGACGAACTTCTCCAGCATCCCCATGGCCCTGGGACTGTTGCCGGCCTTGGAGTACAGGTCCGCGGATTGCATGAGCGCTTCACGCTGCACGGCGCGACTCTCGGCCGGGTTTGTCGCGATGCGCTCGAACTCCGCGGCGGCTTCGCCCGGGCGGTTGGCTTCAGAGTACGCCACGGCGAGCTTGCGGGCGACCTCCGGTTGCAGCTGATGCTGCGGGAACTGGCGGCGAAAATCCTGGAGCACGCCGATGGCGCGGTCCCACTGCTTGAGGTTCAGCAGCTCGGCAGCGGCGTCGTACTGCGCATTGGCGCGGATCTTCGATTGCGGCGCCACGCGCCCGACGCGCAGGAAATCCTCCACCGCCCCGCCGGCATCGCCGGCCTTCTGCTTCGACTCGCCCTCCTTGTATACGGTCGCGGCGAGGCGCTCGGTGAGATCGGTGTGCATCTTGTCATCCGTGCCGGCGAGCTCGCGCGCCTGCAGGAACGCGGGCTCCGCCTTGGCATAATCGCCCTGGTCGAAGCGCGCTTGCGCGATGATCGTCCACGCGATGCGCTGCTTCGCGACATCCACCGGCGGCTGGCGCGCGAGAATCGACTCGGACACGCTGACGGCGCGCGCCCGGTCCCCGGCGGCGAAGATCTCCTCGGCTGCGCGGGTCAGGACGCCGGCGCTGTCGGGGTGCTCCGGAAAGCTCTGCGCGAACCTGACTCCGGCGTCCATGGCGCGCTTGTGCCAGAGGTCCTTGTCCGCGCCGCTCAAGGCCTCCTCGCCTTTCTGAAAGGAGACCAGCCCCGCGTAGGCGGCGGTCGCGGACTTGTCGTTCCTCGCATAGCCGTAGGCGGTGCGCTCGTACTCGGCAGCCGCATCGGCGTACTGATGGCTTTCGAACAACGCCTCCGCCAGCAGGTAGTTGGTCGCGGCGGAGTCGGCATCTTCCGGGAACGACTTCAGGTAGTCCCGGTACCAGCGGGCGGCTTCCTGGTAGTCCGCGACCCGTTTGGACTTCTGCGCGCTCGCATGGAAGTAGGTAGCCACGTCCTTCAGGTTGGTCTTGAGCTCCTGCACCACGCGCGGATTGTCGGCGCGGGTGCGGGTTTTCCAGTAGGGGGATTCGAAGTTGTAGCGCTCGAGGAACTCGTGCTTGCCGTCGACCACCAGCTGGCTGAAGCCGCCCTTGCCGTAGGCCTCGATCGCCGCCATGTCGAGGTCCGGCGCCTGGTCGGTGTAAGGGTCGCGCGCCACGTACGCGCGGTAGACGTTCGCCGCATCCTGATAGCGCTGCTTGTCGACGTACAGGTTGCCGAGGCGGGAATACAGCAGCCAGGCGTACGGGCGCTCGCCGTGCTGGTGCATGTATTGCTCGAGCGAGGCGGCGCCGTCGTTGTAGGAGAACGTGATGCTCATCACCCGCAGGGTGTCCTCGACCAGCTCGCGATCGGCGCGCTTGAGGTTCTCCAGGCGCACGGACTTGCCGCGGCCGCTGCCGAGCTCCTGGTCGAGCACGCCGCCGAATGACGGCAGGCTTTCGAGCGCGAGCGACTGCTTGAACAGCGACCAGCCCCGCTTGTA
>VBNP01000218.1 GCA_005877965.1 Gammaproteobacteria bacterium | reverse complement strand
CGATGCCGAGCGCCGACAGGCGCGCGAAGATGTCGTTGAGGTTCTCCTCCTTCGACACCTCGATCTCAAGCGTGTGATCGTCGACCAGAGTGGTGGCGTAACCCTCCAGAGGCGGCGCCCCGGCGAGCGAGTCGCGCAGGTTGAGCACGAAGGTCTGCACGTGCAGCCGGCGCAGGAGGCTGCTCATGCGATCACGCTCCACGATGCGCC
>VBNP01000217.1 GCA_005877965.1 Gammaproteobacteria bacterium | reverse complement strand
TGGTGTACGGCGTCTCGAACATGTTGAAGTTCAGTTCCTGCGGCACGACGCCGATGCACGCCTTGGCCGCCTCCAGTTCGCGGTCGATGTCGTGACCGAATACGCGCGCCTCGCCAGCGCTCTTGTTGACGAGCGAGGTGATGATGCCGATGAGCGTGGTCTTGCCGGCGCCGTTGGGTCCGAGCAGCGCGAAGAAGTCGCCCCGCTCGACCTCGAGGTCGACGCCCTTGAGCGCCTGCACGCCGTTTCTGTATGTCTTGGTCAGTCCGCGTACTGAAAGTGCATTCATACCAAGAGGATCGGGGCTCTGGCGCGCGAGCGCAAGTGAGCGCGCCCGTGTGGCGCGCCCGGCCGCATGGCCGCATGGCCGCATGGCCGCATGGCCGCATGGCCCACGGGAAGTGTTGCGGCCGCAGTTCCCGGAGAACATGCCCCGGGCGGGGTATTGACGCGCAGCCGCGCGCCAGGCGCGCCGCGCACGTCAGCTGGCGCTCTTCAACAGACCGCCGTTACGGGGGTCTCGCGGGCGTCGGCGCGCGATCGCCGCCGACCAGCCGCTGGCGTTCGAGGAACGCAACCTCTAATGCAACGGGTCGCGTTTGCGCTCCGGCTTCACACGCGAGGATTCTTTGACGCGGGTTCGCCACACTTCGTACGGGTTCCAGCCCGACCGCCGCCGGTCCCGACCATTGGCCAATTCCTCATTGGCCGCCTTCGACGTCCGGTGTCCCTTGGCAAGTCCTTCTGCCGCTTTTCGTTTCATCCTGCGCTCCTGTTCTTAGGGTCCTGGCAGGGTGGTGGCCCCCGATACCCCGTCGCCGTTGCATATTGCGACCCAGGAAACAAATTTTATGTAGTCCTGGAGCCGAAAGCGAATGACAGAGTGTCCGATATTGCATGACAGATCGAGTAGTAATGTAACGTCATGCAACGTCGACCGGCAGCTTGGGCGTACCGCCGCGGTGTTTTCAGTCGGCGAAATAACGGCTTAGATACTCCTCAAAAGTTCCCCGGTCGCTCGCCTCGATCGAGCGCTGCGCCGCGAGGGATTCCTGGGCCTCCTGGGCGAACTCGCGCAGGCGCTCTGGGTTGGGCGGATACAGGTCGAGGAAATAGGCCTTGTGGGCCGCCGACATGCGCAGCGCGAGATCGAAGAACGATTCTCCGCCGGCGAGCTCGGCCATGAGCCGCGCGGAGGGGGTGAGCGCGACGTCTTCGACCTTCGCCACCTGGGCGGCGAGCGAGTGGGAATAAGGCCGCGCCGCATCGCCGCGGTCGAGGATCTCACAGATGCCCGTCATCGAGTCGAGGAGCTCGCGCCCCCACTGGCGCAGCGGCACGCCGGATCCCTCGCGCCACAGGGCGAGCCCCGGCTCGCGGCCGCGTCGCGCCACGGTGAGATGATTCTCATCGAGCGCCGCCTGCTCGGAGTCACCGATCGGCGCGCTGTCCTTCATCAGGCACAGGGCGAGAAACGCCTCGAGGAAGCGCAGCTTGTTCTGGTTCACGCCCACCGGATCGAAGGCGCTCACGTCCAGCGCGCGCACCTCCACGTACTCGACCCCGGCGCGGCGCAGCGCCTTGGTGGGCCGCTCCCCGGAGCGCGCCACGCGCTTGGGACGAATGAAGCTGTAGTACTCGTTCTCGATCTGCAGGACGTTGGCGTTGAGCTGGCGGTACTCGCCGTTCACCTTGACGCCGAGCGCCTCGTAGGGCGGGTGCGGCG
Organism: Gammaproteobacteria bacterium; assembly: GCA_005877965.1. Classification (GTDB taxonomy): domain Bacteria; phylum Pseudomonadota; class Gammaproteobacteria; order Steroidobacterales; family Steroidobacteraceae; genus 13-2-20CM-66-19. Next base: position 4,504 of record VBNP01000217.1, on the reverse strand, counting down.
TGCTGATCGCCCGCTGCAGGTCGCGCACGTACTCCTCCAGGCTGTTCACCGACACCGCCAGCCCCGCCTGGTTGCGGTTGCGATAACCGACATCGCTCATGCGCAGGCTGGTGGCGTACGGCTCGTACGCCGTGCCGGGACCTAAGTCCGCCAGCTGCAGCTCGCGGCCGCGCAGGAACGACTTGCACACCACCGGCGACACGCCGAACAGATACAGCACCAGCCAGCCGTGACGGCGGTAGTTGCGCAGCAGGTCGAAGTAGCACGCGGAGATGAACTGCGTGCCGCCGGCGCGCGCGCCGCGCGCCGCGCCGTAGGCCTCCCAGAACGCCAGCGGGAACGAGTAGTTGAAATGCACCCCGGAGATCGCCTGCATCATGCGGCCGTAGCGCAGGCCGAGGCCGTTGCGATATACGGTCTTCATGCGCCCGACGTGCGAGCTGCCGTACTGCGCCAGCGGGATGTCCTCGTCGCGCTCGATGGCGCACGGCATGCTGGTGGCCCACAGCAGCTCATCGCCCAGGTGCCGGTAGACGAACTGATGCAGGTCGAGCAGGTACTGCAGCAGCTCCCAGCTGTGCGTGAACGCCGGTGTCACCAGCTCGATCAGCGCTTCGGAATAGTCGGTGGTGATGTGCTCGTTGGTGAGCGCGGAGCCGAGCAGCGGCGGGTGCGGCGTAGGCGCCAGGCGCCCGTGCGGCAGCACCCGCAGCGACTCCTTCTCCACGCCTTTGCGCCCGCCCTGCAGGATCTGCGGCTCCCCGGCGTTGATGAGGGCGGAGAGGCGTCGCTCGAAGACGCGGTCGATGCCGGGTCTGTTCATGGGGGCTGCTTCCCGGTCCGCGCTACCAGCGCATGCGGCCCGTGATGACCTCGGCCAGCATGGTGAAGTCCCCGCGCAGGCTGTAGAGCGGATAGCGCAAAGTGGCCGGCGAGTTGCCCTCGAAAAAGAAGTGCCCCACCCAGGCGGGCAGGTAGCCGGCGAGCGGCACCGCCAGCAACCACGCCCAGCGCGCGGTGAGCACCGCCCCGGCGGCGATCGCGACCGCGAGCAGCGTGCCGATGATGTGCAGCCGGCGCGAGGTGCGGTTGCGGTGTTCGCCGAGATAATACGGATAGAACTCGCGAAAGCTCGCGAAGCGCGGCGGCGGTCCCGTTGGCCTCTGCAATTCCGGCACGTTAATGATCCTGCCGCCCGGGCCGCTCAGCCGGGACACGTATTCGGAGGGGTTCACAGCATGAGCGTCGCCCCGCAACGCCGCAACCGCCACGAACCCCGGCGGATCGGCGAGATCGGTGCTTGCCGGCCAGGCGGGCGGCGCGAGCGATGGAAACGGTTGCGAGCGATGGAAACGGTGTGCTCATGGGAATGCCCCGTTGGAGTTGTTGTTGCGCGGTGCCTTCAGGCATCTTGCCGCGTTGCGGGCCCTGTGCGCAAATGAGCGCCCAGGGAGCGTGAGCGACATGATCGGCATCATCGGCGGCACCGGTTTGTACGCCATGCGGGAGTTGGGGACGCCGCGCACGCGCACGGTGTCGACTCCGTTCGGGGCGCCGTCCGCGCCGCTCGTGACCGGGACGCTGCACGGTCGCGAAGTCGCATTTCTCGCGCGCCACGGGCTGCAGCACCAGCTGCTGCCCGGCGAGATCAACTTCCGCGCCAACATCTGGGCGCTGAAGAGCCTCGGCGTGCGCACGGTGATCGGCGTGTCGGCGGTCGGGAGCCTGCGCGAGGAGATCCGCCCCGGCGATATCGCGCTGCCGTCGCAGTACCTGGACTTCACCCGGGGAACGCGGGCCGCGAGCTTCTTCGGCGGCGGGCTGGTCGCGCATATCTCGAGCGCGCAGCCCACCTGCCGCGCCACCGCCGCGTTGATCGCGCGCGTGGCGCGCGCCGGCGCTGTGGCGCTGCACGAGGACAAGACCTACGCCTGTGTCGAGGGTCCGCGCCTCGGTACCCGCGCCGAGAGCCTGTTTCTGCGCGGCGCGGCTCCTGGCTCGAGGATCCGGCACACCATGCCTCGGCCGAACAGATACTGAAGCTGTTCCACGGCAATCTCGGCCGCGTGCAAGCTCTGCTCGCCGCGACGGTGGCGGAGCATCAGGAGGACGAGTCACGGCCCTGCCGCCAGGCGTTGCGCGGCGCGCTCGTCACGCCGCGCGAGCGGATGAGCGCCGAACAGCGCGCGGTGCTCGAGTTCCTGCAGAGCTGAAGAGCGCGCCGGCTGCAGTCGCAGGACCCGCACTCTCACGCGCTCAGGACACCTCAGTGCCCCCGGGTCTCGCTGCACGAGGCACCGTACTTGAAGCAGCTGAAGCAACGATGATGTCGCAGCATGACGCGCCGGCCGAGACTCTCGCCGAGAGTGCCGCCCTGATCGTAAGCCGGATCATCGTCCACCAGCGTGCAGGCGTAGACCCGCATGCGCCCGTTCTGCTTCACCACCATCTTGCTGTACGCGCACATGAACTCGCGCCGCGTGGCTTCACTGTGGTACCGCCGCATGCAGTTCTCGGTCACGTGCGGCACGGGCGGCTGCGTGCCGGGCGCGCCGAAGTCCGGGAACGCCACGATGTTCAGATCCTGCGGCAGGGCGTGCGCGCCCATGAGCCGCCGGTAGGCGTCCTCGACCGCGCTGCGGTTCTCGCCCGGCTGCATTTGCCGCGCGATCGACACGCGAAAGCCCGCCCCGTGCAGCAGCGCGAGCGCAGCCCAAGCCTTGAGGAAATTCCCCGCGCCGCGCCCCGCGTCGTGCCGCGCGCGCTCCGGGTAGTCGATGCTCACGCGCAGCGCCAGGGGGTGCGGCCGTCCCCGCAGTTCCGCGAGCTTCGCCAGACGCTTCGGCACCGCATCCACGCCGTTGGTCAGCACCAGGCACGGCGCGCGCTCCAGCGCATACGAGAGAATGCGCACCAGATCCTTGATGAGGAACGGCTCGCCGCCGGTGAAGGAGAACTGGCGCACGCCGAGCGTGACCGCCTCGTCGATGAAGGGCTGCAGGTCCTCGAACGTCACGCGCCCGAGGCGCCGATCACCGGGCCGGGAGCCTTCCAGACAGAACGGGCAGGCGAGATTGCACGCCGTGCCGGTGTGAAACCACAGCTCCGAGAGCGTGTGAGGCTGGATGTAGCCGCGCGCATCCCCGAGCGGGGTGAACCGCCACTCGTCGCGGGACAGGCTCGTGCCGGGGGCATCGCCCACATTCACCGCCGCGCCTCCCGCGCCCGCGATGCGCGATACCAGCGCTCGAGCGTCACCGGATCGAGGCCCAGTAGATAAGCGAGCGCCAGGGCGCGGTTGCGCAGCGTGCGCCGCAGCAGCCCGTCGCGCTGCCAGCGGCGCTCCGAGACCGTGATCGGCAAAGGCACGGCGACGAAACGCCGGGTGCGCCGCAGCGCGCGCACCAGCGCCACTTCCTCGAACAGCGGCTGCGGGCGGATGCCGGGACTCGCGTCGTAGGCGGCACGGGTCACGAATATGCCCTGGTCCCCGTACACCATCGACAGCCGGCAGCGCCACGCGATGCACACCTCCAGGAAGCGCTTCAGAGCGCTGCGCGCGCCGCCGAAGCGGAACCCGAAGTAGCCGCCCGCCGCGCCCGCAGCCGTGGCCTCGCGGATGGCGTGCGCGCTCAAGGCGTGGGGCTCGCAGTCGGCATGCACCATCCACAGCACATCCGCGCCCGCGGCCCGCGCTGCGGCGATGCCGGCAGTCAGTTGCAGCCCCCGTCCGGGCGGGGATGGCATCCAGGTGCAGCCGGCCCCGCGGCACAGCTCAGCCGTGGCCTCGCTCGCGGCGCCATCCACCACGATCACGTCCTCGGGAGCCCGGGCGAGCCGACCCAGCAGCGGCAGCAGGCGCGCCAGCGCGGCGTCATCGCTCAGCGTCGGAACCACCACCGCCAGGCGGGTTGCGACCGAATCCGTCGCGGCCGAATCCGTGGCGGGCGTATCCGTCGCGGGCGTATCTAAAGGGTGCGCGCCAGCCACCACCTGAGTGTACCCGCCGTGAACGGCGTGAGTCGCGTGCGGCTGTAGGCGTCGAGGATGCGGCGCAGGTACTCCGAGCGCGTCGGGTACGGGAGCACCAGCGAGCCGAGGCGCTTCAGGCCCAGCCCCCGGGTGAGCGCCAGCACCAGGGGCGAGAGCTGCTCGCCGGCGTCCCGGCCGACGATCGTGGCGCCCAGGATCCGGTCCGACCCGCGCGCGGTGAGCACTTCCGCAAAACCATCGGCGGCGTCGTCGGTCTGGCCGCGATCGAGCTCGCCAAATTCCACACGATAGCGATCGAAGGCGCGGCCGGCCCCCTCAAGCTCGCGGCTGGTGGCTCCCACGTGCGCGAGCTCCGGCCGGGTGTAGGTGCACCACGGAATCACCAGCGTATCGGCGCGCGCGCCCCCCGGGAACAGCGCGTTACGCACCGCGATGCGCGCCTGCGCATCGGCCGCATGCGTGAACTGCAGCGCCGCGCACACATCCCCGGCCGCGTAGATGTGCGGGTGGG
>VBNP01000216.1 GCA_005877965.1 Gammaproteobacteria bacterium | reverse complement strand
TTGCTCATGTACGACAGGCCCACGGGCGACAGGCACAGCTCGCCGAAGGTATGCAGCAGGTAAGCGAGCACCAGCCAGGTGGGCGACACCGTCTGGCCGGCGAGCACATACTGCGAGGCGAAATACATGACGATGAATCCGAGGCCGAGCAGCAGCAGGCCGGCGCCGAATTTCGCCGCGGCGTTCAGATCGCGGCCGCGCTTGCCCAGCGAAATCCACAGCGCCGCGAGCACCGGCGCGAATGCGATGATGAACAGCGGGTTCACCGACTGCAGCCACGCGGCGGGCATGTTCCAGCCGAAAATATGCCGCTCGGTGTAACGCTCGGCGAACAGGTTCATCGACGCCCCGGTCTGCTCGTAGCCGGCCCAGAAGGTGACCGAGGCGGCAACCAGCGCCGCCATCACCAGCACGCGGTTGCGCTCCACGGGCGTGAGCCGCGCGAAGACCAACAGATAAGCGAAATACCCCACGCCCAGCAGCACCATGGCCCAGGATGCCGCGGTCGCCATGACTACGGCGTTGATTCTGAGCACGCCCGTCATGGCGAGGAGCGCGATCAGCGCGCCGGCGGCGGCGAGCACCAGCACCGGCTTCCACGAGCCCTGCTGCGCGGCGCTGGAGCTGAGACCCGAGCTCCCCAGGTGCTGGCGCGTCCATACGAACTGCGCGAGTCCCAGGGTCATGCCGAGCGCCGGCAGCGCAAAGCCCCAGCGCCAGCCGAAGCGGTCGGCGAACCAGCCCACCAGCAGCGGCCCGATCAAGGCCCCGAGATTGATGCCCATGTAGAAGATGGAGAACCCCGCGTCGCGGCGCGAGCCGCCTTCGGGATAGAGCGAGGCCACCATGACGCTGGCGTTGGGTTTGAGCAGGCCGACGCCGACCGTGATCACGAGCAGCCCGAGGTAAAAGACCTGCGTGCTGCCCACGGCCAGCATGAGATTGCCGGCGATGATCAACACTGCGCCGCTCACCACCGCGCGCTGCGCGCCGAGCAGCCGGTCGGCGATCCAGCCGCCGAGGAGGCCGAAGAGATAGGTGCCGCCGATGTACATGCCGTAGATGTTGTTCGCGGTCTTGTCATCGAGACCTAAGCCACCCTTGGACACCGCCGCCACCATGAACAGGATGAGGACCCCGCGCATGCCGTAGTAGGTGAACCGTTCCCACATCTCGGTGAGGAACAGGGTGGCGAGGCCGCGCGGCTGGCCGAAGATCGTCCGACCTGGCGCGGCAGCCGCGGCGCGCGTGACGTCGGCGACCTGATTCATAACGGGGCCTTATCGCCGGCCTTGGCCGCGGCTTGCGCGCCCTTGGGGCGCGACAGCAGGCGCGCCATCAGGATGCCGCCTTCATAGAGCAGGTACATCGGTATGGCGAGCGAGCATTGCGAGATGGCGTCCGGCGGGGTGAGGAGCGCGGCGAGGATGAAAATGCCGATCAGCACGTAGCCGCGGTGCTCCTTGAGTTTCTCGATGCGCACGATGCCCATCACGACCAGCAGCACCACCGCCACCGGCACCTCGAACGCGAGTCCGAAACAGAAGAACATGGTGAGCACGAAGTCCAGGTAATTGTTGATGTCGGTCATCATGGCCACGCCCCTGGGCGTGGTGCTGGCGAAGAACTGAAACATCACCGGGAACACGAAGTAGTAGGCGAAGGCGATGCCGACGTAGAACAGCACGATCGAGGACACGAGCAGCGGCACCGCAAAGCGGCGCTCGTTGCGGTACAGGCCCGGAGCGACGAACGACCACAGCTGGTAGATGACGTACGGAATCGCGATGAGCAAGGCGGCGAAGAACGACAGCTTGAAGGGTGTCGTGAACGGGGACATCACCCCGGTGGCGATGAGGTTGCTTCCCCGCGGGAGCTTGGCGAGCAGCGGCTGCGCGACGAACGTGAACAGGTCGTTGGAATAATAGACACACGGCCCGAACGCGATCGCAACCGCCACCAGCGCGCGCAGCAGCCGGTCCCGCAGCTCCAGCAGGTGCGAGATCAGGGTGCCTTCGGCGAGCTTTTCAGGTTCCTCGCTCATCAGCGCGCGGCGTCGGGCCGGTCCGGACGGCCGAGGGGTCCGCGCCGGTGGCGTCGGTGGGGTGGGCGTGCGAGAAGGTATCGGGCGCGACCGGGGCCTCGGTGGCCGCCGCGCTCAGCGGTGGCACAGGAGCCGGTGTCACAGGGGGCGGTGGTGCCGGGGTGGCCGGTGCCTGCGTCTTGCGGGCCTGCTCGAGCTGCACTTCCTCTTCGAGCTGCTCGCGAAACTGCCGCGCCATGGCGCGCGCCCGCCCGACCCAGCGGCCAATCTCGGACACGACACGCGGCAGCTTCTCCGGTCCCAGCACGATCAGCGCCAGGACGAAGATGATCAGAATCTCCGAGAACCGGCCCTCGAACAGATCACGTGCTCCGTTCGTTCTTGGTGTCGCTCTTCTTCGCGACCTCCGGGAACTCCGCGTCCGTGCCCTCGGAACGGATCTGCTTCGGCGGGGCGTTCTGCTCCTCCTCGCCGTCGCTCATCGCTTTCTTGAATCCGCGCACCGCGGCGCCGAGATCCGAGCCCACCGTGCGCAGCTTCTTCGCGCCGAACACGACGAGCACGACCAGCAGAATCACCACGAGCTCGCGCATTCCTAAACCACCCATGGCTCACGACTCCACGTAACTCTCCGCCCGCGCAGAGAAAACAACCGGATGATAGGTCAAATGAGCCCCCGGAACCCCAGAAGTTCGCTCGATTCCGCTACCCATGTCACGCCCGCGCCCTAAGCGGTCTCGAGCCAGAACGTCACCGGGCCGTCATTGACGAGCGCCACCTGCATGTCGGCGCCAAATACGCCAGCCGAAACAGGGGCATAGGCGCTGTGCGCGCGCTCCAGGAGGTACGCGAACAGCCGCCGCGCCTCCGCGGGTGCGGCGGCCACGCTGAACCCGGCGCGGGTGCCCTTGCGGGTGTCGGCGGCCAGCGTGAACTGCGGCACCAGCAGCAGCCCGCCGCCGACCTCTCGCAGCGCGAGACCCATCCGGCCCTCGGGGTCGGGGAAGATGCGGTACGACAGCACGCGCTCGAGCAGCCGCTGCGCGGCGGCGTCGGTGTCCGCGCGCCGCACGCCGATGAGCGCCAGCACGCCGCGTCCGATGGCCCCGACAACCTCGCCGCTCACACGAACCTGGGCCTCGCTGACGCGCTGGATGAGAGCGATCATGGCACGGGGATTGTGTGGCATTTGGCCCGGCCCGTCCGTAAGATTCGGGGCCGTTTTTTTGTCTGGCGGAGAGACGCGGATGCAGGGGCGCGCGCGAGGGTCTGCAGTGCACGCGGGACTTTCGATCGCCGCGATCGCAGTGGCGACGCTGGCGGGCACGGCAGGGGCGCAGGAGCCGCCCGCGCACGGCGACGCCCGGCACGGCAAGGCCATCTCCTACACCTGCCTCGGCTGCCACGGGATCGACGGCTACAAGAACGCCTATCCGATGTACAGCGTGCCGAAGCTCGAGCGACAGAACCCCGATTATCTGGCGGCGGCGCTGCAGGGCTATCGCGACGGTGACCGCGCGCACGTGACGATGCATTCGCAGGCCGCGACGCTGTCCGACCAGGACATTGCCGATATCGCCGCCTACTTCGCCGGCAAACCGCTCGTGGCGAGCGGCAAGGCGCCGGGCCGCGTGCCGCAGGCGGTGGCGCTGTGCGTCTCGTGCCATGGCCAGGACGGCGTCGCCATCGCGCCGATGTACCCCTCGCTCGCCGGTCAGCACCAGGACTACCTGGTGCGCTCGCTCGATGAGTACCGCAAAGGCGGACGCAAGAACCCGGTCATGAAGGGCTTCACGGCGACCCTCAAGGACGAGGACATCGCGGTGATCGCGCAGTATTTCAGCGCCCTCACGCCCTCGCTCAGCACCGAGTCGCGACCCTATACCTGGCTCACCGCCAAGTAGCTGCCTTAAGGCTCCCATAAGACGGCTTTTCTAAGGTACGGCGTCAAGGCCCCACCATTTACGCAGGACTTGCCATGAAGCTGTCAAACCTCATCAGGAACCCGCTCATTGCCGCAGCCCTCGGCGCGGTCACCATTGCCGTGCCGGCGGGTGCGCTGTACCTGGCGGGAGCGACGCG
>VBNP01000208.1 GCA_005877965.1 Gammaproteobacteria bacterium | reverse complement strand
CGGCCGCGACGGTTACGTCAGGCGTTCGGGGCATGCGGGGGATTATAGCCGTCGGCGGCGCGACGGTCGGGGGCTTGGGTTCAGCCGCGGCGTGCGGTGCGCAGGCCGCGCTCGACCGCGCTCGCGTTCCACACCTGATCGAATTCCTGCAGGTACAGCCGGGCGGCCACCGGATTGTTGATGTCGGCGACCCCGTCCCAGCTGTCGGCGCGCATGCGGTAGACGATCGCACGGTCGTCGGCGATGAGATACGCGGAGGCGCGCTGTGGCGCCTGTGCGGCGACGTAGCGGATGTCGATGCAACTGGACAGCCGCCGTCCCATGGCCACGAAGCGGTTGCTGTCGCGCATGACGCGCGTCGGCTCCGCCAGCAGCACCCGCACCTTGGAGAAGCTGCGCGTCAGGACGAAGTGTTTGATGATCTCGAGGAAGGCCGTCTGGTCGAACAGGTCGGGCTCGAGATCGGGTGTGTAGATCGAGATCAGCCGCTGCGCGGTGGCTGCGATCTCATTGACCGCGGCGCGAACCTCGGCGAGCGAGGTGAGGACGGTGAGTGTCTCGGCCCCCTGGCGCGTCACGGGGGCAGTGCCGCCGGGGCCGGCGGATTCCGGCGCATAGCGCGCGTTTGCGAGCTGCGCCAAAGCACCATTCAGGTCAAGTTCCCCGGTTATTGCCACGAGTGGCGCCCCGCATTCGCCTGCACGGGAGGCAGGCTGCGGAGGATCTTAGTGACGGCCAGGGGGTTTTCCGTGCCGAACCGGTCACGGTTTGGCGGCCGCGACCGCCCGAAGTCAGTCAAAAACGCGGCGTGGTTCGCACTTTGGAGGGGGTTGTCGTGAGATGCCGACAGGCGCATGCACCTCTGGTGCGCCGCTGCGGCGGTTGCGCCCACGGCCCTCAGATCCGTCGCGCCAGCTGCGCGGCGAGGCCGGTGTAGTCGTCGGGCTTGAGGCTGCGCAGGCGGGTTTTCTCGGCCGGCGCCAGCGCCAGTGTGTCGATGAAAGCGCCGAGGGTGGCGGCGTCGATCGTGCGGCCGCGCGTGAATTCCTTCAGGCGCTCATAGCCGCCCGGCACCCCCGCGGCCCGCAGCACCGTCTGCACCGCTTCGCCCAGCACCTCCCAGGTGGCGGCGAGATCGGCGGCCATGCGCTCACGATCGGCCTCGATTTTCGTCAGCCCCCGTCCGAGCGCGCTCCAGGCGATCAGCGCATGCCCGAGCGCGACGCCCAGGTTGCGCAGCACGGTGGAGTCGCTGAGATCGCGCTGCCAGCGCGACACCGGGAGCTTCTCGGCGAAGTGCCGCAGCAGCGCATTAGCCACGCCACAGTTGCCTTCCGCGTTCTCGAAGTCGATCGGGTTCACCTTGTGAGGCATGGTCGATGAACCGACCTCGCCGGCGAGGGCGCGCTGGCGCAGATAGCCGAGCGAGATGTATCCCCACAGGTCGCGGCTCAGATCGATGAGCACCACGTTCGCGCCCGCGAGGGCATCGCAGTATTCGGCGATCCAGTCGTGCGGCTCGATCTGGGTCGTCCAGGGGTTGTGCTCGAGCGACAGCGAGGTGACGAACGCCTCCGAGACGGCCGGCCAGTCGACCGCCGGCAGCGCCGCGGCGTGGGCGTTGAAGTTGCCCACGGCGCCATTCCATTTACCGAGGATGCTCACCGCCGCCCAGCGGTGCCGCGCGCGCCGCAGGCGCGCGACGAAGTTGGCGAACTCCTTGCCGAGAGTCGTGGGGCTGGCCGGCTGTCCGTGCGTGCGCGCCGGCATGGCGGCGTCGGCGTAGCGATGCGCGAGCTCCGTCAGCTCCACCGTGCGTACATCGAGCGTGCCGAGGAGCGTGCCGCGCGCTGCGTGCAGCAGGCGCGCGTAACTGAGGTTATTGATGTCTTCCGAAGTGCAGCCGAAGTGCACCAGCTCGAGCGTCGCGTCCGCCGCCCCGACCGCAGCCAGTTGCTCGCGCACGTAGTATTCAACGGCCTTGACATCGTGATTGATGCGCTGCTCGATCGCCTTGACCGCCGCCGCTGCCGCCGGCTCGGGCGCGGACGCCAGCTGACGCGCGCGCTCGCGCACCGCGGGCGTGAACTGCGCGCCGGGCAGCTGCGGCACCGCCGCCGCCAGATGCAGCAGCCACTGCGCCTCGACGCGGATGCGTTCGCGGATCAGTCCGCCCTCGGCGAGCAGGCCGCGCAGCGGCGCGCTCGCGGCGCGGTAGCGCCCATCCACCGGCGACAGCGCGTCGAGCGCCGACAGCAGATCGCTGGAGCTCGCGGACATGCGCTACCATGATAACGCATACCGTCGTCCGGCTTGCGGCGTAGTTGCCGCAGCCGGCGCGGACGTGCGCGGAGTGCACGCATGAGGACTTCCTTTCGGGTGGAGCGCGACAGCATGGGCGAGATCAGGGTGCCTGCCGATGCGCTGTGGGGTGCGCACACCCAGCGCGCGGTGCAGAACTTCCCCATAAGCGGCCTCACCATGCCGCGGCCGTTCATCGGCGCACTCGGCCTGGTGAAACAGGCCGCGGCGCGCGCCAACAGGGACCTGAAGCTGCTCGAGCCCAAGGTAGCGCAGACAGTGGAGGAGGCGGCGGCGGAGGTAGCGGCCGGGGTGCACGATGAGCAATTCCCCATCGACGTCTTTCAGACCGGCTCGGGGACCAGCAGCAACATGAATGCCAACGAGGTGGTCGCGGCGCTGGCGAGCCGGCGGCTCGGCAGCGCGGTGCATCCCAATGACCACGTCAACATGTGCCAGAGCAGTAACGATGCGATTCCGACCGCCATCCATGTGAGCGCCGCACTCACGGTGCGGCGCGAGCTCATCCCGGCGCTCGAGCACCTGGCGGAAGTGCTGCGCGCCAAGGAAGGCGAGGTCGCAGGCATCGTCAAGACCGGCCGCACGCACCTGATGGACGCCATGCCGGTTACGCTGGCGCAGGAGTTGTCGGGCTGGCGCACCCAGATCGAGAACGGCGTGGCACGGCTGAAGTCCGTGGAGCCGCGCCTGCTGGCGCTGGCGCAGGGCGGCACGGCCGTCGGCACCGGCATCAACGCGCACCCGGATTTTGGCAGGCGCTTCTGCGAGCACCTCGCCGCGCTCACCGGCGTCGCGTTTGCGCCGGCGCGCAACTACTTCGAAGCGCTGTCGGCGCAGGACACCGCGGTGGAGCTGTCCGGACAATTGAAGGTGATCGCCGTGAGTCTCATGAAGATCGCCAACGACCTGCGCTGGATGAACAGCGGACCGCTCGCCGGGCTCGCCGAGATTGCACTGCCGGCCCTGCAGCCCGGAAGCAGCATCATGCCCGGCAAGGTCAATCCGGTGATCGCGGAGGCCACCACCATGGTGGCGGCGCAGGTGATCGGCAACGATGCCACCATCACCCTCGCGGGCCAGTCGGGGAACTTCCAGCTGAACCTCATGCTGCCCCTGATCGCACACAATCTCCTGCAGAGCATCCGGCTGCTGGCGAATGCGGCGCGCTTGCTGGCCGACAGCGCCATCGCGGGATTTACTGTGAACGAGGCGCGGCTAGCCGAGGCGCTCGACCGCAATCCCATTCTGGTGACCGCGCTGAATCCGGTGATCGGCTACGAGAAGGGCGCCGCCATTGCCAAGAAGGCGTACGCGGAAGGACGGCCGATCCGTGAGGTGGCCGCGCAGTTGACCGATTTGCCGCCCGAGCAACTGGCGCGGCTCCTGGATCCGGCAGAGCTCACCAGCGGCGGGATCAAAGGCGGCTCCAGCGGCGGGGGCTGAGTTGGCAGGTGCCACAGCGAAGCGCGACTGGGCGCAGATCGTGCGTGCGCGACTCGCCGGCTCCACGCCCCGACACGACGTGTCGGAATGGCTGGTACCCGGCATGTTCGAACCCATCTCTGCCTCGCAGCGGCGCCTGCTCCCGCAGGAGCCGGTGCCGGCCGCGGTGCTGATGCCGCTGGTCGAACGGCCGGAGCTTACGGTGCTGTTCACGCAACGCGCGACCGAGTTGCGCACTCACGCCGGCCAGATCAGTTTCCCGGGCGGGCGCATCGAGAGCGCCGACGGCAGCCCCTCGGCGGCGGCACTGCGCGAAGCGCGTGAGGAGATCGGCCTCGCCGAGCGCTTCGTGTCGGTCATCGGCTACCTGCCGGACCACGTCGTGTTCACCGGCTTTCGCATCACGCCGGTGGTGGCCCTGGTGCAGCCGGGCTTCGAGCTGCTGCTCGACGCGAAGGAGGTTCAGGACACCTTCGAGGCGCCGCTCGATTACCTGTTCGATCCCGCCAATCACCACCGGCACCGCCGCCGCTCCGCCGTCACCGGCGCGGAACTCGAGTTTTCCGAAATCCCCTTCGGCGACCGCAACATCTGGGGCGCCACCGCCGGGATGCTCATCACGCTCTATCGGCTGTGTGTCGGACCGCACGCCGATGAGTGACGCCGAACGCGCCCTCGGCGCGCTGCTTGGGCTGATGGCACGCCTGCGCGATCCGCAGCGCGGCTGTCCCTGGGACCGCGAACAGACCTTCAGCAGCATCGCCCCTTACACCATCGAGGAGGCCTACGAAGTGGCCGACGCCATCGAGCGTGGCGAGCGCGAAGCGCTGCGCGATGAGCTCGGTGATCTGCTGTTTCAGGTGGTGTTTCACGCCCGCATGGCCGAGGAGTGCGGTTGGTTCGACTTCGCCGCGGTCGCCACCGCGATTCACGACAAGCTCGTGCGCCGCCATCCGCACGTGTTCGCGGGCGCCTCGCCCACGCCGGAGGAGCTGGTACGCGTGTGGGAGGAGCAGAAGGCGCAGGAGCGCGCCGAGGCCGCCCGGGCCAAGCCGGCGGGGGAGGGCGCGGTGTTGGCCGGCGTCCCCCGGGCGCTGCCCTCGCTGGTGCGCGCGGCGAAGCTCGGCCGCCGGGCGGCACGCGTGGGCTTTGACTGGCCGGATGCGCAGCAGGTGCGCGCCAAGGTGCTGGAGGAACTGCACGAGATGGACGGCGCCCTCGCCGCCGCCGGCGGCGCCGGCGGCGCCGGCGAGTCGGGCACCGGTACGGGAGCGATCGCCGATGAGCTCGGGGATCTGCTGTTTTCCATCGTGAACTGGAGCCGGCACCTGAAGCTCGACGCGGAAGCGGCGCTGCGGGCGGCGAATGCCAAGTTCGAGCGGCGTTTTGCCGCCATGGAATCTCTCGCCCGCGGCCGCGGCCTCGATCTGAAGAGCCTGTCGGCGGCCGAGTGGGACGCGTTGTGGCGCGAAGCAAAACTGAACCGCACCTGAACATAACAGAGGGCCGCTGAAAGTCGCAGCGCAATGCACGAATGCGCTACGCTTGCGCGCACGCATGAACGGGTGGCGCGCTGCTGTGCTCATCTTATGGCTGCCCGTGGTGGGCGCGCGCGCGGCACCCGCCGCGCCGGTGGAACCGGTCGGCCGCACGGTGGTGACGCGCGCGGCGGTTTCCATGGACCAGGCCGTCAAAATGGTCGAACAGCGCTTTCACGCGCGCGTGGTGAAGGCGGAGGCGCAGAAGGACGACGACGGCCGCACCGTCTACGTGTTGAGGCTCCTCAACGACTCGGGCAAGGTCTGGACGGTGCGCGTGGATGCCTCCGACGGGTCGGTTCAGTAGTCGCGCACTGAAGGGGGCGGCATGCGCGTACTGGTGGTCGAAGA
>VBNP01000210.1:5551-9443 GCA_005877965.1 Gammaproteobacteria bacterium | reverse complement strand
GCGCCGGCGCCATCACCACGATCACGGAGTAGGCGATGGCGAAGGTCGAAACGCGTCCGGTCGTCCAGCTCGCCTGCACCGAGTGCAAGGAGCGGACGTACTCGACGCGGAAGAACAAAAGAAACGATCCGAACCGGATCGAGTTGATGAAGTACTGTCCCCGAGACCGGCGTCACACGCTTCACCGAGAGGCGAAATGACGCTCGCCACCGCAGGGGTGTAGCTCAATTGGCAGAGCACCGGTCTCCAAAACCGGCGGTTGTAGGTTCGAGTCCTATCGCCCCTGCCACAATCCTCAGGCGCATGGCTCGCAGGAGCGTCGCGTGCGCCTTCGGAGCATCTACCGCAAGAACGCTTCCAAGCTGAGAGATGAACAACCGCAGTGAGTCGTATTCGCCGCTTCGTCGACGAAGCGTGGTCCGAACTGAAGAAGGTCTCCTGGCCGACGCCCGAGCAGACGCGCAACCTGACGGTGCTCGTCTTCGTGGTGAGCCTGGCCGTTGGCCTCTACATCACCGTGCTCGACACCGTCTTCCAGGGCGCTGTCGCGCTCCTCGCGCGCTAGCAGGACGTCGATGATGACCGAGCAGCAGACGACCGAAACCAAGGCGCCCGACAAGCGCTGGTACGTCATACATACCTATTCGGGCTACGAGAACAAGGTCAAGGCCAACCTCGAGCACCGCATCGAGTCGATGGGCATGGAGGACAAGATCTTCCAGGTGCTCGTCCCGATGGAGGACGAGATCGAGATTCGCCAGGGCCAGCGCCACACCGTCCAGAAGAAGGTGTATCCCGGCTACGTCCTCGTCGAAATGATTCTCGACCCGGACAGCTGGTTCGTCGTCCGCAATACGCCGGGCGTGACCAGCTTCGTTGGCGGGGCGAACATCCCGGGCGTTCGGAGCGAGCCCATCCCGCTCGACGAGAACGAGGTCAAGCAGATCCTGCGGCACATGGGCGTCGAGACGCCGAAGTACCGCGTCGCGTTCACGAAGGGCCAGAGCGTTCGCGTGACGGACGGCCCGTTCGCCGAGTTCATCGGCACGGTCGACGAGGTCAACCCGGAGCGGAACAAGGTCAAGGTCCTGGTGAGCATCTTCGGCCGCGAGACGCCGGTCGAGTTGGACTTCCTGCAAGTCGAGAAGCTGTGAGCGCGGTCCGGACGCCCCATGCCGGCGTTGTCGGCTCCGCGCGCTCGCTCACGCAGCCGGGTGCGCTCGCTCGCGTGCTCGCCTCCGCCTTGGCCTGGAGCGCCCGCGTCGGCGCTCACCGGGCTCACGCCCGCTAGGAAGGGACCGCCTCCATGGCCAAGAAGATTCGCATCGTTCTGACCCTCCAGCTGCCGGCCGGCAAGGCGACGCCCGCGCCGCCGGTCGGGACCGCCCTCGGCCCGCACGGGATCAACATCGTCGAGTTCACCAAGTCGTACAACGAGAAGACCGCCGACAAGGTGGGCCAGGTCATTCCGGCCCAGATCACCGTCTTCGAGGACCGCTCGTTCACCTTCATTCTCAAGACGCCGCCGGCGGCCGACCTCCTGCGCAAGTCGGCCGGTCTCGAGAAGGGCGCCGCGACGCCCAAGCGAGATCCGCGAGATCGCCGCGATCAAGATGTCGGACCTCAACGCGAATGACGTCGACGCCGCGGCCAAGCAGATCGAGGGCACCGCACGAAGCATGGGCATCGAGGTCGTCGGCTAGGACGGCGGTCGCCGCGGGCACCCCCCGGCCGCGGCGGACATCGATGGGGCAGGCGGGACCGCCCGCCGAATGAAAGGACCGGACAAATGGCGCACGGCAAGAAATATCTCGAGGCGGCGAAGCTCGTCGACCGCGACCGGCTCTACCCGCCGGACGAGGCGGCGGAGCTGGTCAAGCAGACGACCACCGTCAACTTCGATGCGTCCATCGAGGCCCACGTCCGGCTTGGCATCGATCCGCGCCACGCCGACCAGATGGTGCGCGGCACGATCGTCCTCCCGCACGGCACCGGCAAGGTCGTCCGGGTCGCCGTCTTCGCCCAGGGCGACAAGGCGCAGGAGGCGCTGCGGGCCGGGGCCGACGAGGTAGGTGCCGAGGACCTCGTCAAGCGAATCGAAGCCGGCTGGCTGGAGTTCGACATCGCCCTCGCGACGCCCGACACGATGGGGATGGTCGGCCGCCTGGGCAAGATCCTCGGCCGGCGCGGCCTCATGCCGAACCCGAAGGCGGGCACGATCACCTTCGACCTCGACCGGGCGATCCGCGAGGTCAAGGGCGGCCGCGTCGAGTTCAAGGTCGACAAGGCCGGGATCGTCCATGTTCCGGTCGGCAAGAGCAGCTTCGAGGCCTCGGCGATCGCCGCCAACCTCGTCACGCTGGTCGACGCGATCAACCGGGCCAAGCCGTCGGGCTCGAAGGGTCAATACTTCCGGAGCCTCGCAATCGCCAGCACGATGGGCCCCGGGATCCGGATCGACGTGCCCGCTGCGCTCGCCGCCGCGGCAGCGTAAACTCCGCTCCTCCGGGCGCGGCCCGGAGCCAAGAGAACAGACGGAAACCGCCAAAGACAGCCTGTGCCCGCAGGCCGCCGGCCGCGAGGTCGGATCGGCCGGGGCTTGATCCGCCGGATCGGATCGGGCCGACGCTCCGCGAGGAGCGTCGTCCCCGGGGACGACGGCGAGCACGCCGAGGCAGATCGGTGCCGCTCCATCAGTCGGTGGGCGCGCCCCTGCAGACTGGCCGGCCCTCGGGCCCCGTCGCAGGGGCACTTCGTTCTCACGGGGACGAAGTGCCCACCGCCGCGCGCCGGCTGCGCGCCGATGACGGAGACAAGGCATGCCCACCGAAGCCAAGCAGGCAACGGTCGCCGAGCTGCGCGACGAGCTCGCGCGGAGCCGGACGATGATCGTGTCCGAGTATCGCGGCCTGACCGTTAGGGAGATCGCCGACATCCGGCGGGCCCTCCGACAGCAGGACGTTCGGTACCGGATCGTCAAGAACCGGCTCATGCGAATCGCCGCGGGCGACGGCGTCGGCGAGGCGCTCAATCCGCTTCTCAACGGTCCGACGGCCATTGCCTTCGGGACCGACGAGGCGGCGACCGCGAAGGCGGTCATCGACGCCACGCGGGCGTACAAGGCGGTCAGGATCACGGGCGGTGTGCTCGGCAATCGCGGCATCGACGCGGACGGCGTCACGCGGCTGGCGTCGCTGCCGCCGCGCGAGGTGCTGCTTGGCCGGCTCGCGGGCGCGATCCAGTCGCCGACCACGACGCTCGCCTCGCTGCTGGCCGCGAACATCCGCAATCTGGGCTACGCGCTCAGCCAGGTCCGCGACCAGAAAGCCAACGCGGGCGGCTGAGGCCGCCGTAAGAGGAGTCACAGAATGGCCATCAAGACACAGGACGACCTGCTCGAAGCGATCGACAAGATGACGGTCCTCGAGCTGTCGGACTTCATCAAGAAATTCGAAGACCGCTACGGCGTTTCCGCGGCGGCGCCGGTCGCGGCGGCGGCGGCACCCGCGGCCGGTGGTGGGGGCGGCGTTGCCGCTGCCCCGGCGGTCGAGGAGCAGACCGAGTTCAGTGCGGTCCTGACCGAGGTCGGGCCGAACAAGATCCCGGTGATCAAGGTCGTCCGCGAGCTGACCCAGCTGGGCCTCAAGGAGGCCAAGGATCTCGTCGACGCGGCGCCCAAGCCGGTCAAGGAAGGCGTCACCCGCGACGAGGCCGACAAGATCAAGGCGAAGCTCGAGGAGCAAGGCGCCAAGGTCGAGGTCAAGTAAAGCCGATCCGAAGCGGGAAGTCGCCGGTCAGGCCGTCCCAGGCCAAGGCGGAGCCGAGTACCCGAGCGCGCGCACTTGAGGGTGCGTAAGCGAGGGGTGGAGCCGACAAACGCCGGCATGGGCCG
>VBNP01000210.1:0-5535 GCA_005877965.1 Gammaproteobacteria bacterium | reverse complement strand
CGATGGTCGGGTGACCATCGGTCGGTTTGACACGCACGAAAATCGCGGTATCCTACTCCTTCTGTGAGCGCGGCCCCCCATTTCCCCTTCCTCCTCCGCGAAGGAGCGGTATTTCATGCTGTCTGCGACTGAGTCGTCGAGCTCGGCCGGCGTGCCCGCGCGCAAGCGCTACGCCCGGATCCCCGAGGTCCTGCCCATCCCGAACCTGATCGAGCTGCAGCTCGATTCGTTCGCCTGGTTCATCGACAAGGGCCTGCGGGAGCTGTTCGACGAGATCAGCCCGATCAAGGACTTCACCGGCAAGGTGATGGAGCTCCAGTTCCTCGACTATGAGTTCGGCGCGCCGAAGTACAGCGAGCAGGAGTGCCGGACCAAGGACCTGACGTTCAGCAAGCCGCTCTACGTCAACGTCGAGCTGCTCATCAAGGAGACGGGCGAGATCCAGCGCCAGCGGGTCTACATGGGCGACTACCCGTGGATGACCGACCAGGGCACGTTCGTCATCAACGGCGCCGAGCGCGTCGTCGTCAGCCAGCTCGTCCGCTCGCCCGGCGTCTACTACAGCGAGCTCGAGGATCCGGCCTCCGGGCGAATGCTGTTCTCGGCCAAGGTCATCCCGAACCGCGGCGCCTGGCTCGAGTTCGAGACGAACAACAAGGATCAGCTCTGGGTCAAGGTCGACCGCAAGCGCAAGATCGCCGCGACGACCCTGCTCCGAGCCGTCGGCTACGAGGAGAACGACGCGATCAGCGCGATCTTCTCCGCGGTCGACACGGACCCTGAGCATCCGTTCATCGCCAACACGCTCGACAAGGACCTGACCAGGACGCAGCAGGAAGCGCTGATCGAGGTCTACAAGAAGCTCCGCCCGGGCGATCCGCCGACCGGCGACAACGCCCGCCAGCTCGTCGAGAGCCTCTTCTTCAACTTCCGCCGCTACGACCTGGGTCGCGTCGGCCGCTACAAGTTCAACAAGAAGCTCGACCCGGTCGCGGCCCGCATGGGCACCGAGCTGCCGCGCGAGCAGCGGACGATCACCCGCGAGGACATCGCGGCCATCGTCGGCCACCTCGTTGAGCTCAACCGCGGCCTCGGCCTGAAGGACGACATCGACCATCTCGGCAACCGCCGGATCCGTGCCAACGGCGAGCTGATCCAGAACGCGTTCCGGATCGGCCTCCTGCGCATGGAGCGCGTCGTCCGCGAGCGGATGACGATCCAGGAGATCGACAAGGCGACGCCGAACGCGCTCATCAACATCCGCCCGGTCGTGGCGGCGATGAAGGAGTTCTTCGGCGGCAGCCAGCTCTCCCAGTTCATGGATCAGACCAACCCGCTGGCCGAGCTCACCTCCAAGCGGCGGCTGTCGGCGCTGGGCCCGGGCGGCCTCTCGCGCGAGCGCGCGGGCTTCGATGTCCGCGACGTCCACCACAGCCACTACGGCCGGATCTGCCCCATCGAGACGCCGGAAGGCCCGAACATCGGCCTGATCGGCTCGCTCGCGACGTACGGCCGGATCAACAGCTACGGGTTCATCGAGACGCCCTACCGCAAGGTCAAGCGGACCGTCGGCTGGGACGACCCGAATCTGTCCGCCTACGAGGCCGGGACCGACCTCGTCTCGAAGTCGGGATCGACCCTCCTCAAGAAGGGCAAGCCGTTCAGCCCGGACGCGACGGCGGAGCTCAAGAAGCAAAAGGCCAACGCCTTCCCAATCCGGCCGATCGTCACCGCGGACATCGAGTACCTCCCGGCCGACGAGGAGGAGGAGCACGTCGTCGCCCAGGCCAATGCCCGGCTCGACGACGACGGCCACTTCCTTGACGAGCGGATCCCGTCGCGCTACCGCGACACGTTCCCCGAGGCGCGGCCGGACCAGATCGAGTACATGGACGTGTCGCCCAAGCAGGTCGTCTCGGTCGCCACGGCGCTCATCCCGTTCCTCGAGCACGACGACGCCAACCGGGCGCTCATGGGCTCGAACATGCAGCGCCAGGCCGTGCCGCTGCTCGAGCCTGAGTCGCCGATCGTCGGGACCGGCATGGAGGAGCGCGCTGCGCGCGACTCCGGCCAGGTCGTCGTCGCCACCCGTGCCGGCGTCGTGACCAGCGTGACCGCCGAGCGGATCCAGGTCGAGACCGACGCCGGCGAGCTCGACGAATACCGCCTCCAGAAGTTCGTCCGCAGCAACCAGGGGACTTGCATCAACCAGCGGCCCATCGTCGACGTCGGTACCCGCGTGGGCGCCGGCCAGGCGATCGCCGACTCCTCGTCGACGGACCTTGGCGAGCTGGCGCTCGGCCGCAACGTGCTGGTCGCCTTCATGAGCTGGGAGGGCGGCAACTACGAGGACGCGATCGTCATCAGCGACCGCCTCGTCAAGGACGACCTCTTCACCAGCATCCACATCGAGAAGCACGAGATCGAGTCCCGCGACACGAAGCTGGGACCCGAGGAGATCACCCGCGACATCCCGAACGTCGGCGAGGAGTCCCTCAAGGACCTCGACGAGGAGGGCATCGTCTACATCGGCGCGGAGGTCCGCCCCGGCGACATCCTCGTCGGCAAGATCACGCCGAAGGGCGAGACCGAGCTGACCGCGGAGGAGCGCCTGCTGCGGGCGATCTTCGGCGAGAAGGCGCGCGAAGTGAAGGACAGCTCGCTGCGCCTGCCCCACGGCGAGCGCGGCAAGGTCGTCGAGGTGCGCGAGTTCCGTCGCGAGCTCAACGACGACCTCCAGCCCGGGGTCAACCGGCTCGTTCGGGTCTCCGTTGCCCAGAAGCGGAAGATCAGCGTCGGCGACAAGATGGCCGGCCGCCACGGCAACAAGGGCGTGATTGCCAAGATCCTGCCGCAGGAGGACATGCCGTTCCTGCCGGACGGCACGCCCGTCGACATCATCCTCAATCCGCTCGGCGTGCCGAGCCGGATGAACATCGGCCAGATCCTCGAGACGCACCTCGGCTGGGCGCTCCACGAGAAGGGCGAGAAGGCCGCCACCGCGGTCTTCGACGGCGCGACCGAAGAGCAGATCCAGAAGGAGCTCAAGGAGGCCGGCCTGCCGACCAGCGGCAAGATCGAGCTCCGCGACGGACGGACGGGCGAGCCGTTCGATCGCCACATCACCGTCGGCTACATCTACATGCTCAAGCTCCACCACCTCGTCGAGGACAAGATCCACGCCCGCTCGACCGGCCCGTACAGCCTCATCACCCAGCAGCCGCTGGGCGGCAAGGCCCAGTTCGGCGGCCAGCGATTCGGCGAGATGGAGGTCTGGGCGCTCGAGGCGTACGGCGCCGCGAACATCCTGCAGGAGCTGCTCACCGTGAAGTCGGACGACGTCCTCGGGCGCGTCCAGACCTATGAGGCGATCGTGAAGGGGGAGGAGATCCAGCCGCCTCGCGTGCCCGAATCATTCAAGGTTCTGATCAAGGAGCTGCGCAGCCTGGGGCTGAACGCCGAGATCCTCGACCAGAACGACGAGGAGATCCCGCTCGCGGAGGACGACGCGTCCGGCTATCTCCTGCCCGATCTCGGCGGGATCAACCTCGCCGGGTTCGAGGACTGAGGGTCCTGATTCCGTACGTGAAACCGTTCCAGCGAGGCCGACGCTCGGCCGGCCCGGCCTCGCTCGCTGCCCGACCGCATCGCGTCGCCGAGCCAGGCGGTGGCGCGGAGGAGAACCATGCTCGAGGCCAATAATTTCAACGCGATCCGGATCTCGCTTGCCAGCCCCGACCAGATCAGGGAGTGGTCGAAGGGCGAGGTCACCAAGCCGGAGACGATCAACTACCGCACGCTCAAGCCGGAGAAGGACGGCCTCTTCGACGAGCGCATCTTCGGTCCAACGAAGGACTGGGAGTGCTATTGCGGCAAGTACAAGCGGATTCGCTACAAGGGCATCATCTGCGACAAGTGCGGCGTCGAGGTCACCCGCTCGAAGGTCCGACGCGAGCGGATGGGCCACATCCAGCTGGCCAGCCCGGTCAGCCACATCTGGTATTTCAAGGGCACCCCGTCACGCCTCGGCATCCTGCTCGACATCAGCCCTCGCAACCTCGAGCGGATCCTCTATTTCGCCCTCTACATCGTCACCAACGTCGACGAGGACGCGCGCAAGCGGGCGCTCACCCAGCTCGAGGAAGAGGCCGAGGGTCGTGGCGGCAAGTCCGGCCAGAAGCTCGGCGAGCTCGAGGACGAGCTGAAGGCGGAGTTCAACCGCCACAAGGATGAGCTCACGACGCAGCTCGCCGCGACCAAGGCCGACCTCGAGTCGCAGCGGACGGCGCGGACCGAGGAGGTCGTCGCCGCGGCCCAGGAGGTCGAGGCGCGCCTCAAGGAGCTCAAGAACGGCACGACCGACGAGACGATCGCCTTCGGCCCCACGGGCGAAGTCGTCGTCGCGGCCGGCGCCAAGGGCGGCAAGGAGGCGACGGCCTCGCTCCGCAAGATCGTCGGGGCCGAAACCGAGCGGGTCAACGCCGAGCTCCAGCAGCGCGAGCGCGACGAGGCCAAGGCGGTCGAGCAGAAGATCGACGACCTGCGCGCAGGCGTCGACGAGACGATGCGCCACGAGAAGGAGAAGCTCCAGGAGCAGGCCACCGGCCTGAAGGACGAGCTGCGCAAGGTCCGCGACGAGATCGAGGGCCTCAAGCCGATGCAGACCCTCGGCGAGAACGAGTACCGCGTCCTCGACGAGCGCTACAACCAGGCCGGCCGCGCCCGCCTGTTCAGCGCCGGGATGGGCGCCGAGGCGATCCGCGAGATCATCAGCCGGATGGACCTGGAGGGGCTCGCGCGCTCCCTCCATGTCGAGGTCCGGACCAGCTCCGGCCAGCGCCGCAAGAAGGCGATCAAGCGGCTCCGCCTCATCGAGGCGTTCCGCCGGTCCGGCACGCGGCCCGACTGGATGATCCTGTCAGTCCTGCCGGTCATTCCGCCGGACCTTCGGCCGATGGTCCAGCTCGACGGCGGCCGCTTCGCCACGTCCGACCTCAACGACCTGTATCGCCGCGTCATCAACCGCAACAACCGGCTCAAGCGGCTCCTCGAGCTCGGGGCGCCGGAGATCATCATCCGCAACGAGAAGCGGATGCTCCAGGAGGCGTGCGACGCGCTGATCGACAACGGCCGCCGCGGCCGGGCGATCGCCGGCACCGGCAACCATCGGCTGAAGTCGCTCAGCGACATGCTGAAGGGCAAGCAGGGCCGGTTCCGCCAGAACCTCCTCGGCAAGCGCGTCGACTATTCGGGCCGCTCGGTCATCGTCGTCGGGCCGGAGCTCAAGCTCCACCAGTGCGGCCTGCCCAAGAAGATGGCCCTCGAGCTGTTCAAGCCGTTCGTCATGCGGCAGCTCGTCGAGAAGGGCTTCGCCCACAACATCAAGAGCGCCAAGCGCATTGTCGAGCGCGTCCGCCCCGAGGTCTGGGATGTCCTCGAGGAGGTCATCAAGGACCACCCAGTGCTGCTGAACCGCGCCCCGACGCTCCACCGCCTGGGCATCCAGGCGTTCATGCCGGTCCTCGTCGAGGGCTC
>VBNP01000209.1 GCA_005877965.1 Gammaproteobacteria bacterium | reverse complement strand
GCGGAGAGCGCATCCATGGCGCCCTCCTTGTCCTCCTGCATGTCCTTCTGGTAGGCGAGCGGCAGCCCCTTCATCACGATCAGCAGCGCCTGCAAGGCCCCGATGATGCGCCCGGTCTTGGCACGCACCAGCTCGGCGGCGTCCGGATTGCGCTTCTGCGGCATGATCGAGGAGCCGGTGGTGAAGCGATCGGAGAGCAGCACGAGCGCTGCCAGCGGCGAGCACCAGATCACGATCTCCTCGGCGAAGCGCGACAGATGCACCGCCGTGATCGCCGCCGCCGAAAGCGCCTCCAGCACGAAATCGCGGTCGGAGACGGCGTCGAGCGAGTTCGCCATCGGACGATCGAAGCCGAGTGCTTTCGCAGTCATGTCGCGGTTGACCGGGAAGGCGGTGCCGGCAAGCGCGGCGGCGCCGAGTGGGGATTCATTGAGCCGCGCCCGCGCATCCCGGAAACGGCCGCGGTCGCGCGCGGCCATCTCCACATAGGCGAGGAGGTGATGGCCGAAGGTCACCGGCTGCGCCGTCTGCAAGTGGGTAAAGCCCGGCATCACGGTCGCGGCGTGCGCCAGCGCCTTCTCCGCGAGTGCCTGCTGATAGCCCACGAGCGAATCGTCGAGCGCGCCGATGGTGGTCCTGATCCAGAGACGGAAATCGGTCGCCACCTGGTCGTTGCGCGAGCGCGCGGTATGCAGCCGCCCGGCCGCCGTCCCGATCAGCTCGGCAAGCCGGCTTTCCACGTTCATATGGATGTCCTCCAGCGCGCGGCTGAAGGTGAAGGTGCCGGCCTCGATTTCTGACAGGATCGTGTCTAGACCGTGAGTGATCTCGGCGGCATCGTGGGCCGTGATGATGCCTTGCTTGGACAGCATCGCGGCATGGGCCTTGCTGGCGGCGATGTCCTGGCGGTAGAGGTGCCGGTCGAAATCGATGGAGGCGTTGATCTCCTCCATGACGGCATCGGGGCTGTCCGCGAAACGACCGCCCCACATCTTGTTGCTCATGTCACGCCCTTTGGAAGAGCACGGCCTGTGGCATCACCGAGGATTTGCTGCCGATGACCGACCAGCCGCACCTTTCGCCCGACAGCGCGCGCCGGCGCCGGTGGGTGGCCGCGGTTGTGCTGCTGGCGGCCGCAGGCGCGCTCGTGGGGGCGGTATACGGGATCGGGAGCGCCATACGCAATCCGGATGCGGCGGCCTGCCGTCCCGCCGTCGAGCTCGCACGGCGCATTGCCCCTCTGGCGCGTGGCGAAGTCGCGGCCGTTGCAGTCGCAGGCAAGCCGCTGCGCCTGCCCGATCTCACCTTCAACGACGCGGACGGCCGCAGCCGCGGCCTGGCCGACTGGCGGGGCCGCTCCGTGCTGTTCAATCTGTGGGCCACCTGGTGCGTCCCCTGCCGTCAGGAAATGCCGGCGCTCGACACGCTGCAAGGCAAGCTGGGCGGACCGGACTTCGAGGTCGTCGCCGTCAATATCGATACCCGCGATCCGGACAAGCCGCGTGCCTGGCTGCGCGAGGTCGGCGTCACGCGGCTCGCCTATTACGCCGATCCGAGCGCCAAGGTGTTTCAAGACCTCAAGATCGCCGGCAAGGCGATCGGCATGCCGACCACGCTGCTCGTCGATCCCTCCGGCTGCGAAATCGGTACGATCTCGGGCTCTGCCGAATGGGCGAGCGAGGACGGCGTCAAGCTGGTGAGTGCGGCGCTGGGGAGATAGCGCGGGCTTTTTAGCGGATTCTGAACGTTAACGATTGGTCAACGCGGCGCCGGAGCGGAGTCACCTCGGCGCACTGGCAGCGGCCCATTGCGGCCTCTTGACTCCGCGGCGGACCTCGCCTAATACTTAACTAGATGGTTAAGTATCAGCCTGACCCGCTCAACCGCACCTTCGCCGCGCTCGCCGATCCAACGCGGCGGGCGCTGCTCGCCCGGCTTGGCGAGGAAGACAGCCTGTCGGTCAGCGAACTCGCCCGGCCCTTTGTGGTCTCGCTACCGGCAGTGATGAAGCACCTCGACGTGCTCAGCGAGGCCGGACTGATCACCCGCACCAAGACCGGCCGCAGCGTCGCCTGCCGGCTAACGGCAGCGCCGATGGAGGAGGCGATGCGTTGGCTCAATAAATACGAGCGGTTCTGGTCCGCCCAACTTGATCGTCTCGCCGCTTTTTTGGAGGAGGATGACTCATGTCGACCCAAACAGCCACCAAACCCAGCCTTACACTCAAGCGCCGATTCAACGCCCCGCCCGCCAAGCTCTTCGCCGCCTGGACCGACCCGGAAAAAATAAAACGCTGGATGGGGCCGGAAGGCGTCGAGCCGCTCCACGCCGAAATCGACGCCCGCGTCGACGGCCGCTATCGCTGGATCATGCGCTCGCCTGACGGCGAAGAGCATGATGTGA
The DNA here is from genome assembly GCA_005877965.1 of Gammaproteobacteria bacterium. Classification (GTDB taxonomy): domain Bacteria; phylum Pseudomonadota; class Gammaproteobacteria; order Steroidobacterales; family Steroidobacteraceae; genus 13-2-20CM-66-19. The sequence continues at coordinate 2,620 of VBNP01000209.1, read as the reverse complement.
GCGGCGTCTATCGCGAGGTGGTACCAAACGAGAAGCTCGTGTTCTCCTGGGCTTGGAAGTCGACGCCGGAACGGCAATCGCAGGTGACTATCCTGATCAAGCCCGACGGCGACGGCACCCTGCTGACGCTGATCCACGAACAGTTCTTCGACGAGGACGCCCGCGACCGTCATCAACACGGCTGGACCGGCTCGCTCGAGAAGCTGGCGCGGTTCCTGGCCTGAGCTGGCTTGCGTACTGAAGTCCTGGCAGATGTCGCAGCAAATGCTGATCGTTCACCCACAGTAGGAGTCGGACATGAAGCTCTATGGATTCCCGCCCTCGCCGAATACCTGGAAAGTCCGTGCCGTCGCGGCCCATCTCGGGCTCCCGCTCGAACTGGAGCTCGTGGATCTGACCAAGGGCGCACAACGCGCGGTGGATTATCTCGCGCTCAATCCCACCGGCCGCACACCGACGCTGGTCGACGGTGATTTCGTACTGTGGGAATCGACCGCGATCATGCAATATCTCGCCGAACAGAAACCCAACACGCTGTTGCCGAACAATCCGCGCAGTCGTGCCGATATCCTGCACTGGGAGTGTTGGCAGCTCGCACACTGGGGCGGCGAAAGCTGCCAGCCGCTGATCTTTCAGAACCTGGTCAAGAAGATCCTGAACATCGGTGCACCCGAGCCTGCGGCGGTCGACAAGGGCATCGAATGCTTCAACCGCGAAGCTCGCGTGCTCGACACCCACCTGGCCAAGCAGCCTTACCTCGTGGGGACTGGCGTCACGCTGGCCGATTTCTCGGTCGCGGCACCGCTGTTCTACGCCAAGGAGGCGGCGCTGCCGGTCGACCCCTACAAGCACCTGCGCGACTGGTTCGCCCGCGTCTCGGCTCTGCCAGCCTGGCGCGAGACCGCGCCGCAATTTGCCGCGGCGGCGTAAGCGGAGGGACAGACGAGGGCATAAGACTCTCAATGATCGTCATGCCCGGCCTTGTGCCGGGCATCCACTTTCGACGATGGAGGGCTCCATCCTCTGGCGTCTGTCCTTCGTCCGTTACCTCGTCGGCACCGGTTTGTCGCCGCGGTAGTCGTAAAAGCCGCGCTGGGTCTTGCGGCCGAGCCAGCCGGCCTCGACGTATTTCACCAGCAGCGGGCACGGCCGGTATTTGGAATCCGCCAGCCCATCGTGCAGCACCTGCATCACCGACAGACAGGTGTCGAGCCCGATGAAGTCGGCCAGCTCCAGCGGCCCCATCGGGTGGTGGGCGCCGAGCCGCATGGCGGTGTCGATCGCCTCCACGTTGCCGACGCCTTCATAGAGCGTGTAGATCGCCTCGTTGATCATCGGCATCAGCACGCGGTTGACGATGAAGGCGGGGAAATCCTCCGCCACCGCGATGGTCTTGCCGAGCTTGTCCACGAACTGCTTGGTGGCTTCGAAGGTGGCGTCGCCGGTGGCGATGCCGCGGATCAGCTCGACCAGCTCCATCAGCGGCACCGGGTTCATGAAATGGATGCCGATGAAGCGCTCCGGTCGGTCGGTCGAGGAGGCGAGCCGCGTGATCGAGATCGACGAGGTGTTGGTGCCGATGATGGCGTCGCGCTTGAGCGAAGGGCACAGCGTCGCGAAGATCGCGCGCTTGACGTCCTCCTTCTCGGTCGCCGCCTCGATGACAAGGTCGCAATCCTCGAAGGCATCGAACTTGTCGGCGGGCGCGATGCGCTTGAGCGCCGCCTGACGATCCTCTTCGCTGATGCGCTTGCGGCTCATCTGCCGCGCCATGTTGCCATTGATGGTGGCGATGCCGGCCTTGACGCGGTCGGCCGACACGTCGTTGAGCTTGACCTCGAAACCGGCGAGCGCGCAGACATGCGCGATGCCGCTGCCCATCTGCCCGGCGCCGATCACGCCGATTTTCTTGATGCTGAAAGCCATGATGTCCGTCTGACTTGCCGTGCGGAGCGGTTTTGCGCTCGTCCAAGTCCCCCGCGGGGCGATCTTTTACGCTTTTCCGCAATGCAGCGCCACAGGCCGCGGCGGCCGACTCTTTATTTCTTAATCTTGCCGAGTTCCTGGGCCGACCAGGCCGTAGTCGGCCACCTGGAAGATCGGCGCCTCCTCGTCCTTGTTGATCGCCACGATCACCTTGGAATCCTTCATGCCGGCGAGATGCTGGATCGCGCCGGAAATGCCGACCGCGACGTAGAGCTCCGGCGCCACCACCTTGCCGGTCTGGCCCACCTGCCAGTCGTTGGGCGCGTAGCCGGCATCGACTGCCGCGCGCGACGCGCCGATCGCGGCGCCAAGCCTATCGGCGACTGGCTCGATGTATTTGGTGAAATTCTCGCGGCTCTGCATGGCGCGACCGCCGGACACGATGATTTTCGCCGAGGTGAGCTCCGGCCGGTCGGACTTCGACAGCTCCTCGCCCACGAACGACGAGATGCCCGGGTCGGCAGCCGCCGCTGCGTCCTCGATCGGCGCCGCCGCGCTGCCCGCGGGTGTCGCCTGGAAGGTCGAGGTGCGCACCGTGATCACCTTCTTCTTGTCCTTGGCGCGCACCGTCTGCACCGCATTGCCGGCATAGATCAGCCGCTCGAACGTGTCGGGCGAAATCACCTTGACGATA
>VBNP01000223.1 GCA_005877965.1 Gammaproteobacteria bacterium | reverse complement strand
ACCTTCTGATAGATCAGATGAAAGGTGTACTTGCGATAGGCCTCGATAACTTCCGCCTGCAGGGCGCGCGTGAGCGAGAGCACCCAGCGATCCAGCGCCAGCAGCTGCGCGACCGGCAGCCCGTGGCGCGCCGGATCGAAGCCGTGCAGATTGCCGAGCAGGAAGCGCAGGGTGTTGCGCATGCGGCGGTATGAATCCGCCATGCGCTTGAGGATCTCGTCCGACACGCTCATCTCGTTGGCGTAGTCGGTCGCCGAGACCCACAACCGCAGCACGTCGGCGCCGAGGCTGTTCATGACCTTCTGCGGCGCCACGACGTTACCGAGGGACTTCGACATCTTGCGGCCCTTCTCGTCGACCGTGAACCCGTGGGTGAGCACCCCACGGTACGGCGGGCGCTCATACAGGGCCTCGGACATCAGCAGCGAGCTGTGGAACCAGCCACGATGCTGATCCGAGCCCTCGAGGTACAGTTCCACCGGCGCGCTTACCTCCGGCCGCTCGGCGCCGACGCATTCGAACGACATCCCCGAGTCCGCCCACACGTCCATGACGTCGATGACCTTGTCGTAATGCTGCGCGTCTGCGCCGAGGAGCTCCCGCGGCTCGAGCGCGAACCAGGCGTCGATCCCGCCCTGCCCGACCCGGGCGGCGGCCGCCTCGATCAGCTCCTGGGTTCGCGGATGCAGCTCGCCCGTGTGCCGCTGCACGAACAGCGGAATCGGCACCCCCCAGGTGCGCTGCCGCGAGATACACCAGTCGGGACGGCTCTCGATCATGCCGGTGATGCGTTGCTCGCCCCACGCGGGCGTCCAGGCAACGCCGGGAATGTCGCGCAGCGTGCGCGCGCGCAGGCCGGCGCGCTCCATGCTGATGAACCACTGCGGCGTGGCGCGGAAGATGACCGGGGTCTTGTGACGCCAGCAGTGCGGATAGCTGTGGCGCAGGGGCTCCTGGTGCAGCAGCTGCCCGCCCTTCGCGAGCGCATCGATGATCACCGCGTTGGCCGCCTCCACCTTGAGGCCGGCCACGAGCGGGGTATCGGACAGGAAGCGCCCGTCGTTGCCGACCGGGTTGGTCACCGGCAGGCCGTAGCGCTGCCCGACGGCGAAATCCTCATGCCCGTGCCCGGGGGCGGTGTGTACCGCGCCGGTGCCGGCATCGAGCGTCACATGCTCGCCGAGAACGACCGGCACCTGCCGGTCCTGGAAGGGGTGCTGCAGTTTCAGTCCCTCGAGGGCGCGGCCCTCGAATTGCGCCAGCACGGCGGCGCCCGACAGGCCGAAGCGCCGGAGCGAGGGTTCCAGGAGCTCGGCCGCCACGATCAGCCCGCGCGGTTCGCCGCCGGTTCGCGCCTGCGCGAGCACGTAGCGGAACTCCGCCCGCAGGGCGACGGCCTGATTCGCCGGCAGCGTCCAGGGCGTCGTGGTCCAGATCACGATGTCCAGGGGCGCCGTGCCCAGCTGTGCAGCGTTGAGGCCAATGCGCGCCGCGAGATCGTTGCGGTCAGCGACGCGAAACGCCACGTCGATCGCCGGTGAGGTCTTCTCCTCGTACTCGACCTCGGCCTCCGCGAGCGCCGAGCGGCAATCGAGACACCAGTGCACGGGCTTCACGCCCTTATAGAGGTGGCCGTTACGGATGATGCGACCGAAGGCGCGCAGCTGCTGCGCCTCGTAGCGCGGCGACATGGTGAGGTAGGGTCGGTCCCAGTCGCCGAGAACGCCGAGGCGCTTGAAGTCGGCGCGCTGCAGATCGATCTGCTCGTGCGCATAGGCGCGGCAGGCGGCGCGAAAGGCCTGCGCGTCGAGCTTCTGGCCGGGGCGGCCGTGTTTTTTCTCCACCTGCAGCTCGATCGGCAGCCCGTGGCAATCCCACCCGGGGATGTAGGGCGAGTCGAAGCCGTCGAGCGAGCGCGACTTCACCACGATGTCCTTGAGGATCTTGTTGACCGCGTGACCGATGTGAATAGCGCCGTTGGCATACGGCGGCCCGTCGTGCAGCACGAAGCGCGGCCGCCCGCGCGCCAGCTCCCGCAGCTTCGCATAGGTGCCCCGCTCCTCCCACGCGCGCACCATCGCGGGCTCGCGCTGGGCGAGGTCCGCTTTCATCGGGAAGTCGGTCTGCGGCAGGTTGAGGGTGTGTTTGTAGTCCGCCATGTCCATTCATTCAAACATCGCCCGAATCGCCGGGCCGCTCAGCCATTGAGGACGCGGCGCGCATCCGCAGCGTCGCGCTGCATCTGCGCGGTCAGCGCCTCGAGCGTCGCGAAACGCGCCTCGTCGCGCAACTTCGCCGCGAACTCGACTTCAATCTCGCGACCGTACAGCTCGCCGCAAAAATCGAACAGGTGCACTTCCAGCAGCGCCTCGACCCCACCGATCGTGGGGCGCGTACCGAGGCTGGCGACGCCCGGCAGCGCCGCGCTGGCCACCCCGTGCACGCGCACCGCAAAAATCCCGGCGACCGGTGCGCGCCGGCGCTCGAGCGGCAGATTGGCGGTCGGAAACCCCAGATCCCGTCCCAGGCGCTTGCCCTGCATCACCCGCCCGCGCATCGACCAGGGCCGACCGAGCCAGCGCCGCGCACGCTCGAAGTCCCCGCACGCGAGCGCCGCGCGCACTCCGCTGCTGCTGATGCGCTCGCCGTCGAGCGTCACGGGGGCGAGCACGTCCACCTCGAACCCCAGACGCGTCCCGGCCGCGCTCAACGCGGCCGCGGTCGCCTCACCATGGCGTCCGAAGCGAAAGTCGTGACCGATCACCACGACCCTGGGGCGCAGCTCGCGCGCCAGGAGCTGCGCAAAGTCTTCACCCGGAAGGTTACGCAAAGCCTCGCCGAAGCGCAGCAGCCACAGGTAATCCAGGCCGGCGCCCGAGAGGATCCGCCAGCGCTCGCGCAGGGAAGTGAGCCGCGGGGGCGGATCATTCGGGGCCAGGTACTCGCGCGGCGTGGGCTCGAACGTCAACAGAACGGCGGCCGCGCCGCGCCGCGCCGCGTGCTCGTGCAGGCGTGCCAGCAGCGCCTGATGGCCGAGGTGGATGCCATCGTAGGTGCCGATGGTCAGTACGCAGCCCTCACCGCGCCGACCTGAGCCACTGAGTCCTCGAACGAGCTCCATGATTCGCTTAAGCCATTGATGTCAAAAGACTTCGTTGCGCGGCCTTCGCGCTCGCCAGCGGCGCTGCGCGCTCGCCAGCGGCCAGTTTATGTGAAGCAGCGGGCGTTGGCCGTCGCCGCTCGCCACCGCGTTGACAAGCGCCGGCGCGATGCGCAGACTACCGGCCCTCGCTCGCTTGCGACTCGGCCGTGGATACGGAGATTTCGTGGCCAATACCAGGTCCGCCGAAAAAGCTGCCCGTCAGGCAGAGAAGCACCGCGCCCGCAATGTGGCGCTGCGCTCGCGCATGCGCACCGCGGTGCGCAACGTGACGACGGCCGTCGTCGGCGGCAACAAAGAGGCGGCCCGAACCAGCTACAGCCAGGCCGTCCCGATCATCGACTCGCTCGTGAGCAAGCAGATCATCCACCGCAACAAGGCCGCACGGCACAAGAGTCGCCTGGCGGCCCGTATCCGCGCAATGCAGTGAGGCAACGATGAGCGCAGCGAACTCCAAGGCCAGCATCCCGGTCCCCGTCATTCCGACCCCTCTCAAGTTGCGACCGGCGGCGCGGCGCCAGCATCTGCTGGAGTTGATGCGCGCTCGCGTGCCGCTCGATCGGTCTCCTCCAAAAACGTCATAGCCGCTTCGCACAGCGCCTTCGTCCCCTCGCCGGCCGCCCCTGAAATCAGGAACTGCGGCCCGCGATGGCGCAGGGCGCGCACGATGGCGCGCGCGTGCCGCTCGGCCTCGGCCGCCGGCAGCAGATCGCGCTTGTTCAGCACCAGCCAGCGCGGCTTCAGCGCCAGCTCGCGGCTGAACTTCTTCAGCTCCTGAACGATGGCGCGTGCATCGCGTACCGGGTCGGCCTGCGGATCGAGCGGCGCGATGTCCACCAAGTGCAGCAGCAGCCGCGTGCGCTGCAGGTGCCTCAGGAACCGGATCCCGAGTCCCGCCCCCTGCGCGGCCCCCTCGATGAGACCGGGG
>VBNP01000222.1 GCA_005877965.1 Gammaproteobacteria bacterium | reverse complement strand
TGCCTGCCTGCGCGCCGCCTCGAATTCATCGCCGGGCTGCCACGCCGGCATGGCATCGGCCTGCGTGATGAGCCACGCGGCCAGCATATCGAGCTGCGCGTCCTGAATCATGCCGTCGAAGTTCCAGCCGCCCTCGAGCCTGTCGGCCGGCTGATGATATTTCTTCAGCTCCCACTCCTCGATCTGCTTGCGGCCCCAGCCCGCGGGCCGGCCGATGAAGTCCGTGCCGTCCGCGAAGAACAATGCCGGCACGCCGATCCTGGCGAACGCGAACTGGTCGGAGCGGTAGTAGTAGCCGCGGTCGGGGAACTGATCGGGCTGCAGCACCCGTCCCTGGGATCTGGCGACGCTCCCGGCGACCTCATCGAGCGACGACTTGCCGAGGCTGATCAGGGTCGCATCACGGGTGCGGCCGAAGATGTTGCCGCCGTCGATATTGACGTTCGCGGCGATGCGCCCGGCGGGGAAAGATGGATGCAGCGTGTAGTACCTGGACCCGAGCAGCCCGCGCTCCTCGCCGGCGACGAACAGCGCCAGCACCGAGCGGCGCGGGCGCTCGTGGAGCGCCGCGAAGGCCTGCGCGATCGCCAGCACCTGCGCGCAGCCGGAGGCATTGTCCACGGCGCCGTGGTAGATGCGGTCGCCGCTGGCGTCCGGCTCGCCGATGCCGAAGTGATCGTGGTGCGCGGAGAGCACCACGACTTGCGCGGCCAGCTTCGGATCACCCCCGGGCAACACCCCGCCGACGTTCGCGGTCTGCACGCGCGAGAGCTTGCTGGCGAAGGCGATGGAGGTACGGATACCGAGCGGCACGGGCCTGAAATCGCGCGAGCGGGCCGCCGCGAGCAGTTTGTCCAGATCGTAACCACTCGCCTTCAGCAGGCGCCGCGTCGCCCCCTCGGTGGCCCAGGCCTTCAGGCGCAGCCGCGCCTCGCTCCCGGCCGGCAGCTCGAATTGCTCACCGCCCCAGGAACTCTGCACCACCTGCCAGGGGTAGCCTGCCGAGGGCGTCGTGTGGATGATGATCGCGCCCGCGGCCGCCTGGCGCGCGGCGCTTTCGTACTTGTAATCCCAGCGGCCGTAGTACAGGCGACGCTTGCCGGCGAACAGATTCGGGTCCCAGTCCGGATCGTTGTTCATCACTACGAGGATCTTCCCGGCGAGCTTCGCGCCCTTGAAGTCGTCCCACTTGTATTCCGGCGCCTGGATCCCATAGCCGACGAACACGAGCTCCGCGTCGTCGAGCGCGACGCTCTCGCTCTGCAGTCCGCTCACGGCGATGTAGTCCTCCCGCCAGGCGAGCTCGACACGCGCGTACTTGCTCTGGAAGCCCCAGCTCCTCGGGAACTGCGACTTGATGCCGACGATGTCGAACGGCTGCTCCCAGGCTGCGGTGCCGAAGGCGGCCCTGTAGCCCATGCCCTGCAGCCGTGTCTGCAGGTACAGGCGCGTCAACTGATCTCCACGGGTGGCCGGTCCCCGGCCCTCGAGCAGGTCCGACGACAGGAAGCGGATCGGCGCTTCCAGCGCGTCGCGCGTGATGTAACTGCGCGCCGCCTGCCCGACGGCATCGGGAACTGCCGGGGACTGGGCCACGGCCCCTGCCGCCAGGGCTGCGGTCAACAGCGTGCCGAATCGCCCAAGCTCACCCACTGCAATCACGTCCGCTTCCTTCTCTACGGGCCAGCGACCACGTCCCACGGGCCGCGGCCGACCGACACCTTGCCGACGACGGTGAGCGTGTCGGTATCGACGACCGACACATCCCCCGAGGGGCCGTTGGCCGTGACGAGGCGGGTGCCGTCGGCGCTCAGCGCCAGCCCCCAGGGTCGTGCGCCCACGGGGACCTCGCCGATCAGCTTGCCGTCCTGCGCCGAGATCACGGCCACGGTGCCAGCGTGCCCGGTGCTCACGTACAGCCGCCCGCGCGCCGCGTCGAGCGCGACGCCCATGGGGCGCGCCTCCCTGCGCAGCTGCACGAGCTGCGTGGTGGGAGCACCGCTCGGAAGTGAGATGCGATACACCGACGCATCCGCTTCCCCCGAGACGTAGGCGCTGCGGCTGTCGGGTGTGAAGGCGAGATCGCGCGGACGCGTGCCCACGAGGACCGTGTGCAGCAGGGCGTGGGTGCGCGCGTCGATGATGGCCACGGAATTGCCGCTCTCGCTGGTCACCAGCACCCAGCGGCCATCGGGCGACGCGCGCACACCCTCGGGCTCACGCCCGACCGCAATCGCGGCGACGACGCGTCCTCGTGCCACGTCCAGCACGCTGAGCCGCGCTGCATCCTCATCGGTGACGAACAGCGAGTGTCCGTCACGGCTGATCTCGAGGCGTTCAGGATCGGAGACTCCCTTCAGCAGCCGCGTCTGCTTGAGCGTCGCGGTATCGATGACCGCCACGCCGTCGGCCTGCGCGTCCCGCGGGCGCTTCGCGCACTGCTTCTCCGGGATCGGCGGCGGGCACTTGGGGAGCCCCGTGAGCGCGACGTACAAGCTTGCCCCGTCACGGCTGAGCACCAGTCCCCTGGGCCGCTTGCCCACCGCTACGGTCGCCAGCGCCGCCACGCGCTGCGTATCGATGACAGTCACGGTGCCGTCGTCCTCGTTGGAGACGTAGGCCCGCGCCGCGCGGGCGAGCGCCGGTATGAGCGAGGCCACCAGCGCCAGCGAGGCCGCGAGCGAGGCGCGCGGGGCCACCGCACCCACAAGGATCCACGTCATAGAATCGGACTCACACAGGTGCCGCAGGGGCGCAGCATACTCAAAAACGACTTAAGTCCCACCTCGGGAGCCCGGGCGTGATAAGTTACGGCGCCCTATTTAACACTTGGCTGCGCATGTCCGACACCACCCGCAATAAGCAGACCCCTCCGCTGGTCTGGACCAATGCTCTGATGTTCGCGCTGACGTTTGCCGCCGCCGCGATCGTCGTGCCGTGGTATGGCCTGACGCGCGGCTTTTCGCCCGCGGCCTGGGCGGCCTTCGCGCTGTTCGCCATCGCCAACGGCATGGCGATCACGGCGGGCTATCACCGGTTGTGGGCGCATCGCACCTACGAGGCGCACTGGAGTCTGCGGCTGCTCTACCTGGTGTTCGGCACCATGGCGCTGCAGAACAGCGTGTTCGCGTGGTGCAGCGGCCACCGCGCCCATCACCTGCACGTCGACGACGTGGACCGCGACCCGTACTCGGCGCGGCGCGGGTTCTGGTTCTCGCACATCGGCTGGATGCTGCGCCACTACCCGAGCGGCAGGCCCGACTTCTCCAACATCCCGGACCTCAGGCGCGATCCGATGCTGGCGTTCCAGCACCGCTACTACGTGCCGCTCGCGCTGGCGACCAACATCGGCCTGCCGCTCGTGGTGGGAATCCTGTTCCACGACCTGTGGGGCATGTTCATCCTCGCGGGCGTGCTGCGGCTGGTGTGGAGCCATCACGTCACCTTCTTCATCAACTCGCTCGCCCACATGTGGGGCAGCCGGCCGTACACCGAGGACAACAGCGCACGCGACAACCCGGTGCTCGCGGTCATCACCTACGGCGAGGGCTATCACAACTTCCACCACATCTTCGCGCATGACTATCGCAACGGCGTGCGCTGGTGGCAGTGGGATCCGACCAAGTGGCTGATCGCGGGCCTGCAGCTGTTCGGCCTGACCCGGCGCCTGAAGCGCACGCCGGTGTTCCAGATCCAGCGCGCCCTGCTCGCCATGCAGTTCACGCGGGCCCGCGAGCGGCTGGCGAAGACCCCGGATGCGGGTCACTCGCACATCGAACAGCTGCGCGCGCGCCTGGCGCACGAGTACGACAGCTTCCTCGCCGCAGTGGCCGACTGGGCGCGCGTCAAGGAGCAGTGGCTCGGAGAGAAGAAGCGCGCAGTGCTGGAGCAGTGGGAGCAGGTGGACCTGCAGAGCAAACTGCGGGAGATCGAGCGGCGCCTCTCCCTGCAGCTGCGGCGCATGCGCATGCTGCAGGCGCAGCTCGCGTAGTTGAATTGGCCGACGCGGGCTGCGCCCGCCTCGGCAGGCCAGCCCATCGACTGAATCAAACTCGCCGGCAAAAGGCGCGACTTTTGCCCGCGAAAAAATCGCGTGCGACGGCGGCCCTTTCGGCGAGCCACCCCTTCGTCTGCTTGCGGCTGGCACGCCCGGTGCTGTTGGTGCACCATGCGCGCGTGGGGCGCATCTTCGAAGTCAGAAAGCACACGATGTTCGCGCGGTGGAACCGCATGGCGAAGCAGTTCGCCCGCATCGCGAAGGACATCACCATGGCGGTGAAGGCCGGCGGCACCGACCCGGCGTCCAATCCCGTGTTGCGGCGGACCATCCAGAACGCGCGCGCCGTCAACATGCCGAAGGACCGCATCGAGGCGGCGATCAAGCGCGCCGCGGGGCGCGACGCCGCCAACTATCAGCAGGTGCTGTACGAGGCTTATGCGCCGCACGGCGTGGCGCTGCTGGTGGAAACCGCGACCGACAACCCGACGCGCACCGTCGCGGCCGTGCGCAACATCATCACCAAGGGCGGTGGCAATCTCGCCACCAA
>VBNP01000211.1 GCA_005877965.1 Gammaproteobacteria bacterium | reverse complement strand
CCGGGCGCCGCGGCCACCGCCAAGGCGCGGCTCAGTGATGCAGCGGGTTGGCGCGATTGAGAATCGAGGTCTGTTGCACGCTGTATGTCACGCCAGGTGTCTGGCACACGAGCCCGCCTGCGCTGTCGCGCACCACCGCCTGCAGGGTGTGCGTGCCGCGGTCCACCGGTGTGAGCGTGAACTGGCTCCCCGTGCCCACGCCGCCATTGAGCGGCTGCCCGTCGAGCATGAGAAAGATCTGGTCTCCGGGCCGCAGCTCCGGATCGGTGTGCACGATGATGCTGAGCGAGTCGACGTTGGTGAAGGTCTGGTCGACCGTCGGCTGCGCGATCGCGCAGCCCTGGTACGTCACTGGCTGCGCGGGGACGGGCGGCGCGGCGCCGGGCGCGGCGGGTATCTCGCCCGCCTTGTAGGTCTGCGCCGCCGGCACGTCCACTTGCTGCGCGTTCGGGTGCGGCTGGTCGCTGTAGTGAACCACGCCGTTCTCGTCGACCCACTTGTACACCGTGGCGGCCAGCGCCAGCGAGCATACGAGCGACATTAAGGTAAGGAGGGGCCTGCGCATCACAGGGCAGCATAGCCTGCGGCGGCGCCGGCGACAAAAGCGGGTAGCAGCATCCAGCGAACGCCGCTACCCGCGCCCCTTTCCCCTGCGCGCCGGCACGCCCGCCACAGCCGCAGGCGCGGCTCGCGAGCGAGGAATGCGGTCGCCTCATCACGCCATCAGCAGCTGTAGTACAGCTCCAGCTCCACCGGATGCGTCGACATGCGGAACCTCGTGACCTCCTGGAGCTTGAGGCTCGTGTAGGCATCGATGACGTCGTTGGTGAACACGCCGCCGCGGGTGAGGAACTCCCGATCGCGGTCCAGGTACTCGAGCGCCATGTCGAGCGAGTGGCACACGGTCGGAATGTGCTTCGCCTCCTCGGGCTCCAGATCGTAGAGATCCTTGTCGGCCGGGTCCCCGGGGTGGATCTTGTTCTGGATGCCGTCGAGCCCCGCCATCATCATCGCCGTGAAGGCGAAGTAGGGGTTGGCGCTCGCGTCCGGGAAGCGCACCTCGATGCGCCGCGCCTTGGGATTGGACACCCATGGAATGCGGATCGAGGCGGAGCGGTTGCGCGCCGAGTAGGCGAGCAGCACCGGAGCCTCGAAGCCGGGCACCAGGCGCTTGTAGCTGTTGGTGCCGGCGTTGGTGAAGGCGTTGAGCGCCCGGGCGTGCTTGATGATGCCGCCGATGTAGTAGAGCGCCAGATCCGAGAGTCCCCCGTACTTGTCGCCGGCGAACAGCGCCTTGCCCTCCTTCTGCAGCGACTGGTGCACGTGCATGCCGCTGCCGTTGTCGCCCACCAGGGGCTTGGGCATGAAGGTCACGGTCTTGCCGTAGCCGTGCGCCACATTCTGCAGTGCGTACTTGAGGATCTGCACCTGGTCGGCCTTCTGCACCAGCGTGCCCGCGCCGATGCCGATCTCGGCCTGGCCGGCGGTGGCGACTTCGTGGTGATGCACCTCCACCTTCAGCCCCATCTCCTCGCAGGCGAGACACATCGCCGAGCGGATGTCCTGGTAGGCGTCCACCGGCGGCACCGGGAAGTAGCCGCCCTTGATCCCGGGACGATGTCCCTTGTTGCCGTCCTGGTACTCCTTGGGCGAGTTCCAGGCGCCCTCGACCGAGTCGATCGAGTAGAAACAGCCGTGCAAATCGTTGCCGAAGCGCACGGAATCGAAAATGAAGAACTCGTTCTCCGGCCCGAAGAGCGCGCTGTCGGCGATGCCGGTGGACTTGAGATAAGCCTCCGCGCGCCTGGCGAGCGAGCGCGGGTCGCGCTCGTAGCCCTGCATGGTGGTGGGCTCGATCACGTCGCAGCGGATGTCGACCGTGGTCTCCTCGAAGAACGGATCGATGACTGCGGTGTTGGCGTCGGGCATGAGGATCATGTCCGACTCGTTGATGCCCTTCCATCCGGCGATGGATGAGCCGTCGAACATCTTGCCGTCGTGGAAGAACTCCTCGTCAACAAGCCGCGCCGGAATGGTCACGTGCTGCTCCTTGCCGCGCGTGTCGGTGAAGCGCAGGTCCGCGAATTTCGCCTGTTTTTCTTTTATGAGTTTCAGTACGTCACTGGGTGTCATATCGCCTCCGGGAAAGGGTGGAGCTCGCCGCCGAGGTCCAAACGACTTGTGTGCGAGGCTGGCGGAGTGGTCTGGTATTGCAGGGTCCGTGCCAGGTCACCGCCACGGCAAATCAAGCAGTTAGACAGCGCATGGCGCGGGGTCTGCACTATATTGGTGCGGGCGGCGCGGATTATTGCACCATTCGCGTGCGGGTGGCAGCGGCGGCGCGGATCTAGCGTGGCGGCACAGTGCACGCGCACGTTTTTGGTGCGAGCGCAGGCACCTCGACGCGAGCGGCGGGCGCGGACCGCTGCGCGGTGCGCGCCGTATACTCGCGCGCTCTTTGGGGTCGGAAAGTCCCTCCATGAAAATCGGCCGCGCGCCGCGCACGTTCCAGGAGCTGATCTTCACCCTGCAGCGCTACTGGTCGGAGCAGGGATGCCTCATCCTGCAGCCTTACGACATGGAAGTCGGCGCCGGCACGTTTCACACCGCGACCTTCCTGCGCGCGGTGGGACCTGAGCCGTGGCGGGCCGCGTACGTGCAGCCCTCGCGCCGGCCGACCGACGGGCGCTACGGCGAAAATCCCTTCCGCCTGCAGCACTACTACCAGTACCAGGTGGTGATCAAACCCTCGCCGCTGCCGATCCTGGATCTGTACCTGGGGAGCCTCGCCGCGCTGGGGTTGGACCCGCTGGTGCACGACGTGCGCTTCGTCGAGGACAACTGGGAGTCGCCCACGCTCGGGGCCTGGGGCCTGGGGTGGGAGGTGTGGCTGAACGGCATGGAGATCACGCAGTTCACCTACTTCCAGCAGGTCGGCGGCCTCGACTGCCGCCCCGTGACCGGCGAGATCACCTACGGTCTCGAGCGGCTCGCGATGTACCTGCAGGGTGTCGAGAGCATCTACGACATCCTGTGGGGCGAGACACCATCGGGGGGCGTGACCTACGGGGACGTGTTCCATCAGAACGAGGTCGAGCAGTCCGCCTACAACTTCGAGCGCGCCGACGTGGCGATGTTGCTGAAGCACTTCGAGGATCACGAGCGGGCCTGCCAGGGGCTGCTCGCGGCCGGGCTCGCGCTGCCCGCGTACGAGCAGGTGCTCAAGGCCTCGCACACGTTCAACCTGCTGGATGCGCGGCGCGCCATTTCCGTGACCGAGCGCCAGCGCTACATCCTGCGCGTGCGCACGCTCGCGAGTGCGGTCGCGAGGACGTATCTGGAGAGCCGCGCCGCGCTCGGTTTCCCGCTGCTGCAGAGCGTGCCGACGGCCGCCGCCGGAGCCGCGGCATGAAGGCCGAGCGGCGCGATTTCCTCCTTGAAATCGGCACCGAGGAGCTGCCGCCCCGCTCGCTCCCCGCCCTGCAGCAGGCCCTGGTGGCGGGACTCGCCGCGGGCCTCGACAAGGCGGGCCTCGCGCACGGGGAGCTCGTCGGCTTTGCCACCCCAAGGCGGCTCGCCGTGTGGGTGAAGCGCCTCGCCGCGCAGCAGCCCGAACAGCATCTCAAGCGCCGCGGCCCGCCGGTCAGCGCGGCGTTCGATGCGTCCGGGGCGCCGACGCGTGCTGCGCTCGCGTTCGCCGCGAGTTGCGGCACGCACGTGGAGGCGCTGCAGCGCCTGGATGAAGGCAAGGGGACGTTCCTGTTCTTCCTCGGCAGCAGGGCCGGCGAGCGCGCGGTGGCCCTGCTGCCGGGGTTGGCGCAGGACGCGCTCGATGCGCTGCCGATTCCGCGCCGCATGCACTGGGGCGCCGGCAACGCGCTGTTCGTGCGCCCGGTGCACTGGGTGGTGATGCTGTACGGGCGGGAGGTGGTGCCGGCGACGCTCCTCGACACTCCGGCCGGGCACCTCACCCGCGGCCATCGCTTTCATGCCCCGAGGCCGATCCGCATCGCGAGCCCCGGATCCTATGAGCGCACGCTGCGCGAGCGCGGGCACGTGCTGGCCGATTTCGCGACGCGGCGCGAACGCATCCGCGCTGAGGTGACGGCGGCGGCGGCCGACGTGCAGGGGCGTGCGCTGATCACCGCGGCGCTGCTCGAGGAAGTGACCGCGCTCGTGGAGTGGCCGCTCGCGCTCACGGGTCGCTTCGAGGAGCGCTTCCTGTCACTGCCGCGCGAGGTGCTGATCTCCACCCTCGAGGACCATCAGCGCTATTTCCCGGTGGAGGATGGGCAGGGCCGGCTGCTGCCGGCCTTCATCGCCGTCAGCAACATCGAGAGCCGCGAGCCGGCCACGGTGCGCGCCGGCAACGAGCGCGTGGTGCGGCCGCGTCTCGCGGATGCCGCCTTTTTCTGGGAGCAGGACCGCAGGCAACCGCTCGCCGCGCGCCGCGCGGCGCTCGATGCGGTGACCTTCCAGGCGCGGCTCGGATCCCTCGGCGACAAGACGCGCCGCGTGGCGGCGCTCGCCGCTGAGATCGCGGTGGTGGCCGACGGCTCACGCGAGCACGCCGTGCGCGCCGCGGACCTGTGCAAGTGCGATCTGCTCACCGCCATGGTGGGCGAGTTTCCCG
>VBNP01000050.1:15112-16347 GCA_005877965.1 Gammaproteobacteria bacterium | reverse complement strand
TAGACCTGTATGCGAGAGCCATTCCGTACTCCCTTGTCCGCAGACTCGAAGGCCGCAACCATCAGCTCGATGACGACTTGGCCGAGGTTGCGGCTGATGTCCGCGCTTTGGTCTGAACCATCGCGAGAAAATCGATGATGTGGGGACCGCGTCGACAATACGGCAGACTGCCTAACACGTGCTCTAAGCGCGAGGAGTTCCGCGCCGTGCCGCTTCGATGGCGGCGATGTCGATCTTTTTCATTTTCATCATCGCCTCGAACGCGCGCTTGGCGGTCGCACGGTCGGGATCGGTCGTTGCGTCCAGCAGCGTCCGCGGGGTGATCTGCCAGGACAAGCCCCATCTGTCCTTGCACCATCCGCACGCGCTCTCGGTGCCGCCGTTGTTGACGATCGCGTTCCAGTAGCGGTCCGTCTCGGCCTGGTTGTCGGTGACGATCTGAAATGAAAAGGCTTCAGAGTGCTTGAACGCCGGCCCGCCATTGAGGCCGAGGCAGGGCACTCCAAGTACCGTAAACTCGACCGTGAGCACCTGTCCCTGTTTGCCGTCCGGGTAATCGCTCGGGGCGTGGTGGACCGCTGTCACGGCGCTGTCTGGAAAGATCTGAGCGTAGAACTTGGCCGCGTCCTCTGCGGTGCCGTCGTACCAAAGACAAATCACGTTTTTGGGCATTGTCTGCCTCCGTTCGTGCGTCAGAGAGCGACCCGTCCAGGCTACAACGAAACAGCGAGCCAGTTCGACGGTCGGCCTAAGCGATGCGCTTGCGGCGCGAGGCGCGAGATTCCTACGATTGTACGGTTTGAGCCGCGGTTTCCAATTGAACTGGCGAAAGCAGGCGAGCTCGGCAGTCGCGGCTATTTCGGCAGATCCTTTGGCGCTGGTCGAAGCACGGGCCGCGCCCGTTAGCCGCAGGCTGGTTGCCAGAGGGGGTCCCCGCTGGATGCTGATGTCCGCCACGTGGGACATGCGTTATTTGTCCTTTTTAGAGGATATATCCATTTAAATGTACATCGGTTATGATGTCCCCCATGAAGGACACCACCCTCCGCAGTGCTGAACAGCTAGGCATGACTATCCGTCTGAAACGGAAGGAAAAAGGCCTCTCCCAAAACAGGCTCGCCGAATTGCTTGGTGTCGAGCGCAAATGGGTCCTCCGCCTAGAGGCTGGAAACCCCAAGGCGGAGCTGGGTCTAGTCTTGAAGACGCTCAATGCTCTCAGCCTTCGGGCATCGCTG
>VBNP01000050.1:0-15079 GCA_005877965.1 Gammaproteobacteria bacterium | reverse complement strand
GGCCTCGCCCTCGCGACTCGACGAAGTCTTTCGTCGGCTACAGCGGCCCGCCCCCAAGTGAGCGAGCTTCTCATCATGATCGACGGCAACCTGATCGGTCGGGTTCGCGCCGATAAGGCTGGCCGGCTATCTCTCGACTATGAGGCTCGCTGGCTCGAGTCGCCACACGGCCACTCACTCTCAGTCAGCATGCCCCTCGCGCAGATCACCTATCCACACAAGCCGGTACTGTCATACCTATGGAATCTGCTACCGGAGAATCCAAACGTGCTGCAGCGCTGGGGGCAGCAATATCATGTTTCTGCCGCGAATCCCTTCAAGCTACTAGCGCAAGTCGGGGCCGACGTGCCGGGCGCTACTCAATTCATTCCTCCGGAGCGGCTAGAAGAGATTCAATCCGCGCAGCAGCCGACGATCGAGTGGATGACTATCGACGAGCTCGCGGAGCGACTTCGGCAGCTGCGCGCCGATATCGCTGCCGTGCGTCGGCCCGGGGATATAGGCAAAATGAGCTTGCCTGGTGCGCAGGCAAAGACAGCGTACTACTGGGATAAGCAACGGAATCGATGGGGCGTCCCCGGCGGGCGTACACCGACCACCCACATCATCAAACCCTGCGTTCCAGGCTTTGACGGGTTCGTTGAAAACGAGCATCTGTGTCAGGACATTGCGTCGCGCCTTGGAATGCCGGCGGCGAACTCCTATGTACTCGCGCTCGATCAGACGTATATCGTCGTCGAACGCTACGACCGACTGCCGCCGGCGCCGGGCTCATCCTTCGTGCAGCGCATTCATCAGGAGGACATGTGTCAAGCACTCGGCATGATGCCCGCGAGGAAGTATCAGGAAGATGGTGGTCCCGATATCGCACAGATCGTTACACTAATTCGCCGCGTGAGCTCAGACCCCGACACGGACGTTGATCGATTCCTGCAGGCAAACATGTTCAACTGGCTGATCGGCGGCACGGATGGGCACTTAAAGAACTATTCAATTCTTGTCAGTGCGGGTGACGAGATCCGCCTTGCGCCGCTCTACGATCTCTCAAGTCAGCTTCCATACCCCGAACTGATTGCGCTGCGCGTGTCGATGAAGATTGGCGATCACTACGACATCTGGCGAGTCGGAATTGCCGATTGGCGCAAGCTTGCGCGCACCTGCACGATCGAGGAGGAGGGCGTCCTCAGTATGCTCACGGATATGGCCAAAGCGCTGCCAGATGCAATTTCCGCCGCACGCGAACAGGCGCTCATCGAAGGACTGTCCGAGCGCATCATTGTTCCGCTCGCGCAGCAGTTGATCGGCCACGTTGGAGAGCGCCTCGCGACGATCACCGCCGTTACGGCTTCAAGGAGTCCGCCCCAGAGCACGAGGTGATCACCGACCGTACCGACGTCCGCACGCGCATACCGCTGGTTGTGCCTCGTGGGACAACTCCGGCGTCGGCTCGACAGTTGCGGCGCATCGCGACCCAGAACTCGACATCCATCAGCTGCCCGGCAATTGTCGATTCGAGCCGTCTCCGTACGTCGTCAGGGAAGGACCGTGGAAGGACACTGGTATGCCTTCTCCCTATCGTTGGGTAATTGTCGGACTTGGCGGGCTGATGGGTTGCGTCGCCATCGGAGCGATGTTCTCGCTTGCCGTCCTTCTGGGGCCGATTTCGGCCGCCACCGGCTGGAGCCGCGCGGCCATCTCGAGCGCCATGACGCTGGACTTCCTCGTCATGGGGTTCGCAGGATTTGCCTGGGGCGCAGCGAGTGACCGCCTGGGCACCCGTGTCGTCGTGCTCACGGGGGCGATCATTCTCGGCGCCGGACTGTGGCTCGCGAGCCGCGCAACCTCCCCTCTAATGTTCCAGCTTGGGTTCGGCGTGTTCGTCGGCGTGGCGTGCGGCGCATTCATTGCGCCGATGATTGCCGCCGTGACGGCGTGGTTCGACACCCAGCGAGCGCTCGCGGTGTCCCTTGTCTCAGCAGGCATGGGTATGGCACCCATGACGATGTCGCCGTTTGCAGCCTGGCTCGTCTCACACTACGACTGGCGCACAGCCTTGGCTGTCCTCGGGTGTCTCGCCTGGGTGTTTCTGATTCCCGCGGCGCTGCTGGTGCGGCAGCCGCCCAGGACAGATCACGCCACTGCTGCGGCAGCCATGGACGCCGGAAGACCCGTGCCGCGCGTGAAGGCTGCGCTCCTTTCCGTCCCGTTCATTGTTCTGGGAATGACGTTCTTTCTCTGCTGTGCGGCTCATTCCGGTCCGCTCTTCCATTTCGTGAGCTATGCGATTACCTGTGGTGTGCCGATGATGGCGGCGGTGAGTATCTACAGCGTCGAAGGGCTCGCGGGACTCGGTGGCCGACTGCTCCTCGGAGTTGCTGCGGACAGGCTGGGCGTGAAGCCGGTGTTGATCGGTGGTCTGTTTGTCCAGTCGCTCGCAATTCAGGGCTATATGCTCGCGAGCCGACAGAGCGAGTTCTACCTGCTCGGGATCGTGTTCGGAACCGCGTATAGCGGAGTCATGCCGCTCTACGCCGTGCTCGCCCGCGAATACTTCGACCAGCGCATCATGGGGACGGTGTTCGGTGCCGCCATCATGCTTTCCAGCGTGGGCATGGCCCTTGGGCCCGTGGCGGGTGGTTGGATTTTCGACACATATCACGACTATCGCTGGCTATATCTGAGCTCCACGGCCATCGCGCTCGCAGCCACCGCGGTTGCATTCACATTTCCGCCTTTGCCGCGCGCACAGCCCAAGGCAGTGGCCACTTGACGTGTCACCCATCATCATCGCCGCCGTCCGACATCGCATTCCGTACGGCCTGGAACTCGGCCGGTCGTTGAACAACTGCCCAAGAAGACTTCCCCGGGCTGCACGAGCGCGCGTGAATTTCGCGTGATTCTCCTGTGCCCAACCGTGCTCTTTGGTGCCCAAATGGCTGCTACGCCGTCCCGTCCAGCAGATCCGTAGTAAAAAGATGTGCCTACAATCAGGTACCTACGACTAAGCGGCGAGAGCCCGATTCTTCGGCTCGGCACTCATAATGCTGGGGTCGAGGGTTCGAGTCCCTCCCTTCCACCAGTTGAATCAAGATGGACGAACGGCCGCCGGATGACCGTTGCACGGTACGCGCATCCTGAGCACTCCTCGCGGCTGGTTCCGGATGTGCGGGGTGGCTTCTCGTTCAGTTGCGGCGGCCTTGCATGCACGCCACAAGCTACTTGTGCCGCTCGAGGAAGTCGCGGGCACGCTTGACCTCCGTACGGTCAGACGAGGAGCAGTTCTCCGCGAGCATCGCGTAATACTGCGTCGCCTTTCGTGAGTCGCCGGAGGCCTCGGCCGATTGCGCCGCGCCGTAGAGACCGTTGAATCGGTTGGGCGCCACGCTCAAAGAAGCCTCGTACTGCTGCAGCGCTTCGTCCGCCTGCCCCATCTCGCGCAGCAAGTCGGCAAGCAACTCGCGCGCGGGCAGCACGCCTCCCGGACTCACCGGATGCTTGCCCACGCGATCCTCAAGATCGGCCGCAGTGCGCGCGAGATCGACAGCCTCGCTCCGGTGACCCTCGGAATACGCAACCCAGGCCGCAGCAGCCAGTCGCATGGAGTCCACCTGTCCCGCCCAGTCGTAGGGACCGGGAACAGGTGATTTGACCAGCGTTGTATGAATTTCTTCGAGGTTGGCGAGTGGCGCGTACGCGCGCTTAGGCTCGCCGCCGCGCGCTGAGCCCAACGCTCGCGCGAATTGCGTTATGGCGCGTGCGTACGGGAAATTCTGCCAGGGAAGGCTGGCATCCGGCGCTTCGAGCGTCGCAGCCTCGTCCCAGCGACGATGCTCCAGGGCGAAGCGTGCTGGGATGGCGGCGAGCGCGTAACCGACAGCGAAGTTCGGATCATCGAACTTCCTCGCAGTCGCCGCATCCTCGCGCACCTGACGCGCCTTCGGCTCGTTGCCGGTCTGCAAGTACGCATACTCCAGATAATCGAGGGCGTGCAGAGCGTCGAATGAAGCGGCCCCGGGATAGGTCCTTGCAACCAGACGCCGCGCGGCGTCGGCCGAGGCGAGGTTTGATTCGATCGACTCCGGCCACAGCCCGAGCCGTGTGAAGATGTGCGACGGCATGTGCAAGGCATGCGGCGAGGAGGGCGCAATCTTCGCGTACGTCCGCGCCGCCGGTAGCGCCATCGCGGCGAGCGACGGGTAGTCGTAGGCGTGGATCAGGTAGTGGATCGCTCCCGGATGCTGCGGTTCCTTCATAAGCAGGCCGTTGAGGATGTCCGCCGCCTGCTTTTGAGCGGCGAAGGCTGCATCACCCGGTGCTGCCGTCCCAAGCAACGCCAGCGCGTAAAATGCCGACGCCTCGTGATCATCGGGATAGCGGCGCGCCAGATCCTCCATGGCCTCCTTGTAAGCGAGGGCGCGCGTGCGGTGATCGACCCCGCCGAAATCGCGGTAGAAGGCGCCGATTGCGGTGACGTAGCGCTTTTCCCGATCGGTTCTGGCGCCTACGGCACTCGCTCGGTCAGCTGCGGCTGCTCCTGCTGCGAGCTCGGCCGCCGTCGGAGGCGCCCAGATCGGATGGTAGTAGGTCATGGCGATTCCCCAGGCTGCCATTCCGCAGCTGGGGTCTTGCTCGCCAACCTTCGCGAAGGACTTGCGGGCCTCTTCGTAGCCGAAGGAGTGGAGCAGCGCCACCGCCCGCGTGAAGGTCGCTTGAACCCCGGTTTCGCACGCGACCGGAAAGTGAACGCTCCCCAGCGCTTCGCTCGCGCCGTGATGAGAGTGCTGCTCTTGCGCGCCCGCGCGCGATACCAGAGCTGCGCACATGCAGACAAATGCAAGAGTTCTTCTGTGTCTCATTGAGGTTCCCTCGGCACCTGGCGCCCGGAGCACAGGCCGACGACATGCATGCCGCGGCATGGGATCGGCTGAAAGTTATCACACGGCAATCTGGTCGATCTTCGATGCCGAGTATCACTCGGGCTCAATCAGTTGTCGAAGCCGAGCGCGAATGACACCGCCGTGCCCGCTTCTTGCATTTTTCGCGCCGTCAATCGGGCAATGCGATCGCCGATATTGCTCTTGGGCACGGTCTGGAGATTGTCGAAGTTCGCCGCGCAGGTGGTTGGTAACCCGTCTGCTTTTGTCAGAACGACCTCAGTGGGGATACTACGGATAGTAGATGTGATCGGAGCAACCGTGACCGAGTGCAGCACCGCGATCGCCGAATCACGTGTCAGGATCAGCACCGGACGCTTCTTGTCGGGTATTTTGAACGTGTACCAGCAGACGTCACCCCGATTCACGATGTACCCCAGTCCTGTTCGCTTACCCAGATATCGAACTCACCGGAAGCAACTGGCTTGCGCGTGTAGCCCTCACCGTGACGAATCTCGTCCTCGTGAATGCGCTGTCGCCGGATCTCCGCCTCGAGCGCATCGCGAATGAATGCAGACCGGGTTGTCTTTCGCGTTCGGGTTATCTTGTCGACGACTTTTAGGAGACGTTCGTCGATAGTCATCTGGATCGTCTTCACTGCTATGGATTCCAATGTGGATCTCTATACACATCATATACCACATCAGCTGGTGGGGACACTCATGACCCCAATTTCTGCGGGAATTCTCCGGGAATCGGTCGTGCTCAGTTGTGCTGCGTAGCGCCAGTTGCGGCGGGCGCCCCTCGGCAAGTTGTTGAACTTACAAGCTAACTTGAGCCAACTACCGCTCATAATGCCGGGGTCGAGGGTTCGAGTCCCTCCCTTTCCAACTATTTAATTGCTGAATAATTGATGCCAGGTCAGCTCTGAACGCATTGCTGGATCGCTGGATCAACCAGGTGCGACTATGGGTAAAGGATCGGTCGATGAACCTGGCTACGTCGAGTGGCGGCTCGCAGCAAGTCGCGGATCAGCGTACCGAACGAGATGCCGCATTCCTCGGCTTGCGTTTTGATAAATCCGCCAGAGAAGTGCGGCGTGAGCCTTTGTTGACGCCGATCCTCGCGGCTGGCGTCGAATCTGTGAGGCGGGCAAATGATCGCCGGATGGCCGCGGCGTCAGCAGCGCGGGCGATAGGCAGCGATCGGTCCATCGCTCGGGGCTATCGTTTACTTGCGCCGCCCCAGAAAGCCGAAGCAAGCCAATCCGATCAGCGCGATGATCCAGGCGCGCAGCAACGCCCGATCCCCACCCACGAGCACGTTTACAAACAGGACCGGCCCGGTAAAGATCAGCGCGAGAATGGGCCACAACTCCCTGGGGAGGGCGTGTGAACGCTCCGCCTTGTTTTTCACAGGATTCATCTGCACCTCCTGTTGAACACAGATACCAAGTCGGTCAGCGGTGCGAAATAAGGCGAAAGCGTTACCGCGTGCATGGGGCAAAGACTGGCGAGTCCGCGGGGGCAATTGCTGTGCCCTGCCGGTCCTGCGCCCGAGGCTTAGCCCGTGACATAAAAACGCCGCCCGAAGGCGGCGCTCTCGAACACCGCCAGATGGGATCAAATTGGACCTATCGGACCTCTCTAGCCATCCCCTTTGGAGGATACCCGTCGCTAGTGCGGGTCTTTTGCGGCCTTCCAACTCGCACACCTTCTCAGAGGCCTCAAGCAACACTCCGACTTCCGGTGCCGAGTAGTGTGTCGTGACATGATCGGGCTCTTGGCCGAGGAGGAGTTTGCGATCCTCGAAACCAACACCAGCGGCGCGCAGCCGATGAGCCGATGCCCATACGCGTGCTTAACATCATGCACCCGAATAGATCGAAATCCCCGTGGAACGACAAAAGACTGAGGTCTCAACTCAGGTGCTCCCATAAACCCGGGCTCACTTAAAGAGCGCTTTACGCGTGGGGCGGTGGCGAGCGCCACCGCCCGACAAATCGACTAGCGAGCGGCAACGGTGATCGGCAGAGGCTGACGGTTCCTCGTGTTGTATGCGGCGATCAACTCCGCCTGGCCGACCTTGGTCACCGCATCCGTGATTGCTCTGTGAACGCAAGCATTCACTTGCGCGTGCGTCGCCAGGTCGCGGATGTTCGTGTCAAAGGATTTGCACACCTCATGGGCCGCGAAAACGATGCGGTTGTAGAGCGTAGCCGCACCCTGCGGGTTCGACAGGTTGAGATCCCCGAACTTCACGACGGCCTGAGGCACATCGCTCCGGTCGGCAGCGATGGACACTGCGCCGCAGCCCAAGGCAAGCGCGCCGAAGATCGCGGCAGTGACCAGACGGGGATGCTTAGCGGAAGCGAGCAGAGTTTTCATGATGGTCTCCTGAGTGTTGGTAAATGGTTCATGGTTCCTGGCGGTTTCATCCGGCGGATTTGGCTCCGCCGTCGCGAGGCAAACAGTGCTCCGTGCCGCGCCGGGAGTCCTGATAGGGGTCTGAAAGTGAGCTAGGGATTGTCTGAATCCGAACAGGGAGGGCGGAACGCGGCGCAATCACCGCAAACTCGCCAGGTTTGTGTAAAATCGCAACCGGCCTCGGGAAGGACCTCCACGAGTAAAGTGCATGCCTAATCAGTAAGTTACGATGCCACTGGTCAGTTCAGCAGCAGCTCGTTCCTTGCTCCGGATCGCCGACTTGCGGGTTGATCCGACGCTGGATGAGATTTGCAAGGACGGCCGCACGATCAAACTCGAACCCAAGGCGATGCAGCTGCTGATGTGCCTCGCCGAGCGCGGCGGCGAGGTGGTCAGCGTCGAGGAATTGCTCGATCAGGTGTGGAAAGACGTGGTCGTCAGCCAGGACTCGGTGTACGCCGCCGTGGCCGCACTGCGTCGCATTCTCGGCGACGATCCGAAGAGTCCTCGGTACATCGCCAACGTCGTACGTCGGGGCTATCGACTCATCGCACCCGTGTCGCCGTGGGCGGAACCGCAGGCCGACCCGACAGCCAATGCGGCCGCGGCACTGCCGGACAAACCGTCGATCGTGGTCATGCCGTTCGTCAACCTGAGCGGCGATCCGGCGCAGGCGTACTTCAGCAACGGTATCACAGAGGACATCATTACCGAGCTATCGCGCTGGCGACTGCTTGCAGTGCGCTCGCCCTCGGCGTCGTTACGGTATCGCGGCGTCGTGGTCGATACGAAGCAGCTCGCCCGCGAATTGAACGTTCGCTTCGTCATCGAAGGCAGCATCCGGCGGATGGGCGAGCGCATCCGTATCAGCGTCCAGCTGGTTGACGCCGAGACCGGCAGCGATATCTGGGTCGAAAAATTCGACCGCGGGGTCGAGGAGATCTTTGCGGTCCAGGACCGGGTCGTGCAGACGATCGTCAGCACGCTTGCCGGCCGGGTTGAGGTCTCGGCTGCCGAGCGCGCGCGCCGCAAGCCGCCCACGAGTCTCGCGGCCTACGAGTGTGTACTGAAGGGCAACGCGCTGTCCTGGGACGATTCACTCGGCGCGGCGGAGGCTACGCGGCTGTTCGAGCAGGCCATCGAACTTGACCCCGGCTATGCCCTGGCGCACGCGTTACTCGCCGTGATGTTTTGCAGGCGTTGGCACAATGACCTGAGCAGCCCGGGCAGTGTGTTGGAGAAGGCGTACGTCCTCGCAAGGCGGGCCGTCGAGCTCGACGATGGCGAGAGCACGTGTCATGCGATCCTCGGTCACCTGTGCCTGCTGCAACGGCACTACGATCTCGCGGAGCAATACACGCGGCGAGCGGTCGAGATCAATCCGAACAACCAATGGAACGCCGCCGATCTCGGATCCTGCCTCGTTTATACCGGCGAGTCTGAGCAAGCGCTCACCTGGTTTGCGAAGGCCAGAGAGATCGACCCGTACTTCGATGTGCCGTGGTGCTGGCGCGCAGCGGGCTTGGCGTGCATGAACCTGGGTCGCTACGCGGATGCGCTGTTGAGGCTCCGCCATGCGCGCGGTCGCCTCTACAGCAGTGTCGCGCTCACGGCCGCATGCCATGCCCGTCTAGGCGAGATGGACTGTGCCAGAGCCAGCGTTGCCACGTGCCTGTCCATCAGGCCAGACTTCTCGATCGCGCAATTCATGAGCAGGGAGCCTTTTAAGAATCCGGCCGATGCCGAGCAGATCGCTTCCTCCCTGCGCTTGGCCGGACTGCCGGACTGACCGTCGGCCGCCGGAAACAGGATCGCTTCCCTCCGCAGAGGAAACATGTCCGGCACGCATGCGAGCAGCGACCCAGGCGAGCCGGCTTGGGTAACCGAGGTTCTAAATTTCTGGTTCGAGGAGCTGGGGGAGGTGCATTGGTTCGCGAGGAGCGAGAAGATTGATGCGCAGATCCGCGAGCGCTTCGGTTCGCTGCACCAACGCCTCGTTGCAGACGAGGGCTGCATCGCAGCGACGCCACGCGCGCTGCTGGCCGCCGTCATCGTTCTCGATCAGTTCTCACGCAACCTGTTCCGTGGCACGCCCGGTGCTTTCGCGGCCGATCCTGTCGCGCGCCGCCTGTCCAGATGCGCGATCAGTCAGGGGTGCGATACGGCCATGGCGGAGCAGGAGCGGCTGTTTCTCTACCTGCCGTTCGAGCACAGCGAGGAGCGCGCAGATCAGGCACTCGCGGTTCAGCTGATCGGAAGTGTCGGCAATGCAGAGTGGACCCGATTTGCCATCGCGCACAAGGAGATCATCGATCGATTCGGCCGCTTCCCGCATCGCAACGCGATACTCAACCGAAATTCATCCGCGGACGAGCTCGCGCTGCTGCAGCAACCCTCCGCGTGGTGGCTGTGATCATCCGATCAGCCGCTCGTTGCCGCAGAAGGTCCGCTTAGCGTTCGTAGTCCGCGCCTATCTTCAATTCCACTCGCTCAGTCCTTCCAGCGCGCAGAGCTTCTTCCAGCTCGGGCGAGCTTTCATCCGCGCGGCATACTGATGCAGCGCCGGCCACTCGGTCGCCGGCCTTGGCATGTTCCGCGACCAGCGCATCAGCATGATCAGCATGAGGTCCGCTGCCGAGAACTCTGCGCCGAGCAGATACGGGCCCTGCGCCAGCAGATGCGCTTCGATTCGCGCCCAAATGCTCTCTATCTTGCGGCACGTCGCGGCGTTCAGTATCGCTTGCGTGTCGGGGTCGTCGCTGACGTCTGCCGGATAAAACCACAGGCGGAACGCCGGCTGCAGCGTATTGGCGAGATACACGATCCACTGATACCACCCGGCGCGGCTCGCGGAACTCTCCGCCGGCGCCAGCCGGGTCTCAGGATGTCGGGTCGCTATCGTCATCAGCAGTGCGGCCGTTTCGGTGAACGGTGTATCGTCGATCAGCAACGTGGGCACGACTCCGCCGGGATTGAGCCGCAGATAAGCCGGGTCGCGCTGCTGGCCAGCCTGCAAATCCACCAGCACCAGGCGGTATTGTGCGTTTGCCTCGATCAACGCCTGGTGCACGCACATGCTGGCGGTTCCCGGGCTGTAGTAAAGCGTATACATGCCGTCTGGCTTCCTACTAAGGGAATTACCGCCCGAAGCCTGAGCCCCTCGCAGCAACCCATTCGCCGCTAGTGATCCGGGGCATACTCTATCGTCGCATGGACACTGCACCAAGCCGATCTTGCGCAAGCACAGGGGAAGAACCGCATCGGCACGCCATGTCGGCGGGGTTCGCGACCCGAATTCCTGCGGGAGTCTTGCGGGAGTCGGTTGTGCTCAGTTGTGCTTCGTCGTGCCGATTGCAACGGGCGTCCCTCGGCAAGTGATTGAAATTACTGACCACTCGTTTTCTCGGCCGCCGCTGGTCGGGAGCGAGGTGTGCATAGCGCAAAGACATCGCCACCGAGCCGGAGCGTTTCCCGTGACCAGGTCGGCGGAACAGCGGCAAGATGCAAACCGTGCGCGAAACGCGCGCCGAACGCCGGCACGCCAACGGCCAAGGGCGGGGTTCCTGGCGCAGGACGACGAAAGAGGAGAGCTGCATGAAAGCCCTGTGGCATGGTCAGATCATGGCGGAAAGCGATCGGACGATCGAGCTCGACGGCTATCATTACTTCCCGCCGGCGTCGGTGCGCATGGAATTTCTGCAGGCGGCCCCCAAGACAGAGGCCGACCATCGCTGTCCCCACAGTGTGCGGTTCTTCAATCTCTCGGACGGAACCCACAGCAGCGAGCGCGCCGCTTGGGCGTACGAGGCGCCGCGGGCCTCTTACGCCCATGTGGCTCGCTGGATCGGGTTTTGGAACGACGTCGAGCTGCAATGCTGACGGAGCAGCACGCGGCGCGCGGAGCGGTCGCGTACGTCACCTCCGCTGCGCGGGCGGATCTGAAGCTCGGGCAACTTAAGGTCTACGGCCCCTGACCGAATCGTGATCAGCGGCTACATTACGAAGCCAAAGCCTTCAGCTTTCCTTTGTCGCTCTCAGAGGGCATGTGGTTCAGTTTGAGAATGATCTCCGCGAGCGTCTTTACCGGGCTGGTAGCCTTGTCGTTCTTTGCGATGGCTTCAAGTTTCGGCTTGTCGGCAGCAGCCACCATATGCTGCACGTTGATTAGAGCCTGAGCCACGGTACGTTCGTCCTTGGTCGCTGACTTGTCCTCTATGATCTGCTTAAGTGACTGCTTGTCGGCATCGGTGGGGTAGTGCTGAAGATGCAGCAGTATTCCGGCCATTGTTTGTACGGCCTTGCTCTCCGCGGCGTTTACGAGGCTCGCAACAGAGCCGAGCAAGAGCATGGTCGACACGACAGCTATCCGAAACTTCATGGTTATCTCCCGGCGATTCATCAATCTACGTGAAAATGTAAGAGATCCAGGTAAAGCCCGGAGGGCTCCAGGCGGTCTAGCGTCACGGATGAGAAGAAATTCAGTCTATACCTCCATCCACCGTCCCACTAACCACCAACTCCGGCGGGTGTACCCAAGTCGCTAGATCGAGCGGCCTTCGCGATCGCCGTCCTGCACGCTCAATTGACAATTCATGCATATACATGCGCTGATGGCATGGTGAAGCTTCAGTCACTCCCCTGTTACTGTGCGACGCTGCGGCAGGTTGTCCGAGCCGTCACGGTGCTCTATGAGGAAGTGCTCGGAGACAGCGGCCAGGCGTGTCGAACGCAAGAGGACCGTCTCGGCGAGGTGCTCGACTGAGACTTATTCCCGGTTGCGCACAGTAACAATCTAGCGCCAGACCGCCCCCGATCGTCCGGCCTTATGGCATCGAAACGCGGATACACTAGCACTGCGGGCGGCTAGTGCGGCGCTACCAAGCCTCACCTGGGCCCGGACCAGCATCTAGGTTTAGCGATGCGCTGCAAATCCGCACGAGAAGGATCACTCCATGTCCAAGGTCGCACTTCTGACGACCGTTCTGATGTTCGTAGTAACGGGCCCTGTGCACGCGCAGGAAAACTCGGATCCGAAGGCTGACGAGTTCCGTACGAAGCTTCGTGCACTGAAGTGGGTGTTCGGACCCCATGAGGTGACGGTCGGCGGCAACTCCACGCTGTCCTTGCCCGAAGGTTACGTGTACCTCGATGAGGCCAACACCACCAAGTTTGAAGAGCTCAACGAGAACCTCTCCTCGGGCAAGGAAGTCTTGGTTGCTCCGAAGGACCTCGGTTGGAACGCGTACCTGTACTTCGAAGGCGAGGGGTACGTCAGGGACGATGAGAAGGTCGATGCCGACAAGATCTTGAAGGCGCTCAAGGAGAGCACCGAGGCCGCCAACGAGGAGAGAAGGCGCCGCGGGTGGAGCGAACTGCACGTCGTCGGCTGGACGATCCCGCCTGCCTACAACAACACCACGAAGCGCTTGGAATGGGCAACCTTGCTGCGCTCACCGCACGGCGAGGGCACGAACTTCTTCACGAAGATTCTGGGCCGACGCGGCTACACGTCGGTGGTCCTCGTTGCAAGACCGGCGGACACTGCGGCGGCCGTCGCGGACGTCAATCGGGTGCTCACCGCCTACCGATTCAATTCCGGGGACACTTACGCAGAGTGGCGACCGGGCGATAAGGTAGCGGAATATGGCCTCACCGGCCTTATCGTCGGCGGCGCGGTTGCTGCGGCGGTCAAGACCGGCTTGCTCAAAGGGTTGTGGAAATTCGTGGTCGCTGGCGTCGCTGCGTTCTGGAAAGTAATTCTGGCGGCGGTCGTCGCCGTAATCGCGGGGCTCAAGTCACTTTTCAAGCGCAAGCAGCCCCAACCGTAATCTCACAGCGGACTGGATCACAACGGACGCATCGAAGATGCCCACGTCGGAGGGGCTTCTCGCCCTCGCGCTTCCTGCGGTGTATCTCTTTGACTCGGCGCACTTCTTGTGCGTCGGAGAAGCAGTGATCTCCACTCGCATCGGGTTCGTGCGGGGACTGTCGTTGGGGTGGTCTTTCGAACTCGGGGGACGTCGCCCCTATGTCCCCAACCCGTTGACGCCCTTCTGGCCGGAGCTGCGAGTGCAGTGGGCCACGTCCCGTGGCGCCGGCAGCGCATCGGAGGACGTCAAAATCGAAATGAGTCGGCACCTGGGAGCGGTGCGCGCGCTCGGATGGATCTCGGGCGTATGTGGGTTCCTGCTCATTCTCGTCGCGCCACTAGCGCTCGCGCTCGGGCAGCAGAGGCTGTTCGTCGCTGCCGCGATTCTCTGCTTCCTCCTGTCAGGAGCGGGGTGCACTCTGGTCTGCATTCGAAGAAAGGATCTGCAGCTCACACGTTGGCAGGTTTGTTCCACGTTCATCATGGCGCTCGTGTGCCTACCCTGCGCGGCTAATCTGGCCCGGGCGGTATCAACGCATCGCCGCTGGACTCTCGCGGCATCCGACCTGCCGGCACTCGGGTTTGACGCGAACGGCGTTGCGATGATCCGACAGAGCCTCAAGGAGGCGCTTGCCAGCGCTCAGCGCTACTTGCCCGAAAACAGCAGAGAGCACCAAGTTCTCAGCGAGGAGCTACGAAAGCTTGGGGGAGCGCCTCATGACCGCCACTGACTGGATTGTGGTCGGCGCGGGCGGGCTTGTCGGGTGGGGACTCGTTTCGTGGCTGATCACCGTCATTCGACAGCAGAAAGCTCCGCCTGTTGAGATGCACCAGGGAACACCACCACCCGCGAGCGGTCGAGCGCTTCTCAGCGTTGCCGAGCTCGGCAACAGCTGGCACGCGATTCTCGGCGTGGCGGCGGATGCGAGCTGGGCGGAGATTGATACTGCCTACCATGAGCGTCTCGCGGAGTGTGAGCGCACCCAGCTCTCCTCGACTGGAACGGCCTCCGACAAGCAGCGCGCGGACTTTCGCCGCGCGCAAGTTAATGAGGCGTTTGAGTTTATCCGACCGCTCAAAAAGTCCTTGTGAGCGGGACACTCCAACGGTCAACGAGTTCGAGGGGGAGCGTGGTAGCGGGGGCCCGATTGGGACTCATTTCACCCGCGCGCGGTGAGCGCTCGGCTGCGTTGATGTCGTCCTTCACGATGCGCCCCAGTCTTGTTCGCTGAGCCAGGCGTCGAGCTCGCCTGGCGCGACTGGCTTGCGCGTGTAGCCCTCAACGTGACGGATCTCGTCCCCGCGAACTCGCTGTCGCCGGATCTCTGCCTCGAGTGCGTCGCGAATGAACGCCAACTACCGGGCTCATAATGCCGGGGTCGAGGGTTCGAGTCGCTCCCTTTCCACCAACTCTTTTCAAAGACTTGCACATCACGCTACCAACCTTAGAACGGTTCTCGCATGAATTCCGCGTGAGTCTGCTATCCGATTCACCGCCGCAATCTCCAACATCCAATGCTATCCGGCGTCCCGAGCTGCCAATTCACGGCTCTCCTTATCTCGCTCGACGGACGGCCGTCGGACCAGATACAGCCCATCGTCGGCGAGCAGGAATGTCGTGCCCGTCTCCTCATTGGTAATTTCCTCGCGGACCCGTTTAACGTCGAAGACGCGAACGCGGTCCGGTAGATTCGCTATATCGATCACCGACGTATCGACAAATGAATCGCTTAGCGCCGGAGTCGCCTCTGCCGGGCTGGTGACGGTGAATCCATCGTTACCCAAGCGCACGAGCGAGCCCTGCATAGGTATGCCTGGAATTATTTTGAGACTTGGACGTTTGTCATTGTGAAAGTCAAGTACCGCGCTTCCTTGTCCTTGGCGAAACCGGATGAGTGCTGCGCGGCTTC
>VBNP01000215.1 GCA_005877965.1 Gammaproteobacteria bacterium | reverse complement strand
ATCACCGACCGCAAGCGCGCCGAACGCCGCATACGCTATCTGGCGCGCTACGACGCGCTCACCAAGATCCCGAACCGCATGCAGTTCCACCACCTGCTGCAGCAGACCATCGCGCGCGCGCTGCGCGCGGGGCAGGTGGTGGCGGTGCTGTACCTGGACATGGACCGCTTCAAGGAAGTCAACGACACCTTCGGTCACGGCGCCGGCGATCGTACGCTGGAAGTGCTGGCCGAGCGCCTGACGCGCTCGCTGCCGAAGGAGACGGTGGTGGGACGGCTCGCCGGGGATGAGTTCGCGCTGTTCGTGGAGGGCCTGCCGGCGGATGCCGACAACCGCGGACCGATTGCGCAGCTGGCACGCGCGCTCCTGACCGAGGTGTGCCGCCCGATGCAGCTGAACCAGCACGAGGTGTTCCTCACCGCGAGCATCGGCATCGCCTTCTGCCCGCGCGATGCCGAGAACGTCATCGACCTGATCCGCAACGCCGACGCGGCGATGTACTACTCGAAGCAGAACGGCGGCAACACCTTCGCCTTTTACTCCCCGGAAATGAACGCCGCCGCGGTCGAGCGGCTGATGTTGAAGAGCAAACTGCGGCGCGCGCTGGAGCGCGACGAGCTGGAGATCCGCTACCAGCCCAAGGTCGACCTGCGCACCGGGCGCATCATCGGCGCCGAGGCGCTGTTGCGCTGGCGCCTGCCGGGGCACGGCGACATTCCGCCCTCGCATTTCATCCCGCTGGCCGAGGAGACCAACCTCATCCTCGATATCGGCGAGTGGGTGCTGAACCGCGTGTGCCTCGATTACCGCCAGATGCAGAGCAAGGTCGGGGACCCGGGACGCATCTCGCTCAACCTGTCGCTCAAGCAGCTGCGCCAGGCGAGTTTCATCCTGCGCTGCCGCTCGGTATTCCGCCGCCACCAGGTGTCCCCGACGGCGTTCGAGCTGGAGATCACCGAAACCACCCTGATGGCGGATCCGCAGCGCACCGTGCGGCTGCTCGATGAGCTGTACGCCATGGGCCTGCACCTGTCGATCGATGACTTCGGCACCGGCTACTCCTCGCTGTCGGCGCTGCAACAGTTCCCGATCGGCACGCTCAAGATCGACCAGTCCTTCGTGCGCGACGCAGCCGACGATGCCGGCGATGCCACCATCGTGCGCACCATCATCGAGATGGGACGCAGTCTCGGCATGGAGGTGATCGCCGAGGGCGTCGAGTCGCAGCGGCAGCTGGAATTCCTGCGCAGCAACGCCTGCCACTTCGGACAGGGGCGGCTGTTCGGCGAGCCGTGCACCGCGCAGGACCTGCTGGCGCTGCTCACGCGCCAGGCTGCCGGCGCCGCACCCTTCGCGCACCTGCTGCACCGCGTCGAGGCGGCGACATCCCGTTCGGCCTGAAGGCGGCGCTTCTGCAGCGGCCGCCGCGGCGCCTGCTCGCCGATCCGGCGCGGTCGGACTACTGGCTCTGCCGGCCGACGGGGTGTGTGGGCCCGTCCTCGTTCTGAGCGGCACGCTCCGCGGCGCGCACCGCCTGCTGCGCCTGCTCCGACAGCACCCCGAGGGCCGCGCCCATGGCCTGCTCGAAGGCGGAGACCACCTCGCTCAGGCGGTTGGCGGTGGCGAGCGCGGCGCCGGAAGCGACGAACGTCGCCACCACATCGCGCCCTTCGCGCCGGCCGATGATGCAGTCGAGCGTCACGTGCACCTCGGGAACCGCTCCCCCGGCGGTGTAGTCGGCCTCGAAGCGGCGCACCGCAACCTGCAGCAGGTAGTCGGACGGGAACGGGCTGGTGGAATCCTCCACCGACCTCCACCCGCCCGAGGCGCGCAGTGTGTCCACCGCGAGCGCTTCGATCACGTCCGCAGCCGGAGCCGGCCAGCGGCTGCCGGCGTAGAAGTTCATGCGATGATCCGCCTGCACCAGCATGATGTGCGAGCTGTCGAGCCCGGGGTCCGCCAGCGGATGACCGACCCGCAGTGAGGCCGCCACCCCCGGGGGCGCGCCCGGGGCGCCGCGAGCCGCGCCCGGCGCGCCCTCGCCCGCCGCGGCCGCCGGCGGGCGCAGGTAGTAGGTCTGCTCGGGGTGCGCGGTGCTGTGGAACAGCCCCGAGCAGCCGAGGATCAGCATCGTGCACAGCAGCGGCAGGGCGCGCGCCGGCCGTAGCGCAATTCTCACCGTGGGATCTCCACACCGCGCTCCTGCGGCTGATAGATGAGCTGCGCGGGATTCTCCCGCAGGCTGTTCGAGAGCGCGCGGATGTCCTCGGCCGCCTCCCGGCCCTCACGCGCAAAGCGCTCGAGCTCCGGCAGGCCGTCGCGCGTGAACGAGCGCACGTCCTCGCGGTTTTCGGCGATCAGCTTGTCGAGCTGCTCGCTCGCGCTCGCCAGATGCTCGGCAATGGCATGCATGCGCCGCGCGGCCGCCTCCAGTTCCGGCCCGGCGGTATCGATCAGCGCGTGGGCGCTGCGCGCGGATGCGGTCAGTTCGGCGCTGGCGCCGCGCAGCTCCCCGACCAGGGCGTTGAGGTCGCGCAGGGTCTGCGGGAGCTTGCCGCTGGCCTCCTCGAGGCTGCGCAGCGTGCTGGAAACGGCGTGCAGATTCACGTCACTCAGCAGCAGGCTGGCCCGCTGCACCACGGTGCCGGCCGCCGCCACCACTTCCGGGAGACTCGCCAGGAACACATCGAAACCCGACGGCGCCGAACGGATCACCGGGAATTTGAGTCCCGCCACCGTCTGCGGCGGGCGCTTGTCGCTGCGATCCTCGCGCAGGTCGATGTACAGCAGCCCCGTGATTCCCTGCAGCTGCAGCTCCGCGACGGTATGCGCCGATATCGGTGTGGTCGCGTCGATGTCGACGATCACCTCGACGCGGCTGGAATCGCGCGGGTCGATGCGCATCTCGACCACGCGCCCGACACCGACACCGAGGTAACGCACCGCTGCGCCCCGGTCGAGGCCGCTGACGCTGCCGGTGAAGTAGATCTCGTAGCGGTTGTAGTCGCGATGCTCGCGGGTGTCGGAATACCAGTAGACGAACAGCACTCCCAGCAGTGCCGCCAGCAGCACGAACGCGCCGACCGCGGCGTAGTTCGCCTCACGTTCCATGCGCGGCTCCCAGGCGTGCGCGCGCACGCTCGCCGTGAAAATAGGCCCTGATCCACGGGTGCGGGTGGTCGACGATGCGTTGCAGCGTATCCGTTTCCATGCGCCCGTCCACGATCACCCCGACACGATTGCAGGTACGGAAGATGGTGTCCAGATCATGGGTGATCATGACGACGGTGAGCCGCAGCTGTTTGTGCAGGTACAGCACCAACTCATCGAACGCGGCCGCACTCACCGGATCGAGGCCCGAGGTGGGCTCATCGAGAAACAACAGGCGCGGATCGAGCGCCAGGGCGCGGGCCAGGGCCGCGCGCTTCACCATGCCCCCGGAGAGCTCGGCCGGGTACTTGCGGGCCGCCTCGGCGGGCAGCCCGACGAGGCGGATTCTGAGCAGCGCCAGCTCCTGCAGCGCCGCGCGCTCGAGCCCGAGGTGCTCGATCATGGGCAGCTGCACGTTCTGCAGCACCGTGAGTCCGGTGTACAGGGCGCCGGCCTGGAAGGTGACGCCGTAGTGCGCCTTCACCGAGCGCAACTGCGCCTCGCTCATGCGCGTGATATCGCCGCCGTCGATGCGCACCACCCCGGCGAGCGGGCGCTGCAGCCCGAGGATGGTCCGCAGCAGCACCGACTTGCCGGCGCCGGAGCCGCCGACGATGCCGAACACCTCGTCGGCGCGCACTTCCATGTCGAGCCCGTCGTGAACCACCTGGGTCCCGAAGCGGTTCACCAGCCCCTGCACCTGAAGGACCGGGTACAGCCTCACACGTCCATCTCCATGAACAGCACCGCGAACAGCGCATCCGCGAGTATCACGCAGAAGATCGCCTGCACGACCGCGACGGTGACCAGGCGGCCGAGCTCGCGCGCCGAGCTGCGCACCTGCAGGCCGCGATAACAACCGGCCGCGGCGATGAGCACCGCGAACACCGGGGCCTTGATGAGGCCGACCCAGAAGGTGGTGGAGGAGATCGCCTCGTTGACGCGGCTCGCGTACTGGGTGAGAGGCATGTCGAGCAGATAGCGGCACAGCAGCGCCCCGCCGGTGAGTCCGGTCAGATCGGCGATGATGGTGAGCAGCGGCAGCGCGATGGTGAGTCCCAGCACCCGCGGCAGCACCAGCACCTCGAACGGATCGACGCCGGTCGCGATGAGCGCATCCACCTCCTCGTTGAGCCTCATGGAGCCGAGCTCGGCGGCAAACGCGCTGCCCGAACGGCCGGCGACGATGATGGAGGTCAGCAGCACTCCCAGCTCGCGCAGCACCCCGATGGCGACCAGGTCGACCACGTAGATGTCCGCGCCCAGCCCGCGCAGCTGCCGCGCGCTCATGTAGGCGATGATCACGCTGATGAGGAACGCGATCAGCGCCACGATGGGCACGGCGGTAAGACCCGTGTCATACAGGTGGCGGGCGATCGAAATCGGCCGCAGGCGCCGCGGGCGCGCCAGGCCGCGCAGGAACGTGGTGCTCGCGCGGCCGACGAAGGCCAGTCCGTGGAGCAGGTCGCGACCGGCGACCACCGCATTGCGTCCGATCGCGGCGAGCGGCTCCGGGGCGTGCGGGCCGGAGGCCGCCGGCGCGCCTGCGACGCCCGGGTCGCCGAGAATCTCGTCCAGCAGGCGCAGCTGATCCGGCGGTGTGCCCCGGAACCTCACCGCGACGCCG
>VBNP01000116.1 GCA_005877965.1 Gammaproteobacteria bacterium | reverse complement strand
GCGCCAGCTCGATGCGATTGATCACTTCCAGGAACGCCCGGGTGCCGGACTCGACGATATTGGTGCTCACGCTCGCGCCCCGATAGGTCTTGTGATTGTACTCCACGTATACCCGCGCCTCGCCCTGCGCATCCTCGCCCTCGGATACCGCATGCACCTCGAACTTGCGCAGCACCACCGCGATGCCGGTGGCGGCCTCGATCGCCTTGAAGGCCGCGTCCACCGGGCCGTCGCCGGATGCGGTGAGCTCGACGCTGCGCCCGTCGGTGTGCTGCAGGCGCACCAGCGCATGTGCCGCGCGGTTGCTGCGCGCCTCGGTCGCGAGCTCGACGAGGGTCCAGGGCCCGCTGGCGGAGCCCTCGGAGCGCAGCACCAGCGCCTCGATGTCGCCGTCGAACAGCTCCTTTTTCTTGTCAGCCAGCGCCTTGAATTCCTCGAACACGCGGTTGAATTCCAGCTCATCGAGCTCGAACCCGAGCGCGCTGACGCGCTCGCGGAAAGCGTGCCGGCCGCTGTGCTTGCCGAGCACCAGGTGGCTGCGCGACAGGCCGACATCCTCGGGACGCAGGATTTCGTAGGTCGAGTGGTGCTTGAGCATGCCGTGCTGGTGAATGCCGGCTTCGTGCGCGAAGGCGTTCTCACCCACCACCGCCTTGTTGCGCGGGATCGGCATGCCGGTGATGCTGGAAATCAGCCGCGAGGTGGGGTACAGGCGGCTGGTGTTGATGGCGGTGCTGACGTTGAAGAATGCGGCGCGCGTCTTCAGCGCCATCACCACTTCCTCCAGCGAACAGTTGCCGGCGCGCTCGCCGATGCCGTTGATGGTGCACTCGATCTGCCGTGCGCCCGCGACTACCGCCGTGAGACTGTTGGCGACTGCCATGCCGAGGTCGTCATGGCAGTGGACCGAGAGCCGCACTGCCTCGATGCCGCGTACGTTCTTGCGCAGGTAACGGAACAGCTCCGCAAACTCATCCGGCACGGTGTAACCGACGGTGTCCGGGACATTCACCGTGGTGGCCCCGGCGCCGATCGCCACCTCGATCACCTGGGCGAGGAACTCGAGCTCGGTGCGCGAGGCATCTTCGGGGGAGAACTCCACATCCTCGCACAGCTCGCGCGCGCGGCTCACGCCGGCGGCGCACAGACGCAGGATCTCCTCCTGCGCCATGTTGAGCTTGTACTGGCGGTGAATGGCGCTGGTGGCGAGGAACATGTGGATGCGGTGCGGGGGAGCTTCCGACAGCGCTCGCGCGGCGAGCTCGATGTCCTCGAAGCTGCAGCGCGCCAGGGCGCAGATGATCGGACCCTGCACTTCGCGCGCCACCGCCTGCACGCTGTCGAAGTCGCCGTGCGAGGCGGCCGGAAAGCCCGCCTCGACGACATCCACGCCGAGCTCGGCGAGCGCGCGCGCCACACGCAGCTTCTCGGGCCGGGTCATGCTGCAGCCGGGGGACTGCTCGCCGTCACGCAGCGTGGTGTCGAAGATCAGCACTCGATCGGGGTTGGCGACCATGGGAACTCCCTCGGAACCTCAGGCACGTTTCTCGTTGAGCCACGGCATGCGCGCCCGCAGCGCCGCGCCGACCTTCTCGATCTGGCGATCGACGTCCTGGTCGAGGAGCCGCTGGTAGTTGGCGCGGCCGGCCGCGTTTTCGCGGATCCACTGGCGCGCGAACTTGCCGCTCTGCACTTCCTTCAGCACCTTGCGCATCTCGTTCTTCACGCGCTCATTCACGATGCGGGGTCCGCGGGTGAGATCGCCGTACTTGGCGGTCTCGCTGATGAACTGATGCATCTTGGCGAGCCCGCCCTCGTGCAGCAGGTCGACGATCAGCTTCAGCTCGTGCAGGCACTCGTAGTAGGCCACCTCGGGCTGATAGCCCGCTTCCACCAGCGTCTCGAAGCCCTTCACAACGAGCTCGGTGGCGCCGCCACACAGCACCGCCTGCTCGCCGAACAGATCCGTCTCGGTCTCCTCGGCGAAGGTGGTCTCGAGCACCCCGCCGCGCGTGCCGCCGATGCCGTGCGCATAGGCGAGCGCGCGGGCGTGCGCCCGGCCGCTCGCATCCTGGGCGACCGCGAGCAGACACGGCACCCCGCGTCCCTGGCTGTACTGGCGGCGCACCAGATCTCCGGGGCCCTTGGGGGCGATGAGCACCACGTCGAGATCCGGGCGCGGTTTGATCTGGCGGAAATGGATGTTGAAGCCGTGCGCGAACAGCAGCGCGGCGCCGCTCTTGAGGCTCTTGCGGAGGCTCTGGTAGAGACCCTTCTGCGCCAGGTCCGGCACCAGCATGGCGATCACATCCGCGCCGGCCACGGCGAGCGGGGGCTCCGCGACCTCGAGGCCGTCCTTGCGGGCTTTCTTCCAGCTCGCCCCGCCCTTGCGCACCCCGACCACGACGTCGCAGCCGCTGTCCTTGAGGTTCAGCGCGTGAGCCCGCCCCTGGCTGCCGTAGCCGAGAATGGCGATGCGCGCCCCCTTGAGAGCCTTCCGGTCGACGTCTTTCTGCGAATACAACCTCATCTCACCACTCCTCCCGACCCCGCGCCCGTTTGAGCGCGCATAAAAAACCCCGCAGCGGCTGCGAGCCGGTGCGGGGTCTTGGTCTCTTGCTGCGCTCGTGCCTTACGTTCTTATCAAGCGTTCGCGCGTACCCCGCACCGCTCACTCCCGCTAAGGAGCAGCGGCGCCGGCAGTGCCAGCAGCAACGGCCGGTGCGCGGTGCGAGGCGCTGCGGAGCGATGGGCCGTTGTTACGTTGGATGTCATGGATGCGAACCGAGCCTGATCGTCCGATGGGAGCACAAGGACCCGGAGCTTGTCAACGAGCGGTATTCGCACCCGCCCGCGGGCGATTAAGATCGGGTGTGCCCGAGAGCCGTATCGTCAGACCCAGCGCGCTCGCGGAAGGCATCTTCCGCCGCGAGATTCTCTCCTGGGGACTTCTCGGCCTGGCGCTCGGGCTGGTCGAGGGCGCCACCGCGGCGGTACTGGTCAAGCAGCACTTTGCAGGGGTCGTGCCGCGTTTCGTGGTCAATATCGCCGTGGGGCTGGTGAGCGGCGCCCCGGCCTTCGCCAACGTGCTGAGCTTCGTGTGGGCCAACCTCGCGCACGGGCGCGCGCGCGTGCGCCTCATGGTCGCGCTGCAGGCCGTGTTTGCGGTGCTGGTGGGCTGCGTGTCGTTTGCCTCGCGCGCGGCCACGGGACTGCTGCTCACGGTGGTCGCGATCATCTGCGCGCGGGTCGTGTGGGGGGGAATCCTCACGGTGCGTGCGGCGGTCTGGACCGCGAACTATCCGCGCAACGTGCTGGCGCGCATCACCGGGCGCATCGTCATCGTCAATGCGATCGCGGTGGCGATCTCGGCGGCGCTGGTGGGATGGGCGCTCGAGGCGCACGTGATCGACGCGCGCTGGCTGTACGGTGGGGGAGCGGCGGCCGGACTCGCCGGGGCCCGGCTGTATCGGGCCATGCGCGTGCGGCGCGAATTCCGGCTGCTCGCCGCAGAGGCGGCCAGCGGCGGACTGAGCGAGCCGTTCTCGTTACGGATGCTGACGCAGATCCTGAAGGAGGACCCCTCCTACCGCGAGTACATGCTGTGGATGGGGATTTTCGGCGCCGGCAATCTGATCCTGACCGCGCAGCTGGTGCTGGTGTTCTCCGAGCAGCTGCACCTATCGAGCGCGACGCAGATCGGGCTGCTCGCGGTGGTACCGCTCATCACCCAGCCGATTTTCCTGCCCTGGTGGGCGCGGCTGTTCGACGGCTCGCACGTGGTGCGCTATCGCGCGCGCCAGGGCTGGGCGATCGTGCTGGCGTCGGCTGCCATGTGCCTCGGGGTGTTCAGCGGCACGCGCCCGCTCCTGTGGGTGGGCGCGGTACTGCTCGGCGCGGCTCAGGCAGGTGCTAATCTTGGCTGGAATCTCGGCCACAACGACTTCGCCTCCATCGGCCGCGCGCAGCACTACATGGGCGTGCACGTCACGCTCACGGGACTGCGCGGTGGCGTGGCGCCGCCGCTTGGCGTGCTCGCGTACATGGGCCTCGAGTGGTGGCATCCTGGTGCGGGAGAATTCGCGCTGCTGCTGCCGCTCGCCATGACGGCCGCCGGGGCCGTCGGCTTCTACCGCATGCGCGGCGCGTTCGCTGAAGACCCAGGTACACGAGGACATAAGCCGTGAAACACAGCATCGATCCGCGCCGGCACTCGCGCCTGCTGGTGGACGGCGACACGCAGGCGCCCGCACGGGCCATGTTGCGGGCGGTCGGCTTTCGCGACCAGGACTTCGAGAGGCCCCAGATCGGCGTCGCCTCCACCTGGGCGAACCTCACGCCCTGCAACATGCACATCGGCGATCTGGCGCGCGAGGCGTGCGCCGGTATCGACGCCGGCGGTGGCAAGAGCGTGTTGTTCAACACCATTACGGTGTCGGACGGCATCTCGATGGGCACGGCCGGCATGCGCTACTCGCTGGTGTCGCGCGAGATCATCGCCGACTCCATCGAGGCGGTCGCGGGAGCGGCCGGCTTTGACGGCTTGGTAGGGATCGGGGGCTGCGACAAGAACATACCCGGCTGCGCGATGGCGATGGCGCGGCTCAACCGTCCGGCGGTGTTCGTCTACGGGGGCACGATCCGCCCGGGCGTGCAGCGGCGGGACATAATCTCGGTGTTCGAAGCGGTCGGGGCGCACGCCGCGGGAAAGCTCTCGGACGCGGGGCTGCTGGAGATCGAGCGCACCGCCATCCCAGGCCCCGGCAGCTGTGCGGGCATGTACACCGCCAACACCATGGCCTCCGCCATCGAGGCCTTGGGCTTGTCCTTGCCCGGCAGCTCCGCGCAGGAGGCCGTGGGCGAGGACAAGCGCTCCGACTGCCGGCGTGCGGGCGAGGCCGTCGTGCGGCTGGTGCGCGAGGGCTTGAAGCCGCGCGACATCCTCACGCGCCGAGCGTTCGAGAATGCCATCACGGTGGTGATTGCGCTCGGAGGCTCGACCAACGCGGTCTTGCATCTGCTGGCCATCGCGCATGAGGCCGGCGTGCGGCTAGAGCTCGATGACTTCACGCGCATCGGACGGCGGGTGCCGGTGCTCGCGGATCTGAAACCGAGCGGCCGCTACCTCATGTCGGAGCTGGTGGCGATCGGCGGCATTCAGCCGCTCATGAAAATGCTGATGGGCGCAGGTCTCCTGCATCCGGAGTGCCTCACCGTCACCGGTCATACGTTGCGGGAGAATCTTGAAAAGGTCCCCATGTATATGAGTGGCCAAGAGATTGTTCGTCCCCTGTCCGACCCCCTGAAGAAGGACAGCCACCTCGTGGTCCTGTACGGGAACCTCGCGCCGGAGGGGGCCGTCGCCAAGATCACCGGCAAGGAGGGGGAGCGGTTCGAGGGCGCGGCGCGGGTGTTCGAGGGCGAGGAGCGCGCCACCCGGGCGATTCTCGCCGGCCGGGTGCGCGCCGGCGACGTGGTGGTGATCCGCCAGGAGGGCCCACGCGGCGGGCCGGGCATGCGCGAGATGCTGAGCCCCACGAGCGCCATCATGGGACGAGGCCTGGGCGGGCAGGTCGCCCTGACCACCGACGGGCGCTTCTCCGGCGGCAGTCACGGCTTTGTTGTTGGACACATTTCCCCCGAGGCGGCGGTGGGCGGGCCGATCGGGCTGCTGCGCAACGGGGACCGCATCAGCGTCGATGCCGCAGGCCGCGAGATCCGCGTGCACCTGCCGGCCGCGGAGCTGCGGCGCCGACGCGCGGCCTGGCGGCCGGCGAAGCCGTACACGCTCACCGGCGTGCTCGCCAAGTACGCGCATCTCGTCGGCAGCGCCTCGCGCGGAGCGGTGGCTGAGCCCATACAGCCACGTCGGCGCAATTCCTGAGGTCGCGCCGCAGTTGTCAGTGCACAGGGCAGCGGTTACAGTTCGCGCGGCATTCCTCGCTGCGCACGCCGCGAGTACCGTCCGGGGGGAAGACAGAATTCACGCGCCCGCCGGCCAGAATGCCGAAGATGGGTGCGTCGGTAAGCATGATAAGGGAGTCCGGCAGGCGCAGCTGCCGGGACCGGGGTCGGGTCCTTCGGGCTGAGAGCAACGAAAAAGACGTCGGTTTCTGCTCACCAGGACCTGGTGTGTTCAGACAAGGTCACGATTAACAACTCATGGCTGTCTACGTACACGATTCCCAGTTCATGACGCGCCGTGGCGCGGTGCTCGTCGTCATCATCGGCCTGCACGTGTTCATCGCCTGGGCGCTCGCTACCGGTCTCGCACGGCGCGCGCTGGAGGTGATCGCGCCTCCCATCCAGACCGACATCGTGGAGGAGCGCAAGACCGAGAAGGAACCGCCGCCGCCACCGCCACCGGAGTTCCAGAAGCCGCCGGTGGAAGTGCCGCCGCCGGACGTCACCATCGACCTGCCGGTGGAAGCCCCGCAGACCACCGCCATCACCGCCGTGGCCGCCACGCCGCACCCTGCAGCGCCGCCGGTGCATGTGGCCAAGACCCCCGCCAAAGGCAAACACTTCCCCGCGACCGAGGACTACTACCCTGCGGCCTCCAAGCGCCTGGGCGAGGAGGGGGTGACGACGGTGCGCATGTGCGTTGGGCCGAACAGCAAGCTGTCCGAGCCGCCGGCGGTCACGCATTCATCCGGCAGCGCGCGACTCGACGAAGGCGCGATCAGTCTCGCCAAGGCTGCCACGTACCAGGCGGGCACCGAGGATGGCAAGCCCATCTCGGATTGTTTCAGCGTCAATATCCGCTTCCAGTTGACCAAATAGTCAGTGATCCAGCTACCGCCCCGCGGGGCGGTTTTTTTCGAGGAAAACCATGGAAAACCAAGTCGCAACCACCGATAACCCTTACGGTCTCGCCGCTCTCTGGGCAACCGGCGATATCATCGCCCGCGCCGTGCTGGTGCTGCTGCTCATCATGTCGCTGGCCTCGTGGTACGTCATGCTCACGAAGCTCTGGGACCAGCGCAAGCTGAAGCAGTCCGCGCGCGTCGTCGAGAAGCAGTTCTGGAGCGCGCCCTCGATCAAGGACGGGGTCGACCGCCTGAAGAAGGGCGATGATTTCCGCGGCATCGCCGAGGACGGCCTGCGCGCCGCCTCACATCACGACGGTCGCCTGACCGATCGCATCGACCTGCACGAGTGGATCACCATGTCGCTGCAGCGCGCCGTCGACCAGGTGAACAGCAAGCTGCACAACGGCCTGGGTCTGCTCGCCACCGTCGGGTCGGTAGCGCCGTTCGTCGGCTTGTTCGGTACGGTCTGGGGCATTCTGAACGCGCTGGTGTCGATCGGCATCGCGGGCCAGGCGAGCATCGACAAGGTCGCAGGCCCGGTGGGCGAGGCGCTCATCATGACGGCCATCGGACTGTTCGTCGCGGTGCCGGCGGTCATGGGTTACAACTGGCTGCTGGGCCGCAACAAGCTCCTGCAGGACGCCCTGCGGAACTTTGCCAGCGACCTGCATGCCTATCTCGTCAGCGGCGCCCGCATGGGGAGCGAGGGCGGGGGTGGTGCGCGCCCGGCGGCTGCCAAGGCGTCGGCGATCGGCAAATGAGTTGCGGCGCGAGGAGGACTCATGTCAATGAATGTCGGCCCGGCTTCGGAGGAAGCGAGCGTGATGGCGAGTATCAACACGACGCCGCTGGTGGACGTCATGCTGGTGCTGCTGATCATTTTTCTCATCACGATTCCGGTGATCACCAAGAGCGTGCCGGTGAGTCTGCCGAAGGCCGTCAA
The DNA here is from genome assembly GCA_005877965.1 of Gammaproteobacteria bacterium. Taxonomy (GTDB): domain Bacteria; phylum Pseudomonadota; class Gammaproteobacteria; order Steroidobacterales; family Steroidobacteraceae; genus 13-2-20CM-66-19. The sequence continues at coordinate 8,037 of VBNP01000116.1, read as the reverse complement.
TATCCCGACGCAGACCAAACCCGAGAACATCCAGATCGCGGTGGACAAGAACGGCGAGGTGTACTGGAACGACAAGCGCGTGGCTGACCGCAACGCGCTGCTCGCGTTCGTCAAGGAGGCCGCCGTCAGGAAGCCCCAGCCGGAAATTCACATCCGCGGCGATAAGGAAACGCGCTACGAAGCGATCGGCCGCGTCATGTACGCGATTCAGCGCGGTGGCATCCAGAAGGTCGGCTTTCTGACCGAGCCCGACCGTGGCGTGCCCGTCTACCGCTGACTAAGGAGCTCAACCCATGTCAATGAGTGTCGGTACAGCCTCCGGGAGCACCTTCTGCGACATCAACACGACGCCGCTCATCGACGTGATGCTGGTGCTGCTGGTCACGCTCATCGTGACGCTGCCGGTCATGACCCACGCGGTCAAGCTCGACATGCCGAATGTGACCAACCCGCCGCCGCCCCCGCCCACGCCTCCGGAGGTCATCGACCTCGAGATCGACTTCGATGGCGCGGTGGTGTGGAACGGTTCCCAGGTATCGGGTCTGCCACAGCTGGAGAGCTATTTTCACGCCGAGCGGGACAAGCAACCGCAGCCGGAAATTCACCTGCGCCCCGATCGCCGCGCCAAATACGAGGTGGTGGCGAAGGTGCTGGCGGCCGCGCAACGCAACCACATGAAGAAGATCGGCTTCGTCAACGTGGCTGAATTCAGGGATTAAGCCAGAGCCATGCGAGACACCACCATGAAGTTCACCGCACGATCCATCCCGGCGCTGCTCGCGGGCGCCGCCCTCATCGCCGCCGCGGGCCTGGCGCCGGCGACGGCGATCTGCGCGGAGGGCAAGCAGACCAACAGCGCCAAGCTCGGCAAGCCACTCAAGGAGGCGCACGACGATCTCAACGCGAAAAAGTATGCCGATGCGATCGCCAAGCTCAGGGAAGCGGAGGGGATTGCCGGTAAGACCGCGTACGACCAGCATCTGATCAACGACATGCTCGGCTTCGCCTACGCCCGCACCCAGAACTTCGCCGAGGCCGCCAGGGCGTGGGAGGCGGAGCTCGATGACGGCTACACGCCGCAGTCTGAAGTTCCCACGCGCGTGCGCCAGCTGGCCGAAGCGAACTACCAGATCAAGAACTACGACAAGGCCATCGAGTTCGGCACTCGCGCCATCAAGGGCGGGTTCGCGGACGAGGAGCTCAGGACGCTCGTCGGCCAGGCCTACTACCTGAAGGGGGACTGGAAGGGCACGCTGCGCTTCGAGGAAGGCCTGATCGACACCCAGGTCAAGAACGGCCAGACACCCAAGAGCGAATCGCTGCAGCTGCTGCTGAGCGCCTGCGTGAAGCTCAATGATTCGGCGTGCGAGACGCGCGCGCTGGAGAAGGTCGTCACCTACTACCCCAAGCCCGACTACTGGTACCAGCTGCTGTACACCATGCGCCAGCAGACCTCGGGAAACGATGCCAACACGCTGCAGACTTACCGCCTCATGTCGGAAGTCGATGTGCTGAGGAGCCCGGACGATTACACCGAGATGGCGCAGCTCGCGCTCGAGGCCGGCTCCCCGGGCGAGGCACAGCGCGTTCTGGAAAAGGGCCTGGCCAAGGGCGTCTTCACCGACGCGCGTGCCAAGGCGAAAAATCAGCGGCTGCTCGAGACCGCCAAGAAAACCGCGGCCACCGACCAGGCGAGCCTGCAGAGGATCGAGAAGGAAGCGGACGCCGCGCCCACCGGCGCCAAGAACGTAGGCCTCGGCCTCGCTTACTTCGGCTACGGCCAGTATGACAAGGCCGCGGAAGCGATCTCCAAGGGTCTGGCCAAGGGGGGCCTGCGCAACGAAACCGAGGCGCGGCTGTTGCTCGGCATCGCGCAGCTCAAGGCCGGCCACAAGGAGGAGGCGACCAAGGCTTTCCACGAGGTGAAGGGGGATCCCTCGCTCGAGCGTCTCGCCAGTCTGTGGAGCCTGCACGCGAAGCAGGCATGATGGGAGGCACCATGGCAATCAAGGCAGGTGAGCGCATGCCCGCGGGCACGCTCAAGAGAATGACCAAGGAGGGTCCCAGGGACCTCTCGACCGATGAGCTCTTCAAGGGCAAGCGGGTGGTGCTGTTCTCGGTGCCGGGGGCGTTCACCCCGACCTGCGACGCGAAGCACCTGCCCGGATTCGTGCAGCTCGCCGATCAGATCCGTGCCAAGGGCGTCGACACCATCGCGTGCATGGCCGTCAACGACGTGTTCGTCATGAACGCCTGGGGCAAGGCCTCGGGCGTGGGTGACAGGATCCTGATGCTCGCGGACGGCAACGGCGAGTACGCCCGGGCGCTCGGACTGGAACTCGACGCCAAGGGCCACGGCATGGGTACGCGCGGCCAGCGCTTCGCGCTCATCGTGCGCGATGGGGCGGCCACCCACGTCAACGTCGAGGCGCCGGGCCAGTTCAAGGTGTCCGCGGCCGAATACGTCCTGGGGCAGCTGTAGGCGAGCGCACGCCGCGCCCTTCGTTCGCCGCGCTGACACGGCCGCGGGCCGGGTTCAGCAACCGCTACACCAGCCGCTCGATCTCGGGGATGATCTGGAACAGATCCCCCACCAGGCCGATGTCGGCGACTTCGAAGATCGGCGCCTCGCTGTCCTTGTTGATGGCGACGATGGTGCGCGCATCCTTGATGCCCGTCAGGTGCTGGATCGCGCCCGAGATGCCGACCGCAACGTACAACTCCGGGGCGATGATCTTGCCGGTCTGCCCGACCTGCATCTCGTTGGGCGCGTAACCGGCGTCCACGGCGGCGCGCGAGGCCCCCACCGCCGCACCCAGCTTGTCCGCCAGGCTGTAGAGGATCTTGAAGCCCTCGGCGCTGCCGAGCGCCCGGCCGCCGGAAATCACCCGCCTGGCGGTCTGCAGATCCGGGCGGTCGCTCCTGGCGGCCGACACCGACACGAAGCGCGTGTGGGTCGGCAGCGCGACGCTCACCGCCGCTGTCTCGATCGGCGCGGCGGCGCCGCCCGCGGCCGCCTCGAACGAGGCGGTGCGCACCGTGCCCACGACCTTGCCGTCGCCGCTGCTCTCGACCGTGAGGATCGCGTTCCCGGCGTAGATCGGCCGGCGGAAGCGGGTGGGACTGTCGATGGCCATGATGTCGCTCACCTGCGGAGCCCCGAGCAGTCCCGCGATGCGCGCCATCAGGTCCTTGCCGAAGGTGGTCGAGGGCCCGAGGATATGGCTGAAGGGGCCGGCCAGCGCGATCACCTGCGGCGCCCACACCGCGGCGAGCGCATGGCCGTTGGCCGGATTCTCGACGCACAGCACGCGGCTGACGCCCGACAGCTGCGCCGCCTGTGCGGCGACCGCCGCCGCCTCCACCGCGCAGACGACGATGGTGATCTGCGCGCCGGCGATGCCCTGGGCGCAGGTGACGCACTTGGCGGTGCTGGCGTTGAGCTTCGTGCCGTCGTGCTCGGCGACGATGAGGACGCGGCTGCTCACAGCAGACCCTTCTTCTTCAGCGCCTCGAGCAGCTCCGCAGCGTCCTTCACCCGGATGCCTTTCTGCCGCTGCGGCGGTGGCTCGAAGCGCACCAGCCTCAGCTGCTGGCGCTGCTCCACCCCGAGGGCGCTCAGGGTGAGCGTATCGAGTGGCTTTTTCTTCGCCTTCATGATGTCCGGGAGCTTGACGTAGCGCGGCTCGTTCAGCCGCAGGTCGGTGGTGATGACCGCCGGCAGGTCCACATCCAGGGTCTCGAGCCCGGCGTCGACCTCGCGCGTGACGCGCGCCGTGCCCGCGGTGAGCTCGATCTTCGAAGCGTAGGTGGCCTGGGGACGGTTCCACAGCGCCGCCAGCACCTGGCCGGTCTGGCCGTTGTCGTCATCGATCGCCTGCTTGCCGAGGATGACCAGCAGCGGCTGCTCGCGCTCGATCAGCTGCAGCAGCGCCCGCGCCGCCACCAACGGTTCGACCACGCCGTCCGCCTGCACGTGCAGGGCGCGATCCGCCCCCATCGCCAGCGCGGTGCGCAGCTGCTGCTGGCAGTCCGCCGGTCCCACCGTGGCGACAATGACCTCCTCGGCGCCGCCGCGCTCCTTGATGCGCAGCGCCTCCTCGAGCGCGATCTCGTCGAAGGGGTTGATGCTCATCTTGACCCCGTCGGTGACGACGCCGCTGCCATCGGGCTTCACCCGGATGCGCACGTTGTAATCCACGACGCGCTTGATTCCGACCAGGATGCGTTTCATAGGGCTTGCAGTATAGCGGCAGGCCCGTAGCGGAGTTGACGGGACGTGCCGCGCCGTTGACGGATTGCGCGCCGCCTCCCTAAAGTCCCCGCCATGCTGAGCTACGCGCTCCGTCGCATCGCCGGACTCATCCCCACCCTGCTCGTCATCATCACCGTCTCGTTCTGTGTCGTGCGGCTGGCGCCGGGCGGGCCTTTCGACCAGGAGCAGGCTCTGCCGCCGGCCGTGCGGGCCAACCTCGAACGCCTCTACGGACTCGACCAGCCGCTCGCGGTGCAGTACGTACACTACCTGCGCGGCCTGCTGCGCGGGGATTTCGGGCCGTCGCTCAGGCAGCGCGATTTCACCGTGTCAGAGCTCGTTGCCCAGGGCCTGCCGCTGTCCGCGACCCTGGGACTTGCGGCGATTCTGCTGGCCGTGCTCAGCGGAATTCCCGCCGGCATCCTGGCCGCGCTGTGGCGCAACCGCGGCGCCGACTATTGCATCACCACGCTCGCGGCCTTGGCCCTGGCGCTGCCGAGCTTCGTCACCGGTCCGCTGCTCGCGCTGGTGTTTGGACTGTACCTCCGCTGGCTGCCGGTCGCGGGCTGGCAGCACGGCGCCCCGCGCTATCTGGTGCTGCCGGTGCTGACGCTGGCGCTGCCGGTGGCGGCGTACGTGGCGAGACTCACCCGCGCAAGTCTGCTGGAGGTGCTCAATGCTCACTATGTGCGCAGCGCCCGGGCCCGGGGCCTGGGCACACCGCGCGTGCTGTGGCGTCATGCCCTGCGTCCGGCCCTGATGCCCGTAGTGAGCTACCTGGGTCCGGCGGTGGCGTTCGTGATGACCGGGTCGCTGGTCATCGAGACGGTGTTTGGTCTGCCGGGCACCGGCCGCTACCTCGTCGAGGGCGCGATCGACCGCGACTATCCGCTCGTCATGGGCATGATCGTGGTTTACGGCGCGCTCACGCTCTTTCTCAACCTCATCGCCGACCTGATCTACGGATGGCTGGACCCGGGCGTGCGGCATGCCTGAGCAGGCGGTCGCGGCCGCGCGCGGATTGTGGAGCGATGCCGGGCGGCGCCTCACGGGCAACCGCATCGCCTCTGCAGCCCTCGCCGTCATGGTTGTCATGGCGCTCTTTGCGGTCCTTGCGCCGCACTTAAGCCCCTGGGGCTACGACAGCCTCGATTGGGAGCACCTCGCGCTGCCGCCCGGCCTCACCGCTGCGCACTGGTTCGGCACCGACCGTCTGGGACGCGATCTGTTCGTACGCACCCTGTACGGCGTGCGTCTGTCGCTGTTCATCAGCGTGCTCGCGAGCCTGGTCAGCCTGGTGATCGGGGTGGTGTGGGGCGCGGTGGCGGGTCTCGCCGGCGGTCGCACCGACGGATGGATGATGCGCTTCGTGGATGTGTTGTACTCGTTGCCGTATCTGTTCATCGTCATCATCCTGACGACGCTCTGGCGGCGCGGCAGCATCGCGGTGCTGCTGCTGGCGCTCGGAGCGGTGGGGTGGCTCACCACGGCGCGCATCGTGCGCGGCCAGGCCCTCGCCCTCAGGCGCCGGGAGTTCATCGAGGCGGCGCGCGCGCTGGGCGTTCCCGCGCCCGCCATCCTGTTGCGCCACATCGTGCCGAACCTGCTGGGGCCGGTGCTGGTCTACGCCACACTCACCGTTCCGCAGATGATCGTGTTCGAGAGCTTTCTGAGTTTCCTCGGACTGGGAGTGCAGGAGCCGCACGCGAGCCTTGGCAACCTGATCCTGACGGGGGCGCAGGAGATGGAATCGGCGCCGTGGATGCTGCTGGTGCCCGCAGCTTTCCTGGTCGGTCTGCTCATCTGCCTCAATTTTCTCGGCGACGGTTTACGCGATGCCTTCGATCCCCGCGAGCGCTGAGGGCGCGCCGGCGGCGGCGGCCGTGCTGAGCCTGTCCGGGCTCACCGTCACGTTCGACACGCCCCGGGGCAGCAACACGGCCGCGCGCGAGGTCACCCTGGCGGTCGAGCGCGGCGAGTGCCTGGGCGTGGTCGGGGAGTCCGGCGCCGGCAAGAGCCAGGTGTTTCTCGCGGTGATGGGCCTGCTGGCGGCGAACGGCCGTGCGCAGGGCAGTGCCCGCTTTCTCGGCACCGAGCTGCTGAGGCTCGCGCCCGCGGCACTGGATCGCGTGCGCGGCGCGGGTATCGGCATGGTGTTCCAGGATCCCATGACCTCGCTGACCCCGCACCTTGCCGTGGGCGAGCAGATTGCCGAAGTCATCCGCCGCCACCGCGGAGTCGCGCGGGCCGAGGCGCGCACCGCAGCGCTCGCGCTGCTGCGGCGCGTGCAGGTCTCCGATCCTGAGCGGCGCATGCGGCAGTATCCGCACGAGCTCTCCGGGGGCATGCGCCAGCGAGTGATGATCGCGATTGCACTCAGCAGCGAGCCGCAGCTGCTCATCGCGGATGAACCGACCACGTCCCTCGATGTCACCATCCAGGCGCAGATTCTCGCGCTCCTCGCCGAGCTCAAGCGCGAGCGCGGAATGGCCATGGTGCTCATCACTCATGACCTGGGGGCCGTGGCCGGTGTTGCCGACCGCGTGGCGGTCATGCGCGAGGGGCGCATCGTCGAAACGGGCCCGGTCGCGGCGGTCCTCAAGGCGCCGCGCGATCCCTACACCCGCACTCTGGTGCGCGACGCGCCGCGCCTGGACGCCGGCACCGATGCCGCAGGCGCGCAGGCTCCCGGGACATCCCCGGCGCGGCGGGCCGCGGCCCTGACGCTCACGGGCGTGAGCGTGCGCTTCGATGTCGGGGGCGGCTGGCTCGGCCCGCGCGCACAGCTGTCGGCCGTGAGTGCAGTCAGTCTCGAGCTGTATGCCGGTGAGTCGCTCGGGGTGGTGGGCGAATCCGGCTGCGGCAAGTCGACGCTGGTCCGTGCGGCGCTGCAGCTGCTGCGACCCGACGCCGGTCGCGTGGTGTGGATGGGTGAGGCGCTCGGGGATTTGCCGAACAGCGCGCTGCGCGCGCTGCGGCGCGATCTGCAGATCATCTTCCAGGACCCGCTGGGGAGCCTCGATCCGCGCATGACGGTTGCCCAGATCGTCGCCGAGCCGCTGCGGGTACACGCGCGCGACCTCGACGCCAGCGCGCGCGCCGCCGAGACCGCGGCGGTGCTTCGCCGGGTGGGACTGGCGCCGGAGCTCGCGAGTCGCTACCCGCACGAGTTGAGCGGCGGACAATGCCAGCGCGTCGGCATCGCCCGCGCCATGATCCTCAAACCTCGTCTGCTCATTTGCGATGAGCCGGTCAGCGCGCTGGATATTCCGACCCAGCAGCAGATCGTGACCCTGCTCGGGGCTCTCAAGCGCGAGTCGGGCATGTGCCTGCTGTTCGTCAGCCACAACCTCGCGCTGGTGAGGCGGCTGTGCGAGCGCGTGCTGGTGCTGTATCTCGGGCGCATGATGGAGCTCGCACCCTCGCAGGACCTGTACACGCGGCCCCTGCATCCCTACACCCGGGAGCTGCTGACCGCGGTCCCCGTCCCGGACCCCGACATTCAGCCGGCACGCCTGGCACGCGCGCGGGCCGGCGAGCCGCCGTCACCGCTGTCGCCGCCGAGCGGCTGCGTGTACCGCACCCGCTGTCCGCACGCGGCCCCGGTGTGCGAGGAGCGTATCCCCGCCTGGGAAGAGCTGCCGGACGCGCGCCGCGTGGCGTGTCACCGCTGGCGCGACCTTCCTCAGAGTGACCCCGACGTATAGTCAAGCGGTTACTTGACTATGCCTGGAAGTACCCTGCCAACTGACGGCTGGGGACGGGACTGCTGTTATTCTTCG
>VBNP01000207.1 GCA_005877965.1 Gammaproteobacteria bacterium | reverse complement strand
GCAGCCCCACGACCACGGCGACCAGCGCCAGCAGCACGATGAGATGCAGGACCTTGCGCAGCCCGTCCAGGCCGCGCCACAGGCCGGAAAAAAACGAACGCGGCGTCATGTCTATCCCTCTGCTGGGGCAGGCGCGGTCCCGGCGCCAGCCCCTGCTTCAGATCTTTTCCTCGATCCTCGCGGCCTTGCCGGACAGATCGCGCAGGTAGTAGAGCTTGGCGCGGCGCACGCTGCCGCGGCGCTTGACGGAGATCTCGCTGATCGCCGGGCTGTAGGTCTGGAACACGCGCTCGACGCCCTCGCCGTGAGAGATCTTGCGCACCGTGAACGAGGAGTTGAGTCCGCGGTTGCTGCGCGCGATCACCACGCCCTCGTACGCCTGCACACGCTCACGGTCGCCTTCCACCACCTTGACCTGCACTACCACGGTGTCGCCGGGCTTGAAGTCCGGAACCTTGCGGGTCATGCGCTGCCTGTCGATTTCCTGGATTATCTTGCTCATATCAGTCACCTCGATCCTTGCTTCCCGCCGCGCCAGCGGCCCCTGCGGCAGCCTCACTCGCGGCACGGGTTCGAAACTCATTCAGTGCGCGCCGCGCCTCGGGCGCGAGCCGCGCGTTCGCCAGCACGTCGGGCCGGCGCTCCAGCGTGCGGGCTACCGCCTGCGCCAGCCGCCAGCGGCGGATGTCGGCGTGGTCACCGGACAGCAGCACCGTCGGCACGCGCCGGCCTTCAAACACTTCCGGCCGCGTGTAATGCGGCCAATCGAGCAGGCCGTGCGCAAACGAATCCTCGGCGCTCGAGCGCTCGTCCCCCAGCGCGCCGGGCAACAAGCGCGCCACGGCCTCGATGATCACCAGCGCGGGCAGCTCCCCGCCCGAGAGCACGTAGTCGCCCACCGACAACTCCCGATCAATGCCGAGCTCGACCACGCGCTCGTCCACACCCTCGTACCGCCCGGCCAGCAACAGCAGGCCGGGCAGTGCCGCCAGCTCGCACGCCTGCGCCTGGCCGAAGCGCCGACCCTGCGCCGACAGGTACACCCGCGGGCTCCCCGGCGGCAGCCGCAGCTGGGCCGCCCGAATCGCGGCCAGCAGCGGCTCGGGTTTCATCACCATGCCCGGACCGCCCCCGTAGGGACGATCATCGACCGTGCGATGCGCGTCGCTCGCGTGCAGGCGCGGATCTTCCGTCCCCACGCTCATGAGCCCGCGAGCGATGGCGCGCCCCACGATCCCAAACTCGAGCGCTCCCGCGATCATGCGCGGAAACAGCGTGACAACCTCGATCTTCATGGAGCCTTCTATTCCAGCTCCGCCGGCCAGTCCACCAGAATCGTGCGTGCCGCCAGGTCCACGTTGCGCAGGTGGCGCGGCACCGCCAGCACCCAATGCTCGCGCCCGCCCGGCGCCTGCGTCACCATCACCGCGCCGCTCGGCATATCCACGAAGTGGCTCACCGTGCCGAGCTGCGCACCCTCGAGGTTGCGGACGCTGAAGCCCACCAGATCCGTGCGGTAGTACTCGCGCTCACCCGGCGGCGGCAGCGCCGCGCGATCCACTTCCACCACCGCACCCGTGAGTGCCGCAGCCTCCTGGCGGTCCGCTACGCCTTCCAGGTGCGCGACCAGCCGGTCCGCGTGGGCTCGCGCCTCAGTGACGCGCCGCGTGAGCCGCTCGCCGCTGGCGAGCCTCAGAACCCATTCCCGATACTCCAGCAGCCGGCGTGGCGGATCGGTATGCGACTTTACGTGGACCCAGCCCTTGATGCCGTAAGGCGCCCCCAGGCGACCCAGCTCCACCCACGCCACGGCCCGCGGGCCTCACCCGGCCCAATCAGGCCGTGGCCTGCTTGCGGTAGGAAGCCACCAGGGTGCGCACCCGCTCCGAAGGCTGCGCGCCCTGGCCGACCCAATAGTCGATGCGCGGCAGATCGAGCTTGAGCTTCTGCTCGCCGCGGCGGGCAATGGGGTTGAAGAATCCCACGTGCTCGAGGCTCAGCCCGCCCTGGCGCTTGCGGCTGTCGGTCACCACGACGTGATAGAAGGGCTGGTTGCGCGCCCCGCGCCGCGTCAGGCGGATGGTTACCATGATCGTATCGCTCTCGTTACAGCGGGCGACCGCAAAAGGGCCGCCCAAAAAAGAGCGCGGATTCTACGCAACCTACGAATCCTGCGCCAGTTTTTCCACTTGGCCTGGCCGCCACCTTGGGAAGCTAAGGCGGCATGCCGCCCTTGAACGCGCCCATGAGCTGCTGCAGCCGCCCGCCCTTCATGCTTTTCATGACGCGCTGCATCTGCAGGAACTGCTTCAGCAGCCGGTTCACGTCCTGAACCTGCACGCCCGAGCCCCCGGCAATACGCCGGCGTCGCGAGCCGTCGATTATCGCCGGGTTACGCCGCTCGCGGGGGGTCATGGAATCGATGATGGCGATCTGCCGTCGCAGCTCCCGATCCCCCTGCTCCCCCGACACGGTGCCCTTGCGGGCCGCCGTCCCGGGGAGTTTGTCCAGCAGCGCGCCGACGCCCCCCATCCTCTGCAGCTGCTCGAGCTGACCCTTCAGATCCACCATGTCGAAGCTCTTGCCTTGCAGAGCCTTGCGCGCCAGGCGCTCGGCTTCCTGGCTGTCGACCTGGCGGTGGACCTGTTCGACCAGGCTCACCACATCGCCCATGCCGAGAATGCGCGAGGCCATGCGCTCGGGGTCGAAGGGCTCGAGCGCCTCAGGTTTCTCGCCGACGCCGACGAACACGATGGGTTTGCCGGTGACCGCTCGCACCGACAGCGCCGCGCCCCCGCGCGCGTCCCCATCGGCCTTGGTGAGGATGACCCCGGTGAGATCGAGCGCCGCGCCGAACGCGCGCGCGGCGTTCACCGCGTCCTGGCCGGCCATGGCGTCCACCACGAACAGCCGCTCGGCGGAGCCGACCGCCGCGTCGATGTCGCGCACTTCGGCCATGAGAGCCTCATCGACATGCAGCCGCCCGGCGGTGTCGACAATGAGCGCCTCGAACACCCCGCTCCTCGCGCGCTCGAGCGCTGCGCGCGCAATCGAGGCGGGAGCCTGCTCGCTCCCGGCGGCGAAGTATCCGGCCTGCACCTGGCCCGCGAGACGCTCAAGCTGCAGCATCGCGGCCGGCCGGCGCACGTCGGTGCTGGCGAGCAGCACGCGCTTGCGCTCGCGCTCGATCAGCCAGCGTGCGAGCTTCGCCGCGGTGGTGGTCTTGCCGGCGCCCTGCAGGCCCGCCAGCAGCAGCACGGCGGGCGCTGGCGCGCGCAGCTTCCAGGGCGCGCCCGAGCCGCCCATGAGGCGCACCAGCTCGGTGTGCAGAATACCGATGAACGCCTGCCCCGGCGTCAGGCTCGCGAGCACCTCGGCCCCGAGCGCCTTGGCCCTGACCGACTCGATGAACGCCTTCACCACCGGCAGCGCGACATCCGCTTCCAGCAGCGCGACGCGCGCCTCGCGCAGCGCCTGGGCGACGTTCTCGTCCGTGATCCGGCCGCGGCCACGCAGGTTCTCGATGGTGCGCGACAGGCGCGCCGTCAGATGCTCGAACATCGGCGGATTATAGGGTGGCGGGGGCGGTTTTCCCGTTCGCGACGCCAAGCTTCTATGCTAGAGCGTCCGCGCCGCCACCAAACCGAGGGATGCCGCCTTGAACGTCGCTGCGAACGCCCCGCTGCTGCTGGCGCTGCTCGTGCTGCTGCTCATCGTCGCCTTCTCATCAGGCACCGAAGTCGCGATGCTCTCGGTCAACCGCTACCGGATCAGGCACCGCGCGCAGTCGGGCCACGGCACCGCCCGGGTGCTCGAGCGGCTGCTGCAGAAGCCCGATGACTGGCTGGGAGCGAACCTCGTCATCCTCGCCGCCGCCAGCGTGTTTTCCTCCGCCATCGCGACCATCCTGGCGCAGCGCACCGGCTACCCGTACGCCGTGCCGCTCGCCGGCGTGCTGCTCACGATCGTGGTGATCGTGTTCTGCGAGCTGGCGCCGAAGATCTACGCGGCGGCGAATCCGGAAGGGGTGGCGCTGCACGCCGCCGGCATTTACCGCGTGCTGGTGCTGGTGGCGCGGCCGGCGCTGTGGCTGACCAACATCATGGCGTACGGTTTTCTGCGCCTGTTCGGCGTGGTGCGCGCCGCCGTCACCACCCAGACCCTGAGCGCGGAGGAGCTGCGCACGGTGGTCACCGAGGCCGCGCCGGTGATTCCCGCGCGGCACCGGCAGATGCTGCTGTCGATCCTCGACCTGGGGCGCATCACGGTAAACGACATCATGATCCCCCGGCAGGAGATCTCCGGCATCGACGTGAGCGAGAGCTGGGAGGACATTCTCGATCAGTTGCGGCAGACCCCGCACACGCGCCTGCCGGTGTACGAAGGCGAGCTCGACAACCTCATCGGCCTGCTGCACATGAAGCGCGTGGCGCACGAGCTGGTGCGCGGCACCCTGAGCCCCGAGCGGCTCATCGAGATCGCGCGCGGCCGCGAGCCGTACTTCGTGCCCGAGGGGACCGCGCTCAACGTGCAGCTCGGGCAGTTCCAGCGCAACCGCCGCCGCCTGGCCTTCGTCGTCAACGAGTACGGCGACATCGAGGGGCTGGTCACGCTCGAGGACATTCTCGAGGAGATCGTCGGCGAGTTCACCACCGACCCGGCCACGGTGATGCACAAGGACGTGCACAGCGAGCGCCCCGGGGTGTTCATCGTCAACGCCAGTGCCACCATCCGCGCGCTCAACCGGGCGCTGGGGTGGCAGCTGCCGACCGGGGGACCCAAGACCGTCAACG
>VBNP01000115.1 GCA_005877965.1 Gammaproteobacteria bacterium | reverse complement strand
GCTGACGTAGAGATTCACTTTGCGTTCGAACCTGAGGGTGCCGCCGACGACCGAGCCCGGGCCGACCACGACGCGCGGGGTGTCCTCGGACCAGAACCAGACATGAAACCAGCTGGTGTCCTTCTCCACGTGAATTCCGCCGTCGACGTGCGCGTTGGGACCGAGCTCGATGTCACCCGTCGCTGTGTCGATGAGACCCCCGACGTGAGCGGCCGCGACGCGTATGGCGCCGTTGACATTGCTCAGCGTGCCGGCGACGTCTGCGCCGTCGGCGAGTGTTACCCTGCCGTTGACCGCCTGGACGGTGCCGCTTACGCGCACCGCCTCTTTCAGGTGAATGGAGCCGTTGACGGTCACCAGTTTGGCCGCCGTGGCATGTCGCTCGACGGAGATGCTGCCGTTGACGGTGTCAGCCCGGCCGACCACGGCATTCTCGCCGATATGAATGGATCCGTTTACCGTCGAGACATCCCCGCTGTGCTGATCGGCGCCAATGTCGATGGAGCCCATAACCTTGGAGATCGCGGTGTCGGCGGCGCGCGCCACGCAGCACAGCGCGCACCCGCTGAGGACAGTCACAACAGCAAGCACAGCACGTGAGCGAATCATTGCGCTCCCACCTTTCGTTCAGTCCGCCAGGACGACGCAGCATAGCGCGCCGCCACGCGCGGCGCGCAGGTCCGTCGGTGGTCAAAGTCGCCGATTCCGGGGAGAATCCGGCCGATGCGCGCCAGAGACAGGATCCCGGGCAACCCCAGTGCGCGCCACATCCTGGTCATCGATATCGGCGGCGCGCACGTGAAGTTCCGGATCGATGCGCGCGGCCCGATCCGCAAGTTCGTCTCCGGGCCGAAGATGTCGGCGGCCGGCATGACGCGCCGGATCCTCGAACTCACCCGCCAGCTCGGCTTTGGTGCGGTGTCGATCGGTTACCCGGGGCTCGTGTTCCGCGGCCGCATCGCCGCCGAGCCCCACAACCTCGGCAAGGGCTGGGTCGGGTTCGACTTCGAGAAGGCTTTGGGCAAGCCGGTCAAGCTGATCAACGATGCAGCCATGCAGGCGATCGGCAGCTACCGCGGCGGCCGCATGTTGTTTCTCGGGCTGGGCACGGGACTGGGCGCGACTCTCATCATTGATGGCGTGGTCGAGCCCACCGAAGTCGGGCATATGCCCTACAAGCGCGGCCGCACGTTCGAGGATTACGTCGGCGAGCGCGGCCGCGAGCGACTCGGCACCAGGAAGTGGCGCAGGAAGGTCCTTGATGTGATCGAACAGCTGAAGCACGCGTTGGAGGCGGACTACGTCGTGCTCGGTGGCGGCAACGCAGTGCGCCTCAAGGGCCTGCCGCAGGACGTGCATCTGGGTGACAACCGCAATGCGTTCCTCGGCGGCCTGCGGCTCTGGCGCCGGGGCGACGGGCGGCTGCGCCTGCCCGGCGGGCGCGCAGCGGTCAGGCGATGACCGCGGCGCCGGGAGCTCCCGGACTGCCTCCGACCTGGTGCAGCAGCGCCAAGGAAATGGTCGGCTGCTCGCTCGGTCACGCGCGCCTGTGGTTCACCATCGGCGGCGGCATCATCAACGAGGTCTATTACCCGCGCCTTGACATCCCGCAGATCCGCGACCTCGGTTTCATCGTCGGCGACGGCGCAGGCTTCTGGGTCGAGGTGAAGCGGCTGTGGAAGCACGAGCTGCGGCTCGCCGCCCCCGGCGCGCCCGCGGTGCACATCGTGCACCAGCACGAGCGCTTCGATCTCACGCTGCGTGTGGCACCCTGCGAGCACCGCGATGTACTGCTCATCGAGGTCACCCTCAATGGCGATGCGTCATTGCGCCCCTACGCGCTGCTCGCGCCACACCTGGGCGGCACCGGCGCCGGCAACCGCGCGGCGGTCGTGCAACACCGCGGCCGCAAGCTGTTGTGGGCGGAGCAGGGTCCCTTCGGGCTGGCCCTCGCCGCGGTCAACGCGCAGCAGCAGGACGCCTGGGGCCGCGCGAGCGCGGGATTCGTCGGCAGGAGCGATGGCTGGCAGGACTTCGCCCGCAACGGCGCACTCACCTGGGAATACGACGCAGCCGGACCCGGCAACGTCGCGCTGCTGGGTGAACTGCCGCGGCAGGCGGTGCTGGCGCTCGGCTTTGGCGGCAGCCCCGATGCTGCGGCGACGCTGGCGCTCACCGCGCTGTCGGAGCCTTTCGCGATTTCCTGGGAGCGACAGCGCAGCAGCTGGACGAGCTGGCATACCCACTGTACGCCGGAAAAGCCGCTGTCCGCCGGCCTGCCGCAGGCGTGCGCCGAGCAGGTCGGCATTTCCACCATGGTGTTGCGCACCCACCAGGACAAGACCTATCCGGGTGCCATGGTGGCTTCCTTGAGCGTGCCGTGGGGCAACACGCGCGAGGAGCGCGAGGGTTATCACCTGGTGTGGCCGCGCGATCTGGTGGAAAGCGCCGGCGCGCTGCTGGCGGTCGGCGCGGCGCGCGAGGCACGCAACACGCTGCGGTATCTGCTCGCCACGCAGAATGCGGACGGTCACTGGAACCAGAACCAGTGGCTGGGCGGCAAGGGCTACTGGCCCGGTGTGCAGCTCGATGAGAGCGCATTTCCGGTGCTGCTCGCGGTCGCGCTCGATGAGCGTGGCGCGCTCCAGGGCACTGAAGTCGCCGACATGATTCGCCGGGCGCTGTCGTTCCTGGTGCGACACGGCCCGGTCAGCGACCAGGATCGCTGGGAGGAAGACTCGGGTCTCAACACCTTCACCCTGGCGGTGTGCATCTCGGCCCTGGTGGCCGGGGCCCGCCATCTGCCCGCCGATGCTCGCGCGCTGGCGCTCGCGTTTGCCGACTACTGGAATGCGCGGCTCGAGGACTGGACCACCGTGTGCGACACCCCCCTGGCGCGTCTCCATGGCGTGCGCGGCTACTACGTGCGCGTCGCCCCGGCGCAAGCGATCGGCGATGACCGCGGCCCGCCGGACGGCGTGCTGCCGATCAAGAACCTGCAGATCGATCCCGGCCTGCCGGCGAGCGCACAGGTGAGCGTCGATTTCCTGCAGCTGGTGCGCTTCGGCCTGCGCCGCGCCGAAGATCCGCTGATCGTGGCGAGCGTGAAGGTGGCGGACGCACTGTTGAAGTTCGAAACGCCCTCGGGTCCGTGCTGGCATCGCTACAACGAGGACGGCTACGGCGAGCACGACGACGGCAGCGCCTACGACGGCACCGGCCGGGGACGCGCCTGGCCCCTGCTCACCGGTGAGCGTGGTCATTACGAGCTGAGCTGCGGGCGCGAGGCACTGCCGTTCCTGCTCGCGATGACCCGCATGACCTCGAGCGGGGGCATGCTGCCCGAGCAGGTGTGGGACGCGGCGCCGATCGCCGCGCGGGGCTTGAGTCCCGGCCGGCCCACCGGGGCGGCGATGCCGCTCGTGTGGGCGCACGCCGAGTATCTCAAGCTGGTCGCCTCAAGGGCCCTGGGGCGGGCGTTCGATCGCCCCGACTCGGTATGGGAGCGTTACCGCGGCGAGCGCCCGACGCTCACCCGCGTCATCTGGTGCCAGCAGGCTCCGGCGGCGGAGCTGCCCGAAGGCTGTGCGCTCACGGTCGCTCTGCGTGAGCCGGGAGCCGTGCGCTGGGGGCTCGACGGCTGGCAGGACGTGCGCGAGCAGGACACCGCGGCGAACTCGCTCGGTCTGCACCTGCTGCAGATCGATAGCTCGCGGCTGCGTGCCGGCCGTTACATCGATCTGACATTCCGCTCCGGGGCGAACTGGATCGGCAGGGACTTCCGCATCCGCGTGACCACGCGCTCGCGGCAGGCGGGCTGAGGGCGCGCATGCCGTTCACGCTCGCGCACCCCGTCGCCATCCTGCCGCTGCGCGGTCTCAGGTACCTGCGCACCGTGCCGCTGATCATCGGCGCCATGATTCCGGATCTGCCGTACTACGTGCCGGCGCGCTTTGGCCTCTTCCGGCCCGAGACTCACAGTGTCACGGGCTCGTTCACGACCTGCCTGGTGCTCGGATATGCCGCTTTGGGCTGCGTATTTCTGCTGCGCCGGCCGCTCACCGCGCTGCTCTCCGCGCGGGCCCGCTGGCTGTGCCTCAGCGCGCTCGCGCCATTTAAGGGGCGGCCGCTCGAATGGGCGCTGGCGGCGGTGTCGATCATCCTCGGCGTGTGGACCCATCTGTTGTGGGACTCCTTCACCCACGACAATGGCTGGATAGTCCGTCGGGTCGCGGCGCTCAGCGCGCCGGTGAGCTTCGGCTGGTACAGCGGTACGGTCTGCCACGTGCTGCAGTACCTGAGCTCGGCGTTCGGACTGGTCGCAGTGGCGCTGTGGTACCGGCGCCTGACCGCGCCGGTGGCCGCACCCGCCGGGCCAGGCGCGGCACGCTCCTCGGTCGGGCCGGTGCTGTTGCTGGTCGCGGCCGCCGCGATCCTCATCGGCGGCGTGCAGGCTACGCAGGCCTACGCTCACATCCCGGTCATCTACCGCACGCTCGATATCTTTCTCACCCGAAGTCTCGCCTGGTTCGCAGTCCTGTATCTGGTGGCCGGCACCGTGGTCACCCTGGAAGAAGACCATGACGCCGCATCCGGCACGCACCGTTAGCTTTCACTCATGACGACTGGCCGGGATCCCCATCAATTTACAACCACGGGTTGGCCGTGGCGACCGGGGAACGAATTCCGGCTGCTCGACGATGGCGAGGAGTTCTTCGCGCGCATGCTGCAGGCGATCGATGCCGCGAGCCGCTACGTGTTGCTGGAGATGTACCTGGTCCGCTCGGGCGCCATCGCCACGCGTTTCATCGCAGCATTCGGGCGGGCCGCGCGCCGCGGCGCGCGCGTGTGCGTGGTGCTCGATGCGTTCGGCGCGCTGGGACTCACGCGGGCCGACCGCCGGCGGCTGCTGGATACGGGCGTGGAGCTGCGTTTCTTCAACCCCCTTCGCCTGAAGAACAGGCTGTCGAACCTGTTGCGCGACCATCGCAAGCTGCTGCTAACCGACGGCAGCGTGGCGTTCGTGGGCGGCGCCGGACTGACGGATGAGTTCGCACCCGGCGCCCCGCGCGGACCGTGGCGCGAGCTGATGGTCGAGATCGAGGGTCCCGTGATCACCGACTGGCAGCGCGCCTTCGCGCGCACCTGGCGGCGCTGCGGACCGGAGCTGGCGCTCCCGGACCCGCCACTGAGTGCGCCGCGCGCCGGCGGCGCCGCCGGCCGCCTGGCGTTGAGCGAGGCGCGGCAGCGCTCGGTGCTCGCCAATGGCGTGCTGCGCCGCATCGACTGCGCCGCGACGCGCGCCTGGATCATGAGCGCGTATTTCGTACCCTCGCGGCGCTTCCGCAAGGCGCTGCGCCGGGCGGCGCGCCGCGGTGTGGACGTGCGGCTGCTGGTGCCGGGCGCGCGCACCGACCATCCGTGGGTGCGCCAGGCGGCACGCCGGTTCTACGGCAAGATGCTGCGCAACGGCGTGAAGATATTCGAGTACCAGCCGCGCATGCTGCACGCGAAAATGATCCTGTGCGATGACTGGGTGTCGATCGGCTCGAGCAACCTCGATCGCTGGAGCTTCCGCTGGAACCTGGAGGCCAACCAGGAGATCGCCGACGCACGGGTCGCCGACGCGGCGGCGGCGCTGTTTGAAGGAGACTTTGCCGCATCGCGCGCGCTCAGCCGCCGCTATTGGCGCCAGCGCGCCTGGCTCGATCGCCTGCGCGAGGGCATCGCCGGCCTGCTCGACCGCCAACTCGATCGCTGGCGCTGAGGCTGCGCGTCGCCTGCGCTACTGTGGCGCGAGCTGCGGCTCCGGGAGCGAGGCAAACAGCTCCGTGCTGCGCACGAACGCCAGCAGGAACGGCGCCAGCGTGCGCATCTGCGTGTCGTAGGCACGCACTGCCTGGAGCTTGCGGTCCTCCTCGGCAGGTTCGAGTGCGAAAGCCGCCAGCGCCAGAGCGTGGCTGCGCGGTGCCGCAGTGAGCGGCACGCCAGGCAGGAGCCCCCGCGGGGTGGGCCAGCCTTCCCCGCCATGCACGATCCAGTAGCGCACGCCGGACAACACACCGTAGCGGGTGCTGACGGCGACGGTGAGCAGGCCGGCGGCGCGATGATCCGGATGGCTGTCGCGGGGGCTCGGGGCGAGAATCAGCGTCGGATGTGTGCGCGCGAGCACCGCGGCGAAGTCGCGCTCGAGACTCTCGCCCGTGTAGGGGTGGCCCGGAAACAGTGCAGCGGGGTAGGGGACCGCGGCCGCGCCCGTGAAGCCGGAGGTGTAAGGTCTCGCGCGGTGGTCCGTCAGGAGGCTGAGCACGCCGCGGTCGGGATAGCCCAGGAACAACTGCCCTGCGGCGGGCACGCCGAGTCGTGCGGTCGCGGCGCGCGCTTCGCGCATGCGTGTCGCGGCCAGGTCGCGCGCCGTCGCGGGCTTTACGAACGGGCTCTTCTCGATCAGCAGCAGGTCGAGCTCGGAGGCATCCCCGCTGGTGATCCATACAATGCTCGCGCGCCCGCCCGCGCGCACCACGCGCTGGATGACGCCGGCACAACACAGCGTCTCATCGTCCGGATGCGGCGCCACCACCAGGAGCGAGGTCTGCGCGTCCAGGCGCGGCAGACTCTGCACTGCCTCTGCCGGCGCGGCAGCGCCGGCGCGCACGGCGAGCGCCGCCGCGGCGAGCAGCGCGGCCGTCGGGCTGGCACTCATCAAACGCATGGCGTGCCTTGCAAAATGCCGCCGCCTCACTGGGGTAGACTTCCGCACTCACCTGCCGGACGAAACGAGGGCATGATGCCAACACCCCCGCTGGCTTACCACGATCCCGGATTTCTCGACTCGGACGAAGGACGCCCGGTGCGGATCTTGTCAGAGTATCTGGCGCCGTTGCGCGCCTTCAGTGCCGCGGGGGTCACTGCGACCGTGGTGTTCTTCGGCTCGGCGCGCGTGCGCGCCGGAGGCCCCCTGGGCCGCTACCTCGAGGAGGCCGTGGAACTGGCGCGGCTCGTGACCAAATGGAGCCGCTCGCTGCCCGGGGAGCGCCTCATCGTCTGCTCAGGCGGGGGCCCGGGAATCATGGAGGCCGCCAATCGGGGCGCAGCGCTCGCCGGCGGCCGCAGCGTCGGTCTCAACATCGGCCTGCCGCAGGAGCAGCATCCCAATCCCTATATCACGCCGCAGCTGGGCCTGGAGTTCCACTACTTCTTCATGCGCAAGCTGTGGTTCGCGCACCTGGCGCGCGCCCTGGTCGCGTTCCCGGGCGGCTTCGGCACGTTCGACGAGCTGTTCGAGATCCTGACGCTGGCGCAGACCCACAAGCTCGACCGGTCGATTCCCGTGTTCCTCTACGGTTCGGCGTTCTGGAAAGAAGTGGTCAACTTCGAGGCGCTGGTGCGCCATGGCGCGATCGCGGCCGCGGACCTGGAGCTGTTCGAGTTCGTGGATGAGCCGCGGGCGGCGCTCGAGCTCATCAAGGCCCGCGTCGAGCTGGCGCCCCAGCCCAAACCTCCGTCTTGGTTCGCGAAGTCGCGCGCTCACCCCGACGGCTGAAGCGGGCCGCGGCGGCGTCGCGAGTGGAATCTGGCCCGCGGCTTCTCAGGCCACGTTCAACTCGGGATCGACCTCGGCGGCCCAGGCGAGCAGGCCCCCGTCCAGGTTCGCGGGTGCGGCGACTCCCGCGCGCAGCGCCAGCTCGCAGGCGGCGAGGCTTCGGCCGCCGCTGCGGCAGATGAACACCGGGGCCTCGTGCGGGGCAATCTCCGCCAGGCGCTCCGGCAGCTCGCCCAGCGGGATGTTGATCGAACCGTCCAGGTGTCCGGCGCTGAACTCATACACCTCGCGCACGTCGACCAGGCGTGGCGCGGGCGCGCGCGCGTCGCGCAGCAGCTCGTGCAGTGCGGCGGCCGTGAGGCGGCGCACCGCGGGCCCGGCCGCGGTGGGCAGGGCTGCCGGGTCGCGGGGCTCGGTGATCGTGGGCGCGTCGCCGCACACCGCGCAGTCGGGCCGGCGCGCGACGCGGAACTCGTGGAAACGCATCTCGAGCGCGTCGTAGGTCAGCAGCCGTCCGGTGAGCGGCTCGCCCACGCCGGTGATCAGCTTGATCGCTTCGGTCGCCTGCAGCGTGCCCAGCACGCCGGGCAGTACGCCGAGGACCCCGGCCTGCGCGCAATTGGCCACCCCGCCCTCGGGTGCCTGCGGGAACACGCACCGGTAGCACGGCCCCCCGCCGGGCACGTAGGTCATGACCTGGCCTTCGAAGCGGTGGATCGCCGCCGACACCAGCGGCAAGCCGAGAATGACGCAGGCGTCGTTCACCAGATAGCGGGTGCTGAGGCGATCGGTGCCATCGAGCACGAGGTCGTAGTCCTCGAACACCGCGCACACGTTGGCGGCCTTCAGTTCCAGGGCGTGGGCCAGCACCCGGATCTCGGGATTCAGGCTCGCGAGCCGCTCGCGCCCGGCCTCGGCCTTGGAGCGCGCGATGCCGCTGCTGTCGAACAACACCTGGCGCTGCAGATTGGAGAGCTCCACGCGGTCGCAGTCCACCAGTCCCACGGTGCCGCAACCTGCGGCCGCCAGATACAGCGCGGCCGGCGAGCCGAGCCCGCCGGCGCCGACCACCAGCACGCGGGCCGCCTTGAGTTTCTCCTGTCCGGCCGCGCCGATCTCGGTGAGCGCCAGATGGCGCTGGTAGCGGGCGCGCTCGCTCGCGGTCAGGGTCACGGGATCATCCTCCGGAGAGCGCGCAGATCACGTGCACGGTGTCGCCCTCGCGCACCGCCGCCGACAGTTCACGCGCCTCGCTGGTGTTGACGAACAGTCGCATGTGCGGGCGGATACGGTCGTGCTCGTCGATCATGCGGAAGCGGATGCCGGGGCAGCGCTGCTCGAGGTTCGCGAGCACCTCGGCGAGCGTGCTGCCGCGGGCCGCGAGCGTCGCGGCGCCGGCGGTGTACGAGCGCAGAGGGCTGGCGATACGCACCGTGCAGCTCATGGCTCAGGCCGCGTGAGTCACTGAGTAGATCTCCGGCAGGTGGCGCGCGAGGCAGCGCCAACCGTCCCCGCCGTTGGTGCTGGCCCAGACTTCTCCCCCGGTGGTGCCGAAATACACGCCCGGGCGTGCGTGAGTGTCAGCGCACATGGCCTGACGCAACACCGTGAACCAGGCCTGCGAGCGCGGCAAGCCGCGATCCATGCGCCGCCAGCTGGCGCCGCCATCGCCGGTGCCGTAGACCGCCGGCCTGCCGCCGACGGAGGTGCGCGGCCACACGCTCTGGCCGTCCATGGGCAGTACCCACGCCGTGTCCGGATCGGTCGGATGCAGCACGATCGGAAAGCCGATGTCGCCGACCCTCTTTGGCATGGCCTTGCCGATGCGCTGCCAGCGCCGCTGCGGGCCATCCAGGCGGTAGATGCCGCAGTGATTCTGCTGGTAGAGCCGCTCGGGTCTGGCCGGGTGCTGCACCATGCAATGTGGATCGTGACCGAACGGCACGCTCGGGTCGGGCAGGAAGTCCGCCTCACAGCCTTCATTGAGCGGGGTCCAGTCGCCTCCGGCGTCGGTGGACTCGAACACCCCGCCGACCGAGATCGCGATGTACAGGTGCCGCGGGTCGCGCGGGTCGACGAGAATGGAGTGCAGGAACTCCCCGTCCGGCGTGCCGAGCGCCGCCCACTTGGGGCGCATCGGATGGTCGTTGAAACCGGCCACCGGTTCCCAGTGCTCGCCGCCATCGGTGGAGCGAAACAATCCCGCCGGGGAACTGCCCGCGTACCAGGTCGCCGCTTGCGCGTGGTGGCCGGGCGTGAGCCAGAAGACGCGCTGCACGGCGCGCGCCTCCTCGCCGCCGTGATCCGTGCGAAAGGCGGGCGGTCGGGTGGCCTCGCGCCAGCTGCGGCCGCGATCGGTCGAGCGGAACACGGTGGGCCCGAGATGCCCGGTCCTCGCCGCCAGCAGCAGCACCCGGGGCTCGCGCGGATCCTGTACCACGTGGTGAATGATGTGGCCGAGAAACTGCGGGCCCGCGAGTTTCCAGTTGCGGCGCGCGCCATCGGCGCGCAGCGCAAACAGACCCTTACGCGTCCCGATCCACAACGTGCCGGCCATGATGAAGAGGATCCTCGCCGGGGCGCGGCATTGTCAACGGCACCCGCGAGACAGCGCTCGCCCGGGAGCGCGCTCAGGCGGTACCGGGCTGACAGATGAACAGATGCGCCGGCAACACGTTGAGCGGCTCGAACCTGCGGCCCACGTAGCCGAAGATGCGCTTCAGGTCCTGCAGCACGCGCGTGGAGAACTGGTAGACGAGGAATGCGCCGCCGGGTTCGAGCACATCGCGGGTCTTGCGCAGTATGCGTTCGCGCAGCGGTGCCGGGATGGTGCTGAACGGAATGCCGGAAATGATGTAGTTGGCGCGTGCGTAGCCGAAGCGGCGCAGGATCTCATCGACCGATTCGGCCGATCCTTCCACCACCCGCAGCCGCTCGTCGGTGAATGAGCCGCGCAGGTACTTGACGAAGTCCGGGTTCATCTCGATGGCGATGAGCGTGGCGTCCGGGCGCATTTGCCGCAGGGCCTCGGCGGTGATGCCACCCACTCCCGGACCGTACTCGACCACAACGCGCGCCCGCGCCCAGTTGATCGGCTGCAGCAGCTGCTTGATGAGAAAACGCGAGCTGGGCACGATCGAGCCGAGCATGCGCGGGTGCCGCAAGAAGTTGCGCGCGAACAGGAGCACGTTTCCGTTCCGCGTCCGACCGGGTGTCCGAGGGTTTTTCTGCACGTTATTCCCCGCGCGGGTCCTTGCCACCGTCACTCTATAGCAATAATTGCCGGCGGACACCACTGTGCGCACCGGGCCGCCTCGCCCCCTGGCAGCGTGCGGGCGGCCGGCCCGGATTGCCTCGTGTGCCGCGGCACGAGCCTTGGTGCGGTGTGTCCGGGCTTCATGCGTAGTGTTACCCGTGTCAGGCGACTACAATCTTGCCGAACTGATACTCGACACTGCAACCCCTCGCGCGTAAGGCCTGACAACCCATGACCCCACGGTCGCGCTTGCATGTTCCTGCCCCGCCGGCGCGGCCGGGGCAGGAGCCGGATTTCAGCTACGTGCAGATATCCCCGGCAGGCGCGGTGAACCGCCCGGACGTCACCGCCTCGGTGCGCGACATCGAGAGCCTCGCCCTGGAGATGGTGCGCGTACTGGATGATGAGCACCGGGCGGTCGGGCCCTGGAATCCGCACCTGGAAGCGGCGGAGCTGCAGGTGGCCCTGCGCCACATGCTGCTGACACGTCTGTTCGACGACCGCATGCAGAAGATCCAGCGGCAGGGGCGCATCTCCTTTTATATCAAGTCCACCGGCGAAGAGGCGGTTGCGGTGGCGCAGGGCATGGCCCTGCAGCCGGGGGACATGCTGTTTCCCTCGTATCGTCAGCAGGGCCTGCACGTGGTGCGCGGCCGTAACCTCGTCGAGCTCATGTGTCAGTGTCTGTCGAACACTCACGACATGTGCAAGGGCCGGCAGATGCCCATTATGTATCACTGGGGCAACGGCAATATTTTCACCATCTCCGGCAACCTGGCCACGCAGTTCCCCCAGGCGGTCGGCTGGGCGATGGCCGCCGCCATCAAGGGCGAAGACCGGATTGCTGCCAGCTGGATCGGCGAGGGCGCGAGCGCCGAAGCCGACTTCCACTACGGGATGACGTTCGCCGCCGTGTACCAGGCGCCGGTGATTCTCAACCTGGTCAACAACCAGTGGGCGATCTCCACCTTCCAGGGTTTCGCGGGCGGTGAGCACAAGACCTTCGCGCAGCGCGGTCCGGGTTACGGCATGCCGGGGATTCGCGTCGACGGCAACGACTTCCTGGCGGTATACGCGGTGACACAGTGGGCCGCGCAGCGCGCGCGCCAGAGCGGCGGACCGACCCTGATCGAGCACGTGACCTACCGGGCGGCGGCGCACTCCACCAGCGACGATCCGGCGCGCTACCGCCCCAAGGAAGAGTGGCGCGCCTGGCCCCTCGGGGATCCGGTCACGCGGCTGAAGCAGCACCTGATCGCACTCGGCGAGTGGTCCGCGGAGCGCCATGCCCGGCTCGAGAAGGAGCTCGAGGCGCACGTCACCGCGTGCTGGAAGGAGGCGGAATCGTACGGAACGCTCACCGCCGGGCCGGCGCTCGACCCGCTGACGATGTTCGAAGACGTGTACAAGGAGATGCCGCCGAACCTGGTGCGCCAGCGCGATGAGTTGCGCGCGCTGCGCAGCGCGGCGGCGGCGGCCGAGCGCCCGCAGGCCGCGCCGCCCGTGGCGAAGAAGGGCTGAAGCATGGCGCGCATGAACATGGTGCAGGCGCTCAACTCGGCGATGGACGTGATGCTGGAGCGCGATCCGCGCGTGGTCATCCTGGGCGAAGACGTCGGTTATTTCGGCGGCGTGTTCCGTGTCACCGAGGGCCTGCAGAGGAAGTACGGCGAGCATCGGGTACTCGACACCCCGATCGCGGAAGGCGGCATCATCGCCGCGGCCATCGGCATGGGGGTCAACGGCCTCAAGCCGGTCGCGGAAATCCAGTTTGCCGACTACATCTATCCGGGCTTCGATCAGGTGGTGAGCGAGCTCGCCCGGCTGCGCTACCGCTCGGCGGGAGAGTTCTCCGCGCCCGTGACCATCCGCACTCCGTGCGGCGGCGGTATCCGCGGCGGGCAGACCCACTCGCAGAGCCCGGAGAGCATTTTCACGCACGTGTGCGGCATCAAGGTCGTCATGCCTTCCAACCCCTACGATGCCAAGGGCCTGCTGATCAGCTCGATCGAGGATGAGGATCCGGTGGTGTTCTTCGAGCCCAAGCGCATCTACAACGGGCCGTTCGACGGCGATCCGCACAAGCCCGCGGTGCCGTGGAGCGCGCACGCGCGCGGCGAGGTTCCCGATGGCCACTACCGCGTGCCGATCGGCCGCGCCGAGCTGGTGCGCGAGGGCAAGGATGTCACCGTGCTCACTTACGGCACCATGGTGCACGTCGCCGAGGCCGCGGTGCGGCTGGCGGGTGTGGACGCGGAGATCGTCGACGTGCGCACCATGGCGCCGCTCGACGTGGACACGCTGTGCACCTCGGTCTGCAAGACCGGCCGCTGCGTGGTGGTGCACGAGGCGACGCGTTTCAGCGGCTATGGCGCGGAGCTCGTGGCCACGGTGCAGGAACAGTGCTTCTGGAATCTCGAAGCGCCGGTGCAGCGCGTCACCGGCTGGGACACTCCATATCCGCACGCGTTCGAATGGGAGTATTTTCCGGGACCGGCGCGCATTGCCGCGGCGCTGAAGCAGGTAATGGAGGCGGCGTGAGCAGGTACGTCTTCAAGCTGCCCGATCTGGGTGAAGGCACGGTCGAGGCGGAAATCGTCAACTGGCACGTGAAGCCCGGCGACACCGTCGCCGAGGATGACGTGTTGGTCGAGGTGATGACCGAGAAAGCCGCCGTGGAAGTACCGGCGCCGGTGAGTGGTCGCGTGCTGGCCACGACCGGAGCCCCCGGCGACATGGTGCCGGTGGGTGCGGAGCTGATCGTGCTGGACACGCACCCCGATGAGGCCGACGCCGTGGCGCGAGCCACACCTGCGCCGGCGGCGAAGTCCGCGCCGGCATCGGCAGGTAACGGTAACGGCGCTGCGGCCGTACACACGACCCAGACCGCGGCCGCCGCCCGTACCGGCCGCGTCGCGACCTCCCCGGCCATTCGCCGTCGCGCGCACGAGGCCGGGATCGACCTGCGGCAGATTGCCGGGTCCGGACCCAACGGGCGGATCGTGCCCAGGGACCTGGACGCTTACGTGGCGCGCCGCGCGCCGCAGCCGACGCCGCTGCGGGCGGCGCCCAAGGCAGTTCCCGCGGCCAGGGCCGCCGAGGCGCGCGTCGCGCCGAGCGGCGCCACGGAGGAGATCAAGGTGATCGGCCTGCGGCGCGTCATTGCCCAGCGCATGAGCGAGGCGAAGCGCAACATCCCGCACTTCGCCTACGTGGAGGAACTCGACGTCACCGAGCTCGAATCCCTGCGCCGCCATCTGAACGGCACTCTGGCACCGGGTGCGCCGGCGCTGACCTATCTGCCGTTCCTGGCGCTGGCGCTGGTGCGGGTGCTGCGGGATTTCCCACAATGCAATGCGCACTACGATGCCGAGCGGGGCGTGATCGTGCGTCACCGGTCCGTGCACCTGGGCGTCGCCACGCAGACCGCGGATGGCCTCAAGGTGCCGGTGGTGCACGACGCCCAGGCGCTCACGCTGTGGGATCTGGCGGCCGAGATGCGCCGGGTGAGCGAGGCGGCGCGCACCAACAAGGCGAAGCGCGAAGAACTGACCGGCTCGACCATCACCATCACCAGCCTCGGCAAGCTCGGCGGCATCGCCAGCACGCCGATCATCAACGCCCCGGAAGTGGCCATCATCGGCGTCAACCGCGCCCTGGAGCGCCCGGTGGTCGTGGACGGCGTCATCGCCATCCGGCGCACCATGAATCTCTCCTCGTCCTTCGATCACCGCTTCGTGGACGGTTACGACGCGGCTGCGATGATCCAGGCGCTCAAGGAGTGCCTGGAGCATCCCGCCACGATTTTCATCGCCACTTGAGTCGGCGCCGCTGAATACCCTGTTCGACTCGCGCTATCACGCCGTGGCGGGTGGCGCATACCTCGCGCTGCTCGCGGCGTGCGGCGGTGGGGGCGGGGGCGGGGGCGGGGGCGGGGGCGGCAGCATGCCGCCGCCGGGCGGGCCACCGCCGTTCACCTCCGTCGCCCAGGTGCGCGTTTCACAGCCCGCCACGTTCAGCCCCGGCTGCGACGGCGTGCCGGCCACGGGAACGCTGTACACCGACACCGCCGCCGAGCCGTCTCTGGCGGTCAATCCGACCAGCCCTGTGAACCTGATCAGCGCCTGGCAGCGGAACCGCTGGTCCGATGGCGGGGCGCAGGGCCTGGGTCTCGCCGCGTCCTTCGACGGCGGCATGACCTGGACAACGTCGAACGCGGCGTTCTCGCGCTGCACCGGCGGCAACTCCGGCAACGCCGGCAACTATGCCCGCGCCACCGACGTGTGGCTCACGGTCTCGCCCACGGGTGTGGTCTACGCCCTGTCGTTGTCCTTCACCGGCGCCGCGCTGCTTGCCGGTTCTTCGAGCGCCATGCTGGTCGCGCAATCCCACGACGGCGGCCTCACCTGGAGCGTGCCGACGGCGCTCATCCAGGACAGCTCGACGGCCTTCAATGACAAGGGTTCCATCAGCGCCGACTCGACCGACGCGAATTACGTGTACGCGGTATGGGACCGGCTCACCGGGCAGACGGGCGGGCCGAGCTACTTTGCGGTGACGGCCAACGCCGGCTCCACCTGGCAGGCCGCCCGCAGCATCTACGATCCGGGTGCGCAGAGTCAGACCCTCGGCAACCAGATGGTGGTGCTGCCCGGCGACGTGGTGCTCGACGTCTTCACCGAACTCGGGGCGACCTCGGCGCTGGCGCGGGTGATACGGTCCACCGATCACGGCGCCACCTGGTCCGCTCCGGTCACGGTGTCCGATCTGCAGCCCCTCGGCACCACCGATCCGAACACCGGCGCGGTGGTGCGCGACGGCTCCGATCTGGTGTCCGTGAGCGTCGGTCCCGGCGGCATCATCTACGTCGCCTGGCAGGACTCGCGCTTTTCCGGCGGGCGGCGCGATGGCATCGCGATGACCCACTCCGCGGACGGCGGACTGAGCTGGTCGGTGCCCGTGCAGGTCAACGCCGACCCCAACGTGCAGGCATTCACCCCGACCATTCACGTGCGCGCGGACGGTGTGATCGGCGTGACCTACTACGACCTGCGCAACGACAGCGCCTCGCCCGCCTCGCTCCTCACCGACTGCTGGCTGGTCACCTCCAGCGACGGTGTCACCTTCAGGGAGTCACACCTGTCCGGACCCTTCGACCTGGATCTCGCGCCGGATTCGCAGGGGCTGTTTCTCGGCGACTACGAAGCGCTCGCGAGCACGGCGGGCGCCTTCCTGCCCTTTTACGTGCAGACCGATGCGGGCACCCAGGTCCGCAGCGATGCGTTCATCGACTTTCCTGCACCGAGTGCGGCGGCGCAGGCGAGGGCGGGCGCGGCGGGTGCGACCTTCCAGGCGCAGGCGGCGCCCGCGGGCATCACCCCGACGCCCGGCGCGCGCCAGCGTGTGGTGGAGCGCATCAGGCTCACGCGCGCGCAGCGCCGGCATCGGCCGTAGCTCAGGAGCGATGCTCAGGGGCGCCTGCGTACTTCTTCTCGCCCGCATCGACCCTGAGCTTCAGGCGGTTCTGCGAAGGTGGCAGCGGGCAGGTCGCGAAGTCATTGAGCGCGCACGGTGGGTTGAAGGCCTTGTTGAAATCCACCAGCGCCGTTTGGCCCTGGGGCAGCGGAATGTACAGGAACCGTCCGCCGCCGTAGGTCTCACGTCCGCTGGTGGTGTCCGCGAACATGACGAACAGCTCCCGGTCGCCGGGGTTTTCGAGCACCGCATCGAGCCGCCACTCGCGGCCGTTCTTCCTGAATACCACCGCGCCCGGCGACTGTGCCTCCTCTTCCATGCCAAGGATGTTCACGATCTTCAGGTGATGGGCCGGCTCGTAACGCTCGAAACGAGCGTTGCATACCCAGTCGGTGCTGACCGGGAAGTACGTGAGCCCACCGAAGTTGCGCCGGTGGGGATTGTCGAGGTCACGCACCCGCACGCCCAGATTGCCGGCGCGCTCGATGACGAAGAAGCGCAACGAGCCGCTGGCGAGCACCGTGGGTTCACCCTGGACATCGGAGGCGAGATCGAGCGATGTGACCGCCTGTCCGTCGTGCGTCACGCCGGCACCGGGAGCGGCGACGAAGCGCACCTGGTGGCCGGCCAGCACGAACGAGCCGGCGGCGCCGGCGAGCGAGGGATTGTCGAGGATCAGCGCATTCGAGGAGTCACGGCCGAAACGGTTCTCGCCCTCCTTGAGCCAGAAGAGTCCCGCGAGCGTCAGCCAGCCGGTGTCGCTGGTGAGCCGGCTGACGCGCCCGGCGCGCCACGCGGCGATGCTGGCGCGCTCGGCCTGCAGATCCGCGGCCCCGGCGGCGACGCCCGGGGTCGCGCCGCGCGCGAGCAGCATCGCTCCGAGCAGCATCACTGCCGCGGCGCCAAGGCGCGCGCCCCGATCCCGGTGCATGGTGCATCCTCTGTGCAGGCCTTCCCGTGGCTGCATTTTACGCCATCAGGCCTCGCGCCCGAGGATCTCCTCGCGCACGTCCGCGATCTCGCGGGCACGCGAGGACCGCGCCCCTTCGCAGCGCTCGGGGCGCGGGCAGCGGTTGCTGCGCGGACAGATGATGCGCGCGGGCTTCGCGAGCGCGTCCCCGATCCAGGCGATGTTGAGTACCTTGGCCACGGCGTCGAGCATCTGCGCAGCCGCCTTCGGAACACGCGCTTCCCCGCGCCGGTGCAGGCACTCCCGCAGGATCGAATCGATCACTGGTTCGCTCGGCACGCCGTTCGAGGCGAGCGCCGGCGCCAGGTCCACGCCGACCGACAGCACGTGCGGGTTGCCTGCCATGTCATGAACGCGGCGCGAGTGACAGCAGTACAGGAGCGAGCGCTCGCCGTCGCGCAGCACCGAGATCTGCGATCCGCACGCGCCACGATCGCCGTCGATCATGCGAAACACCGCCCAGTTGGGGCACGGGTCGCTCACCTGCGCGAGGTTTCCCCATGGCAGGGGGATGCCGTTGCCGCGATACACCGCGCGCAGATACCCGGGCGGGTAGGCGTCGAAGAAATGCCAATACGGATAGGGAGACACCTTGGTCATGCGCCGCATCACCACCGCGGGGGTGAGCTCGAGCTTCGCGCCCGCCTCCACCCGGTAGCGCTCGCGGGCGAGGAAGCGCCGGAACGGGACGCGCGGCGCGAGCAGCGCGCCGGCAAAGAAGCTGCACTCGAAGTCGCGCCACGCATGCAGCACGTCCTGGGCATTCATGCCGGCGGCGCTCGAGCCGCCCTCGGGACTGCCGCCCATCTCCCCGCCCGTGGCGTGCGCGGACTTCAGCCCGTCGCCGCCGTGCAGCACCTTGTGAGCGATGTGCGCCGCGAGATCAAACTTGAGCCGGGCGGGGTCCGCTTGCAGGGCGCGGTTGGCATACACCACGCGCGGCGCTTCGAAGAACGAGCGCACCATGCTGCGCACCTCGCGGTCCTTGTCGCGCGCCAGCACCGGCTTGCGGTCGAACCAGCGGATCTCCAGCCCGTGGCGCCGGCACAAGCGCATCAGATCCTCGACCGACAGCGGGAAGCGCCGCTCGCCCACGTTGTCGGCGGCGCGTTCCAGGTCGGGGAAATCATTGCGTGACATCTCCTGGTGCGAGCGGATGAGAAGGTGCGCGAGCTGCCGGCCGCTGGTGCCGGTCTGGGCGAGCAGCTCCGGGATCGCCACCTGCAGCAGGCTCTTGGAGAACAGGAACGCCGGCTCGAGCGGGACGCGCGCGGCGGCGCCCCCCGGGCCGGGCGCGGGCAGCTCGAAGTCCGCGCTCTCGTCCAGAAACCACGCGGGCGCACGCTGAAATACCGCGGCCAGAAGCTCGAGCAGCTCCCCGGAGGGGGTGCGCTTGCCGCTCTCGATCATGCTCAGGTAGGAGACCGAGGGTGCGACGCCGGAATTGCGCTGGATACAGCGCACCGACAGCTCCTCCAGTGTGAGTCCGTTGCGCTTGCGTACCGCGCGCAGCTTGGCGCCGAGAAGATGGCCCTTGCGCAACAGCTCCGGCACAGCTTGGCCCGTCCGCTCAGTGTTGAAACGACCGTGTGAAATTAACAGTGTGAAGTTTCCACAGTCAAATTCCCGCTCAATCGGGGTATGCTCACCCTCATGAACGCCGAGAGCCAAGTGCGGCCATATTCGCGCGAGCAGACCGGACCGAAGCTCGAGATCCTGGGACCGCAGGTCGAACGCGCGGACGAGGTGCTGACGCCCCTGGCGCTGCAGCTGCTGGCGAGCCTGCACCGGCGCTTCAACGCGCGACGCCTCGAGTTGCTCAACGCTCGCGCACGGCGCCAGGCGCTGCTCGATGACGGGGCGCTGCCGGAGTTTCTGGCGGACACCGCCGCGGTGCGCGCAGCCGACTGGCGCATCTCTCCGGTGCCCGCGGACCTTGCCGACCGCCGCGTGGAGATCACCGGCCCCGTCGATCGCAAGATGGTCATCAACGCCCTCAACGCGCCGGTGCGCGCGTTCATGGCGGACTTCGAGGACTCCTGCTCGCCGACCTGGGACAACGTGATCCGCGGCCAGGTGAATCTCCACGACGCCGTGCGGGGCACCATCAGCCATGAAGACCGCGCCACCGGCAAGATCTACCGGCTGGCCGAGCACACGGCCACCCTCATCGTGCGGCCGCGGGGCTGGCACCTGCCGGAGAAGCACCTGCGCATCAACGGCGAGGCCGTGTCCGGCGCGCTGTGCGACTTCGCGTTATTTCTCGCCAACAACTGCGAGGCGCTCGCGCGGCGCGGCACCGGGCCGTATTTCTATCTGCCCAAGATCGAGAGCCATCTGGAGGCGCGGCTGTGGAACGAGGTGTTCGTGGTAGCGCAGGAGGCGCTCGGTATCGCGCGCGGCACGATCAAGGCGACGGTGCTCATCGAGACGGTGCTGGCGGCATTTGAAATGGACGAGATTCTCTACGAGCTGCGCGAGCACTCGGCCGGGCTCAACTGCGGCCGCTGGGACTACATCTTCAGCTTCATCAAGAAATTCCGTAACCGCCGCGACTTCCTGCTGCCGGATCGCGCGACGGTGACCATGGACCGTCATTTCCTCAAGTCCTACGTGGACCTGCTCATCAGGACCTGTCACCGGCGCGGCGCGCACGCCATGGGCGGCATGGCGGCGCAGATCCCGATCCGCGATGACCCGCAGGCGAATGAGGCCGCGATGGCGCGCGTGCGGGCCGACAAGCTGCGCGAGGCGCGCGCCGGGCACGACGGCACCTGGATCGCGCATCCGGGGCTGGCGCAGATCGCCCGCGAGGCGTTTGACGCGGTCATGCCCGGTCCCAACCAGCTCGGCGTACTGCGCGCGGAAGTGAACGTGACGCCGCGGGATCTGCTCACGGTACCCGAGGGCGAGATCACCGAGGACGGCCTGCGCGCCTGTATCCGCGTCGGTGTGCAGTACCTCGAGGCCTGGCTGCGCGGCAACGGCTGTGTGCCGCTGTATCACCTCATGGAGGATGCGGCGACCGCGGAGATCTGCCGCGCGCAGCTGTGGCAATGGCTGCGCCACGGCGCGCGCACCCGCGACGGACAGGTGGTGACTGTGGAGCGCTTCGATCGGCTGCTGAGCGCGGAGCTCGACCGCATCCACGAGGAGGTCGGCGCGGCGCGGCTCACCCACGGCGTGTTTCCGACGGCGGCGCGGCTGTTCGAGCAGATGATCAAGCGCGAGAGCTTCGACGAGTTCCTGACGCTCCCGGCCTATGAGCTGCTGAGCTGACGGTCCGACCCGCAGGCGCGAGAGGTGCACGTCCATGAACGCCGCGAAATCCCTGCCCACGGCCGATGAGCTGCGGCGCCACTGGCGCGAGGCACCGCGCTGGCGCGGCGTGCGGCGCGCCTATGACGCCGAGGACGTGGTTCGCCTGCGCGGCACCATTGCGGTGGAGCACTCGATCGCGCGGCTCACCGCGGACAAACTGTGGCGTTACCTGAGCGAGCGGCCGTTCGTGAACGCGCTCGGCGCCCTGACGGGAAATCAGGCCATGCAGCAGGTGAAGGCGGGACTGGATGCCATCTACCTGTCCGGCTGGCAGGTAGCGGGCGATGCCAACCTGGCGGGCGAGATGTACCCGGATCAGTCGCTGTATCCGGCGGATTCGGTGCCGGCGGTCGTGCGGCGCATCAACAACACCCTGCGCCGCGCGGATGAAATCCACCATGCGGAAGGGGACGATTGCATCGACTGGCTGCAGCCGATCGTGGCGGATGCGGAGGCCGGCTTTGGCGGCGTGCTCAACGCCTTCGAACTCATGAAGCAGATGATCGATGCGGGCGCTGCCGGGGTCCACTTCGAGGATCAGCTGTCGTCCGCCAAGAAATGCGGTCACATGGGCGGCAAGGTTCTCGTGCCCACCCAGGAGGCGATCAACAAGCTGATCGCGGCACGCCTGGCGGCGGACGTGTGCGACGTGCCGACGGTGCTGATCGCACGCACCGATGCGGAAAGCGCCAGTCTCCTTACCTCGGACGTCGATGAGCGTGACCGGCCCTTCATCGACACCACCAGGGGCCGTACCGCGGAAGGATTCTTCCCGGTCAAGGCGGGACTCGGGCAGGCGATCGCCCGCGGCCGCGCCTATGCTCCGCATGTGGATCTGGTCTGGTGCGAGACCGCCAGGCCGGACCTGGAGGAGGCGAGGGAATTCGCCGACGGGATCCACGCGCAGTTTCCGGGCAAGCTGCTGGCGTACAACTGCTCGCCGTCCTTCAATTGGAAGCGCAAGCTCAATGATGCGCAGATCGCCAGATTCCAGCGCGAACTGGGCGCCATGGGCTACCGCTTCCAGTTCATCACGCTCGCCGGCTTTCACGCGCTGAACTTCTCGATGTTCGAGCTGGCGCGCGGTTACAAGGCGCAGCAGATGTCCGCGTACGTGGAGCTGCAGCAGGCGGAGTTCGCGGCCGAGGCCTCCGGCTACACCGCCACCAAGCACCAGCGTGAGGTCGGTGCAGGTTACTTCGATGCCGTCACCCAGGCGGTGAGCGGCGGCAGCTCCTCGCTCACCGCGCTCGCCGGCAGTACCGAAGAACAGCAGTTCGAGAAGATGTCCTGAGGTGGGGCAAGCGGACAAGCGCGCCGCGGACGCGGTAGGCTAGCGGCCGGCTGCGCGGGCAGCTTTCGGTCAGGGGGCCGCGATATGCGCCGTGCCGGAGTCTGGCGGACACTGTACCTGCAGGTGCTCGTCGCCATTGCGGCGGGTGTGCTGCTCGGCATCTTCTGGCCGCACCTGGCGCAGAGCCTGAAGCCTCTCGGGGATGGCTTCATAAAACTCATCCGGCTGCTCATCGCGCCGATCATCTTCTGCACCGTGGTCACCGGCATCGCCGGGATGGCGAAGCTGCGCGACGTGGGCAAGGCGGGTGGCCTGGCGCTCGTGTACTTCGAGGTCGTGACCACGTTCGCGCTGCTCATCGGGCTACTGGTGGTGAACGTGCTCAAGCCCGGCGTGGGAGTCAATGCCGACCCGGCGACGCTCGACACCCACGCCATTGCCCAGTACGCCACGCCGGGCGGGATCGGCACCGTCACTGAATTCCTCCTCAACATTATTCCCGCGACCTTCTTCGGGGCCTTCGCCAGTGGGGACATCCTGCAGACCCTGCTGCTGGCGATCCTGTTCGGCTTCGCATTGCATGTGGTGGGCGGGCGCGCCAACGCGGTCTTCCAGGTGATCGAGAAGAGCGGGCAGGTGCTGTTCACCATGGTCAGCTTCGTGATGCGGCTGGCACCGCTCGGCGCGCTCGGCGCCATGGCCTTCACGGTCGGCCGCTATGGGCCGCAATCGCTGGTCGCGCTCGCCCGCCTCATGGGCTGTTTCTACCTCACCTGCGTGCTGTTCATCCTGGTGGTGCTGGGTGCGATCGCCAGGCTCCATGGGTTCTCGGTGCTCGCCGTCATGCGCTACATTCGCGAGGAGCTGTTCATCGTGCTGGGGACCTCGTCCTCCGAGACGGTGCTGCCGCGCATGCTCGCGAAGCTGGAGGACCTGGGCGTGCGCAAGTCCATCGTCGGGCTGGTGATCCCCGCCGGCTATTCCTTCAACCTCGACGG
>VBNP01000224.1 GCA_005877965.1 Gammaproteobacteria bacterium | reverse complement strand
AGGCCGGCACGGCCGCGGGAGGCGCTTTCGGCTGCAGGCCGCATTCGCGGGACTCCGGTTGCTCCCACCACCAGCGGCCGGCACGGCGGCTCTCGCCGGGCTGGATCGCGCGCGTGCACGGGGAACACCCTATGCTCGGAAACTGGCGATCGTGGAGGCGATTGTACGGCAGGCGGCGCGCGCGGATGTACTGCCACACTTCCGCTTCGGTCCAATCGAGGAGCGGACTGATCTTGTACAGTCCATGCTCGGCGTCCCACTCCACCGCCTGGCCGCGGGCGCGGGCCGGCGACTGCTCGCGGCGCACGCCGGTGATCCAGGCCGAGAAGCCCGCGATGGCGCGCTTGAAGGGCTCCACCTTGCGGATGCGGCAGCACTCGAGGCGCGCCTCGAGGCTGTGATAGAAGCCGTTCACACCCTGGTGCGCCACCAGCCGCTCGAGCGCCCGGGCGTCGGGGTAGACGACCCGGATGGTGCGCTGATAGCGGCGTTGCAGTTTTTCGAGGAGCTCATAGGTCTCCTCGTACAGGCGCCCGGTATCGATGCTGAAGACGTCGATCTGCGGCAGGTACGACCAGATGATGTCGGTGAGCACCATGGCTTCGGCGCCCAGGCTGTTCGAGTACACGAGCCGCCCGTGCTGGCCTAAGGCGCCGGCCAGCTGCGCGCGCACCGCCGCCGCCTTGTGTTCCAGTTCGAGCGCCGCCAGCTCTCCCATGATGCGTCGGACTATAACGACGCCCCGGTGCCTCGCAGAACGAATGATTGCTTCTGAGGGGCTGCGCGGCGGTTATAGAGCGGTAACAGGACGGTGCCGGTTGGGTTAGGCTTGGGCCAATGAAGCTGCACCAGTTGCGCTACCTCGCCGCCGTTAGCCAGAACGGTCTGAATATTACGGCGGCGGCGCAGAAGCTGCACACGTCGCAGCCGGGCGTGAGCAAGCAGATCAAGCTGCTCGAGGACGAGCTGGGGTTTCAGATCTTCGTGCGCGAGGGACGCAATCTCACGCGCATCACCCCCGCGGGCCAGCAGGTGATCGACCGGGCGCTCAAGATCCTGCAGGAAGCCCAGAGCATCCGGCACCTGTCGACCGAATTGCGCGATGAGGGCAAGGGAAGCCTGTCGATCGGCACCACCCACACCCAGGCGCGCTATGTGCTGCCGGATGTGATCCGGGAATTCCGCGCTCGCTACCCGCAGGTGCGCCTCAACCTGCATCAGGGCACGTCCGAGCAGATCGCGGAGATGGTGGCGAGCGATCGCATCGACTGCGCCATCGCGACCGGCTCGGAAGCGCTGTTTTCCGAGCTGACTCTGCTGCCCTGTTACCGCTGGTATCGCACCGTCATCGTGCCCAGGGACCATCCGCTGGCCAACGGCGCACGGCTGACCTTCAAGGCGCTGGCCGCGTACCCGCTCATTACGTACACGTTCAGCTTCACCGGACCCTCGTCGCTCCATCAGGCGTTCGCCCGTGCGGCGCTGACGCCCAACATCGCCATTACCGCGCGCGACGCGGACGTGATCCAGACCTACGTGCGCCTGGGGCTGGGTGTGGGCATCGTCGCGCACATGGCGGTCGATGAGCGCGATCCGGATCTCACCGCGATCGACGCCTCGCATATGTTTTCGGCTCACACCACCTGGATCGGCTTTCGCCGTGGCACGCTGCTGCGCAAGTACATGTATGAGTTTACGCAGCTGCTCGCCCCGCACCTGGACCGGCGCCTGGTGGAACGGGCGCACCGCGCCACCTCCGCCGAGGAGGTGACGGGGCTGTTCGCCGACATCACCCTGCCGCAGCGCTAGCAGGCCTATGGCTGGGCACGGCGCCCTAGGCGAGGAAGCGCTGCCTGCGGCCCTAGGCGAGGAAGCGCTGCCTGCGCATCACGGTCTGGGGTGATCCCGGCTGATAGGCGACGTCGTAGCGCTGCAGCGCGCGACGGGCGGCGTCCGCATCCTCACCATCGGCGAGCTCGAGGGCGTCGAACCCGCAGCGCGCGAGCAGGAACACCTGGTCCTGGCGCACGCCGGCGCCCACGGCGCGCAGCTCGCCCCTGAACCCCAGGCGCTCGCGCAGCAGCCTTCCGGCCGAGTACCCGCGGCCATCGCTGGGGTTGGGAAATTCCACCGCCACCAGGTCCAGCCGCGGCAGCTCCTGCGCCAGCTCCTCCACCCGGTCGATGGGGGTGAGGCGCACGCCGAGCCGCCCCGACCACTGCCGCCAGCGGCCGGGATCCTTGCGCAGCTCCGCGAGCGGCACGATCAACGCCGCGCCGTCGGCGGCTTCCTCGCCGAGATGAATCCAGTCGTCGGCGACGATCTCACGCCGCCGCAGGATGCGTCGCATAGGCGCTCTCCCTGAAGGGCCCGAGGCCCACGCGGCGCAAGGTGTCGATGAAGCGTTCGCCCTCGGCGCGCAGGGCGCGATACACCTCGACCATTCGCTCGATGGTCGCCGCGACTTCGTTCTTCGGCACCGACGGACCGATGACTTCACCGAGCGCGGTGAAGCCGTTCGCCGAGCCGCCGAGGGTGATCTGGTACCACTCCTCGCCGTGCTTGTCGACGCCGAGGATGCCGATGTGGCCGACGTGGTGATGGCCGCAGGCGTTCATGCAGCCGGACATCTTGATCTCGATGTCACCCAGGTCGTACAGGTAGTCGAGATCGTCGAAGCGCTCCTGGATCTGCTTCGCCACCCCGAGCGTGCCGGCGTTGGCGAGCGAGCAGAAATCCAGCCCCGGGCAGGCGATCATGTCCGTGAGGGTGCCGATGTTCGGCATGGCCAGCTGGTGGCGTTGGAGCTCGAGCCACACCTCATGCAGGTCGGCCTGCCGCACGTCGGCGAGCAGCAGATTCTGATTGTGGGTGGTGCGGATGAGGCCGAAGCTCACGCGCTCGGCGAGCGCGGCCACGGCCTCCATCTGCTCAGAGCTCATGTCCCCCGGGTTCTGTCCGTGCGCCTTGAGCGACACGAACACCGCGCGATACCCGCTCACGCGGTGGGGACGGGTGTTGTAGCGATACCAGGCCTGGAAGGCGGGCGCGCGGCCCGCGGTGGCATCGAAGTCCGGCAGTGCCTCGTACGGCTGCGGCCTGAAGAAACCGCGCACCCGCTCGACTTCGCTCGCCGGCAGGCGCGCCGCGCTCGCGCGCGCGAGCTGCCACCCGGCTTCCACCTGCTCGCGGAAGCGCCCGATACCCAGGGTCTTGACCAGCACCTTGATGCGCGCCTTGTTGAGGTTGTCGCGCCGGCCGTGTCGGTTGTAAACGCGCAGGATCGCTTCCAGGTAGGACAGCAGGTCGGCCAGGGGCAGGAAATCGCGAATCACCTGCCCGATCGCCGGAGAGCGCCCCAGACCCCCGCCCACCAGCACCGTGAAGCCGATGTTGCCCTGTGCGTCGCGCGCCAGGTGCAGCCCGATGTCGTGCACTTCGGATGCGGCGCGGTCCTCGGGTGAGCCGGTCACTGCGATCTTGAACTTGCGCGGCAGGTAGGTGAACTCCGGGTGCAGGGTGGCCCACTGCCGGATGATCTCGCAGTAGGGCCGTGGATCGTCGATCTCGTCGCGCGCGATGCCGGCCAGGTGATCGGCGGTGACGTTGCGCACGCAGTTGCCGCTGGTCTGGATGGCGTGCATCTGCACGGTCGCGAGCTCGGCCAGGATGTCCGGCACGTCGGCGAGATTCGGCCAGTTCAGCTGCAGGTTCTGCCGCGTTGTGAAGTGACCATAGCCCCGGTCGTAGCGACGCGCGATGTCGGCGAGCTTGGCCAGCTGACGCGAGGCGAGCAGCCCGTAGGGGATGGCTATGCGCAGCATGGGAGCGTGCCGCTGGATGTACAGCCCGTTGCGCAGGCGCAGCGGGCGGAACTCATCCTCGGAAAGCTGTCCGGCGAGATGCCGGCGCGTCTGATCGCGAAATTCCGCGACGCGTTGATCGACAAACGCCTGATCCAGCTCGTCGTACCGGTACATGCCGACCGACTATAGGCGTGCGGTTGCGGGCCTCTAAATACCGTCTGGTTGGGTGAGCCTCTTTCTGGGGTTATGAGCCTATGCAACACTAGAGCCGGACTCTCGGGAGGCGAACGTGGCGGGACTTTATTTCGAGCAATTCGACGTCGGGCAGCGCTTCGAGCACCTGGTGCGGCGCACCGTGACCGAGACCGATAACCTGCTGTTCAGCGCCCTCACGATGAACCCGGCCGCCCTGCACCTGGACGCCGAGTACTCCAAGGGCACGCCCTTTGGAGAGCGGATCGTGAACAGTGTGTTCACCCTCGGCCTGCTGGTCGGGCTGTCGGTCTACGACACGACCTACGGTACGACCCTGGGGAATCTCGGCTGGGAAGAGGTGCGCTTCCCGCGCCCGGTGCTGATCGGCGACACGCTGCACGTCGCAACCACCGTGGTGTCGAAGCGCGACAGCCAGTCGCGCCCGGACTCAGGGATCGTCGTGTTCGAGCACCGCGGCTGGAACCAGCGCGACGAGGAGGTCGCGTCCTGCCGCCGCACGGCGCTGATGATGAAGAGGCCCGCGGCGTGAGCGCCGAGCGCCAGATGGCGCCGCTGCGCTCGCTGCTGTTCGTTCCGGGTGACAGCGCGCGCAAGCAGGACAGGGCGCTCGCCACCGATGCGGACGCACTGATCCTCGATCTGGAGGATTCGGTGGACCCGACGAACCTGCCGGCCGCGCGCGCGCGCGTGGGTGAGCTGCTGCGCTCGCGAGCCGGCGGCTCCGGGGCGCAGCTGTGGGTGCGGGTCAACGCGCCGGCGAGCGGCCTGCTGCGCGAGGACCTCGAGGGCGTGTGCACCGAGCGGCTCCCCGATGGCATCGTGCTGCCCAAGATCTCCGCGCCCGGGGAGATCGTCGAGGCGGCAGCCTACGTCACGGCGCTCGAGACGCGGCGGGGCGTGGCTGGCGGCACGACGCGCCTCCTGGTCGTTGCCACCGAGACGCCGCAGGGACTGCTCGCACTGCCCCAGTATCCGGCGGTGCTGCACGCCGCGCGCACCGCGGCGGCACGGCTGCTGGGGCTTACCTGGGGCGCGGAGGACCTGAGCGCGGCGCTGGGCGCTTCGGCTAAGCGCGACGGCGGCGGCGCGCTGACGTTCACGTTTCAACTGGCGCGCACCACCTGCCTCCTCACCGCCGCGGCGCTGGGTGTTCAGGCCATCGACGGCGTGCACACCGACTTCCGCGACCTGGCCGGGTTGCAGCGGGAGCTCGAAAGCGCCCGCCGCGATGGCTTCAGCGGCAAGCTCGCCATCCACCCGGAGCAGATCGCCGCCATCAATGCGGCGTTTACGCCGACCGAGGCGGAGCGCGAGCGCGCGCGACGCGTGGTGGCGGCGTTCGCCGCCGCGCCCGGCGTCGGCGTGGCGAGCCTCGACGGCGAGATGATAGATCGGCCCCATCTCGTCCAGGCGCAGCGCGTCCTCGCGGCGCTGCAACGCCCCAAGGGGCGTACCTGAGGCCGCCGGCCACCGCGGCCGTAACTCACTTCGGCGCCTCCAGCGCCAGCAGATCCTCCGGGGTATCCACATCGAGCGCCGCACTCGGCATGGGGACCCGCACCACCCGGTCGGCGCTGCGCCGCAACAGCATGCGCGCGCCGACGTCACCCCGCAGCTCGGCGAGATCGCGGAACGCGCTGCGCGGGAAGATCGCCGGCACGCCGCTGGTTCCCGCATACAGCGCGGCCGCGATGTACTGGGGTAGCTTGCGCCAGGTGCCGGCCAGGCGCTTCAGGTCATCGGCGCTGACCGCCGGCTGATCCGCGAGCAGCAGCATGACGCCGGTGCAGCTCGCCGGCAGCCGCGCGACGCCCGCGCGAATCGAGCTGGCGAGGCCTTCGCGCCACTCGTGATTCACGACGATCGATCCGGGGGAGTGTTTCAACAGCGGCGCCAGCTCGGCCGCCCCCGCACCCAGGACCACGATGAGCGCGTTCCCCGTGACCTCGGCGGCCCGGGTCACCGCCGTGTGCAGCAGGGGGCGTCCCGCGACGCGCACCAGTTGCTTGGCCGATCCGAAGCGGGTAGAGGCGCCGGCCGCGAGCACCACCGCGTACAACCCGTCAGCCACGCGGCCGCCGCCCTCGAATGCCGCCACGGGCTACGCGCCTCGCCGCCGCGGGAAGGCGAGCGAGGCGCCCCCGGGCAATGTCGCGCTCACGCGGGCGTAGCGCTTGCGCTCCTCGATAATCGAGTCGGCATCGATACCCGCGATCAGGCGCCAGTCGGTGGTCCTGGGACTGGCCGCGAGCAACGCGTCGATGGCGTCGCGGCGCGCGCTCCACACGCTGTTGAAGAACTGCGCAAACTCCCGCCAGCTCTCCTGTGCGCGGCTGCCTGGCGAAGGTGCGGATGTGCACGCCAGGGCCGCTTCGAGCTTCTCGAGCGCCTCGCGGCTGCGCCCCGGACTCGCCAGCAGGTCCTCGAGTGCGCGCCGTCCGGCATCCGCGGGTGCCAGGCGCGCGTGCCACAGGTCGCTGAGGCGCTGGTCGCGCTCTTCGAACCACGCGAGCACGCACACGAGATAGTCCACGCAGGCCTGCCGGAATTCCTCCAGCGCCGGGCCGCTGCTCAACGCGACGGCGTTGCGGCGCCCGAGTGCGGTGGCGCAGGCGTTGGCCACGGTGCTGGCGTGCTGGCGCTCCGCGGTGAGCTGGGCCCGGATCATTTGAATCTCGTTCATGAGCCCCGCAGACTACGAGATATGACACGAAGTATAACGCATAAGCTACTGACTTCGCATATAAATCATACGGCTTTGGACATGAGCAGCGGGTTCGTCGCCACGGTGGCGCCGGCAGGCGCGGCGGGCCGGTGCACGAACGCGTGCAACTCGGCGACGATCGCGAGCGCGATTGACTCGGGCGTACGCCCGCCGAGCGGCAAGCCGACGGGCGCATGCAGGCGGGGGCGCAGGCCGTGCGCGGCGGCACCCAGCTCCGAGAGCAGCTTCTCGCGACGCACGGCCGGGCCGAGCAACCCCACGTACGGAATGGTCGTCGCGGCGAGGGCGTGCAGGTAGGCGAGGTCGGAGGGCAGGTGATGGCTCATGACGACGGCCGCGCAGAAGTGCGCGAGCTCGAGCGTCCGGGGCAGGGCGTCGGGACGGGCGAGGATGACGCGCTCGGCGCAGGGAAAGTGCGCGGCGACGGCGTACGCCGCGCGATGGTCGACGAGTGTCACTTTCCAGTCCAGGCGGGCGGCGAAATCCACCAGCGGCGCGGCATCCGGGCCGGCGCCGAGCAG
>VBNP01000227.1 GCA_005877965.1 Gammaproteobacteria bacterium | reverse complement strand
TTCAAGCCGAAATAGTCGAGGAACTCGCGCGTCGTGGCCAGCAGTTCCGGGTGGCCGGGCACGTCGCGGTGCCCGACGACGCGCACCCAGTTGCGCTCGATCACGGTCCTGATGATGTTGGGGTTGACGGCGACCCCGCGCAC
Source organism: Gammaproteobacteria bacterium (assembly GCA_005877965.1). GTDB lineage: Bacteria > Pseudomonadota > Gammaproteobacteria > Steroidobacterales > Steroidobacteraceae > 13-2-20CM-66-19. The sequence goes on along the minus strand of VBNP01000227.1, from coordinate 4,600 downwards.
CGCCTCGATCTCCGCGCGCGTGATCGGCTGGCGGTAGGCGATCAGCGCCAGGGTCTCGAGCAGCGCCCGCGAGTAACGCGCCGCGCGCTCCGGCCACAGGCGGGAGATTTCCCCCGCCAGCTCGCGGCGCACCTGGACGCGATAGCCGCTGGCGGTCTCCTTCAGCTCGATGCCACGCCCCGCGTACTCCGCCGCAAGGGCGGCGAGCGCCGCACGCACCTGTTGCGCGCTCGGGCGGGCGCTGTCCTCGAACAGCCGCGTGAGCTCCGCCACGGGCAGCGGCGTTCCCGCGGCCAGCAGCGCCGCCTCGATGACGTTTCTGAGGTACGACTCACTCATGCGAGATCCTCATCGGCACGCGCGGGCAGCGGGGTGCCGGGTGCAGCCTCCCCGGCGGGCGCCGCCGCTTGCGTTTGGTCGCTCACGACGTGCAGCAGGCGGCCCGGATTGGTGGCGCGCGCATGCAGCGGCGCGTAGGCCTGCGTCTGCACGATGTCGATCAAGCCCTCGCGCATGAGCTCGAGAATCGCGGCGAAGGTGATCGTGACACCCATGCGCCCCTCTTCGGGCCGGAACAGCTGCTGGAACGGCACGAACCCCGCGGCCTCACCGAGCAGCGCCAGGATCTCGCTCATGCGCTCGCCCACCGACAGCCGCTCGCGCTGAATGTGATGGTGGGCGAACATCTGCGCACGCACCACCACATCCTTGAAGGCGAGCAGCATCTCCTGCAGCGCGATCTGCGGCAGCGTGCCCAGCAGCTGCCGTTCCTTGAGCTGGGCTGAGGTCGGCCACACGTCGCGCTCCAGGCGCGGCAGCGCGTCGATCCCGGCGGCGGCGCGCTTGAAGCGCTCGTACTCCTGGAGCCGGCGCACCAGCTCCGCGCGCGGGTCCTCATCCGCCTGCGCCTCGAGCCTGGGCCGCGGCAGCAGCATGCGCGACTTGATCTCCGCCAGGGTCGCCGCCATCACCAGATACTCTCCCGCGAGCTCCAGCTGCAGGTCCTGCATGAGCTCGATGTACTGTATGTACTGGCGCGTGATCTCCGCCAGCGGGATATCGAGAATATTCAGGTTCTGCCGGCGGATCAGGTACAGCAGCAGATCGAGCGGTCCTTCGAAGGCCTCGAGAAACACCTCCAGGGCCTGCGGCGGAATGTACAGGTCGCGTGGCAGCTGCGAGATCGGCTCGCCGTTCACGACCGCGAACGGCATCTCCGCCTGCTGCGGCGGCGCATCCGCGGTAGCCGGCTGCGGCGGCGTGTTGGAAACCACGATCTTCAGGTCCGGTTTGTGCTTCATGTGTGTTGCCGCGCCCGCGCCGTCAGTCGGGACGCAGATGCATGGTGCGGCGCACTTCGTCGAGCGTCTGGCGCGCGACCTCGCGCGCCTTGTCGGCGCCCTCGGCGACGATTCCGCGCACCAGCTCCGGGTTGTCCTCGAACTCCTGGGCACGCCGGCGCATGCCGCCGATTTCCTCCACGATCCTGTCGATCACCGGCTGCTTGCATTCCAGGCAGCCGATGCCGGCGCTGCGGCAACCCTCGTTCACCCACCGGCGGGTGCTCTCGTCGGAATAGATCTTGTGCAGGTCCCACACCGGACACTTCTCCGGGTCGCCCGGATCGGTGCGCCGCACGCGCGCCGGATCGGTCTTCATGGCACGCAGCTTCTGCACGACCTGATCGGGCTCTTCGCGCAGCCCGATGGTGTTGCCGTAGGACTTCGACATCTTGCGCCCATCGAGCCCCGGGACCTTCGGCGTCGCGGTGAGCAGCACCTGCGGCTCCGGCAGGATCGTCACCCCGGTGCCTTCGAGAAACCCCAGCAGCCGCTCGCGATCGGCCACGGTGATGCGGTTGTTGCTGTGCACCAGCGCCTGGGCGCGCTGCAGCGCTTCCTTTTCGCCGGTCTCCTGGAACTTGCGGCGCAGTTGCCGGTAGGTGGTGGTGTTGCGTCCCCCGAGACTCTTCACCGCGCGCTCCGCCTTCGCCTCGAAGTCCGGCTCACGCCCGTAGAGGTGGTTGAAGCGCCGCGCGGTTTCGCGGGTGAGCTCCACGTGCGACACCTGATCCTCGCCCACCGGCACGTAGGCGGCGCGGTACACCAGGATGTCGGCGCTCTGCAGCAGCGGGTAGCCGAGGAAGCCGTAGGTCGCGAGATCCTTTTCCTTCAGCTGCTCCTGCTGATCCTTGTAACTCGGTACGCGCTCGAGCCACCCGAGCGGTGTGATCATCGACAGCAGCAGGTGCAGCTCGGCGTGCTCGGGCACGTGCGACTGGATGAACAGCGTCGCGACCCCGGGATTGAGGCCCGCCGCCAGCCAGTCGATGAGCACGTCGTGCACGTGCTCCTGCAGCTGCGCGGTCTCGTCGTAGCCGGTCGTAAGCATGTGCCAGTCGGCGACGAAGAAGAAGCACTCGTACTGGTACTGCAGTTCCACCCAGTTGCGCAGCGCGCCGTGATAGTTGCCGAGATGCAGCCGCCCGGTGGGCCGCATGCCGGACAGGACGCGCCGCGCAGGCGCCGGCGAACTCACGTGCGTCGCCGCAGCGGGCCTGCGGGTGCGGATGGGCGCGCGCGGCCCGCGCCGATAAGGCTGTGGCTCACGAGCTGAATTATAGCGCACGCCCCGTGATCGGGCCGAGATCGCCCTTGCCCTTGCGCACGATCACCGGCGGCGTTACCGACAGATCGACCACCGTCGTCGGTTCGATGCCGCAGTCCCCGCCATCGAGAACCGCGTCGATCTCGTGCTCGAGCCGCGCCAGGATTTCGCGCCCTTCGGTCAGCGGCTGCGGATCCGCAGCGAGGAGCAGCGTCGAGCTCATCAGCGGCTCGCCCAGCTCGGCAAGCAACAGGCGCGGCACCGGGTGAGCGGGGATGCGCACGCCGATGGTGCGTCGGCGCGCGTGCTGCAGGCGGCGCGGCGTCTCGCGTGTGGCGCGCAGCAGGAAGGTGTACGGGCCGGGCAGACAGGCGCGCAGGATGCGGAACTGCCAGGTGTCGAGCCGCGCGAAGCGCCCGACCTCCGCAAGATTCGCGCACACCAGTGTGAAGTGATGATGGCGGTCGGCCTGGCGGATACGGCGCACGCGCTCGAGCGCGCCCTTGTCGCCGATGTGCCAACCGAGCGCGTAACAGGAATCGGTGGGATAGGCAATGACGCCTCCGGAGCGCACCACGTCCGCCGCGCGGCGGATGAGGCGCAGCTGCGGATCAACGGGGTGCAACTTTAAGTACTCGGCCAAACCCAGGTGCCAATGGAAGTTACGCGCGGCGCGTGACAATATACGCGGCCGTTTGCCGCGTACACCCTCGACTTAAGGATCCTCGCGCACCGCCCCCATGCAGGCTCTTACCGGCTTGGCGCCGCTCGCGGCGTTCTTCGTGACCTATCGTCTGCGCGGGCTGTACGTGGCCACCGCGGTGCTCATGGCTGCGATGGTGGCGCTGCTCGCCCTCGACTGGTTGCGGCACCGGCGCATCCCGCGGCTGCATGCGCTGTCGGCGGCGCTGGTGCTGATTCTGGGCGCGGCGACGCTGCTGCTGCACAATCGGCTCTTCATCCAGTGGAAGCCGACCGTGCTGTTCTGGGTGGTGAGCGGCGCCTTCATCGCGAGTTTCTGGATCGGCGAGCGCACGCTCACGCAGCGCCTCCTCGCTGCGGCGCTCGAGGAGCGGCCGCAGGTGAGCGATGCGCTGTGGCGGCGGCTCAACGGGTGGTCAGCGGCCTTCTATGGCGCGCTCGGCGCACTCAACCTCGCGGTGGCGCACTACGCCAGCGAGCGCGCCTGGGTCAACTTCAAGATGTTCGGGCTGACTCTCCTGACCTTCGTGTTCGTCGCACTGCAGGTGCTGTGGCTCAACACCCGCCCGGGCGCCCTGCGCGCCGAGCCCGGAACCCCCCATGAGTGAGCCGGTGATGGTGCAGCTGCGCAGCGCGATCGAGCGCGCGCTCGCGCCCGCCTCGCTCGAGATAGTCGACGACAGCGCGCGCCACGCCGGCCACCCGGGCGCGCGCGGCGGCGGTCACTTTCGCGTCACGCTGGTGTCGGAGGCCTTCCGCGGCCGCACCCAGCTCGAGCGTCACCGGCTGGTTTATGCTGCGGTCGCGCCGCTCATGAGCGGGGCCGTGCACGCCCTGAACATCATCGCGCGCACCCCGGAGGAAGGCCCGTGACCGCGGTCCCACCGTTCCAACTGCAACACCCCGGAAAACTCCGCATGAACCACTCCCGTATCCTGCTCGTGGCGCTCGCGGCTGTCGGCGGCTGCCAGCCCAAGAGCGCCGTGACGACCGCCGACACCTCGCCGCCGGTTGCGACCGTGAACGGCAGCCCCATCAGCCGGGGTTTCTACGAGTTCTACATCAAGGGGATCACGAGCAAGAGCTCGGGTGAACTCACCGCGCAGCAGCGCGACCTGGCGCTCGACAACCTGATCCGCGCGCGGCTGGTGGCCGAGCAGGCGGCCAAGGAAGGTCTCGACAAGAGCAGTGACACCGCCTCGATGCTCGAGCTGTCGCGCCTCAATGTGCTGCAGCAGGCGGTGTCGGATCGCTACCTGAAGGACCGCAAGCCGAGCGAGCAGGAGCTGCG
>VBNP01000114.1:21499-22008 GCA_005877965.1 Gammaproteobacteria bacterium | reverse complement strand
CACCAACAGCAGCGACGCCACGGCCGCACAGCAGAAGATCGTGCTGGCCGCGGTGAGGCGCGCCCGCTACGCGCCGCGCCTGCTGAACGGCGAGCCGGTCGACACCGAAGGCGTCACGCTGCTCGAAAAGCTGCTGTCGAAGCGGCCACGCCAGCCCTAGGCGCCGGGCGGCTTGGGGGGGTCGGCCGGCGATGCCGGCGGCTTCGCGGGCACGGCGCCGGGCGCCGCCGCTGGCGGCGGTGTCGGCGGCGCTGCCGCCTCCTCCTGCGCACCGGCCTCCTCGATCGGCACCGCCTCGATCAGCACATTGGCGGCGGTGTCGACGCCCGACTGCACGCTCAGCGGCTCCTCGCGCGCCAGCTGCTGCCCGGCGGGCTGCTGCGGAAACTGCACCAGGAATTTCGCCGCGGCATCACGCATGGCCGCGAGTGTTGCACGCTCGAGCGGCTTGCCGCTCGACATGCCCTTGGCGAGCGCGCTGCCATAACCGGTGAGGGTCAGGGTGTCGA